>JARLHR010000041.1 GCA_031292145.1 Clostridium sp. | reverse complement strand
GCGACGGAGGTCTTTTGTCATACGCAAAATTAAATAACAAATTGTAAAATTAAACATTTTTACTTAATAGTGTAGATTGATTTTTACTTCTATTTTTTCATAGCTTACTTTACACTACCGTTTTATTTATATTTTTATGTGGTCTATCAAAATCACTACAAACAGCTAAGTTTTTGATTGCTAAAAAATGATTAAGTTGTTCTTGAGCTAATTGTGACTTTTCATAACCATATTATCATATTTCAATTATTAATTAAACTCCATCGATTAATCGAAATCTTTTGTATGTATGTAAAATTTCTATTGCTTTATTAGAATATAAATATGTGGTATGATTAAAAATGATATATTTTTGAGATTTTAGTATTGAAAGGAGTTCTTATGATTAAATTAATTGCAACAGATATGGATGGAACATTATTAGATGAAAACGGTCATTTGCCACCTGGCTTTACTGATATTTTAGATCGTGTAAGAGCTAAAAACATTAAATTAGTAGTTGCTAGCGGAAGGCCTTATTATACCTTACAAACTAACTTTGGCCCTATTGGGAGATACTTATCTTTTATATGTGAAAATGGTGCTTTAGTTGTTGATAATAACAAGGTAATATATGAAAGTACCATTGACAAGAATATTGTTACTGAAGTACTTAACTCTGCAAAAGAAATAGATGGAAACGTAGTAGTTTTATGCGCCGCTAATTGTGCTTATGTTGAAAATTGCTCTGAAGAACATCTAAATGAAATAAAAAAATATTATACAAGTATTGAACATGTAGATGACTTAAGAAACGTTACCGATGATATAGTTAAAATTACTATTTGCAACTTAGAAAATTCTTTAGAAAATCTAAATACTATATTTAAACCTAAATTTGAAGACAGATTAAATGTAGTAGGTTCAGGTGAAATCTGGATTGATATTTCAAATAAAGGTGTTAATAAAGGTCTTGCTTTAAAAAATCTAATGGACGCTGATAAGATATCTAAAGAAGAAACTATGGTACTAGGCGATTACTATAATGACATAGAAATGCTTGCGCAAGCGGAATATAGCTTTGTAATGGAAAATGCTCCAGAGGATATGAAGCAATATGGAAAATACATAGCTGCAAGTAATGTAGAACATGGCGTTTTAAGAGCTATACTTGAATATGCACTTTAAACTAAGGTTAGGCAATAGCTAACCGAAATAAGTAACATGTTGTGTTTCGGTTTCTAAGGAATTTAGATGGGTGATTCTAAGAACATAAGTTGTGCCCAAAAAGCTTGCCTCAAAAACAAGTTTTGAACAAACTTGTTTGGAACAACTTATGTTCAAGAATCACAACAATCTAAATTCCTAATGAAACACTGCACACAACATGTTACTTATTTCTGATGTATCTATTTACTTAAATTTGGTACTATTTTTATATACCATGTATAAGTTAAATATAAATTAGGATAGGTGTATATTCTATAGCAACCGAGCAAAAAGACTACCAGTTCTTTCGGTAGGTTATCGCATAATTCTAACTTTCATGTTGTTATTCTAGTATGCATATCTAAACTTATAATAAACTCATTTGCTGAACTTCTGTTTCCTTAAATGAAGATATACTGATACCAATTAGTCTCACTTCTTCTTTAAGTTCTTCACTTTCTAACAATTCTTCAGCTACATTAAAGATTTCTTTTTGCGTTCCAATATGGTTATTTAAGGTTTTACTTCTCGTATGATTTTCGAAATCTTTAGTTTTAAATTTTAAAGTTATGGTTTTGCCCATAATATTCTTTCTATTTAAAACTTCTTCTATCTCAAAAGAAAATTCTTTTAAATATTCACATAACTCTTCTTTATTTTTTGTATCAAATTTTAAAGTCTTTTCTTTTCCAACAGACTTTCTTTCATGGATTATCTCAACTTTCCTATTATCAATACCTCTAATTCTATCGTAAATATCAATGCCATTTTTACCAAAGTACTCTACATAAAATTCTTTTGGCATGTTGTATAAATCTTTTACAGAATATATTCCTATATTATTTAATTTAGCAACTGATACTTTTCCCAAACCATGAATTTTAGATACAGGAAGAGGAAATAGTATATCTGGAAGCATCTCTTTTTTTATTTCCTTAATTCCATTTGGTTTATTCCAGTCAGAAGCAAGTTTTGCTAAAAACTTATTATAAGATATGCCAATTGATAATGTTAATCCAATTTCTCTAAATACCTTATTTTTTATATATCTTGCAGCTTCAATTCCGTCTTTAATATTCCCTTGAGATAAATCTAAAAATCCTTCATCAATTGATACAGGTTCAACTAAGGGAGTTACTTCATTAAATATTTTAAATATTTCTTGTGAAACCTTAACGTATTTACCATACCTTCCTGAAACAAAAATTCCATTAGGACATTTTTCCTTAGCAATAAATATTGGCATAGCTGAATGAACACCAAATTTTCTTGCCTCATAAGAGCAAGTTGATACAACGCCTCTTTCACTCACTCCCCCAACAATAACAGGCTTACCTCTAAGTTCTGGATTGTCCCTTTGCTCAACAGATGCAAAAAAAGCATCCATATCTACATGTAATATTCTATTTTCCATTTTATATTCCACCCCATTATTGGTTTTTAATTTACATATTCTATTATAACCAATAAAATTATTAAATAGCAAATACATAAAAATGTGTTTGGAACCTTAAGTCATCCCACTTATTTAATTTTTCTCTAAATAATTATCCACACTATATCAAACATATGGTATAATAATTAAGTGTTTTAAGTATAATAGCGTTATTAGCGATATTTTTATGTAAAGGAGTAATTTTTATGAGTCTTAAGGAAAAATTAAGCAGCAAGTTCGGTAACTATTTCCAAAATGCTTATATGGAGAAATATGGTGACAGAATTACAAGCTTATCTGGAACCGTTTTATCTGTAAAGTTTATAGAAAAGAGTTACATTATCTTCAATAGATTAATGGTTGAGATGGTTATTAAACCTGAAGTTGGCAAGAAGGTTGTTAAATGCTGGTATAAAAAAAATAGATGGTTTAAGAAACCTGAATTCATCGCTGTAAAACAGGGAAACAAAGTTATTGTTATGGGTGTTACAGGTGATAAGGAAAGTAAAAAGGGAAATTCACAAGAAGTTCAAATTATGAATTTATTAAATCTAACAACGAAAAAAGATTTGGTTCCAATAGATCACAGTCAATTAAAAAAGTCACGTCAACAAGCAAATAACATGATGAGAAGATAAAAAAGGGCTAACGCCCTTTTTTTGATGAATAATTAATCATTCATCATTCATTTACTTACTTTTAATCAATAAGTAAACGCTATTAATAAATGCTATTATCCCAGAAAAGAATATTACTATTAGCCATTGATTAAGTGATAATGCTACGGTATGGAATACCTCTTGTAAAAATGGTACATATAGCACTGAACAAATTAGTATTACTGATATTAGAACAGCACCAACTAAATATGGATTTGTAAATAATTTTATTTGGAATATAGAATGCCTTTCTGATCTACATTCGAATACATGTATAAGTTGAGACATTACTAAGGTACATAATGCCAAAGTCCTGCATGTTTCCAAATTCATTTTATAATATCTTCCAACCATAAATGATAATAACGTACACAATCCTATTAACGAACCTCTAATTATTATTTTTTCAACTAATCCTCTTGCAAATATACTTTCTTTCTTTTCTCTTGGTTGTTGCCTCATTATATCTTGCTCTGGTGGATCGACTCCAAGTGCTATAGCTGGAAGTCCGTCTGTAGCTAAATTTACAAGTAAAATTTGTATTGGGCTTAGTGGATTAGGTAAATAAAAAACTGTTGCTAAAAACATCGTTAATACTTCTCCGAGATTACAAGATAATAAATACCTTATAAACTTTCTTATGTTATCATATATTATTCTTCCCTCTTCTACTGCGGCAACTATAGTGGAAAAGTTATCATCCATAAGAATCATAGATGATGCTTCCTTAGTTACATCTGTGCCCGAAATTCCCATTGCAACACCTATATCTGACTCTTTAATAGCTGGTGCATCATTTACACCATCACCTGTCATTGCAACAATATTACCTTTTTTCTTGAAAGCTCTTACAATTCTTAACTTATGGTTAGGTGACACTCTTGCAAATACTCTGATTTTTTTTATTCTTCCTTCTAATTCTAAATCGCTTATTTCTTCAATTTCCGCACCTGTCATAACCTGTTCTGCTGTATTGCATATATTTAGAGATTTTGCTATTGCTAAAGCAGTATTTTGATGATCTCCTGTTATCATAATAGGTTTTATTCCTGCAAGTTTGCATTTTAAAACTGCATCTCCAGCTTCCTCCCTTGGAGGGTCTATACTTCCTGCTACCCCTAAAAAAATCAAATTTTGTTCTAACTTTTCACTTCTAGTTAAATGCTCTTCCTTATAAGCTGCAGCTATGCATCTTAATGCTCTAGATGACATAGCTGTAATAAAATCTATTACTTGCCTTTTCTTTTGATATGTGAACGGTTTAAGTTTATTATTTTCTAGTATAAAATCACATTTTTCTATTAACCTTTCTGGAGCACCTTTTACATAACAAGTTTCGTTTCCATCTTCTTTAACTATAACTGACATCATCTTTCTAGTTGAATCAAATGGAATATCAAACACTCTATTAGCCTTGCCCACAAAACGTTCAAGCTCCTTTGTATCACCGAAGAACATATTTACTAATGCTGTTTCTGTTGGATCTCCATGAAGAGCTTCACTCATTTTCTTTTTAGTAAAATCATAATTGCAATCATTACAGTATATAAGAGCTTTCATAAATTTTGAATAATCATTTAGCTTTTCCTTTTCAAGCTCGTGAATTCTGCCATTTAAATAGACTTCTTTTACTGTCATTTTGTTTTGAGTTAATGTTCCTGTTTTATCTGAACATATTACAGATGTGCATCCTAAAGTTTCTACTGCTGGTAATTTTCTTACAAGGGCATTTTTCTTAAGCATCCTAGATACTCCAAGAGCTAATGAAACTGTAACTATAGCTGCTAATCCTTCTGGAATTGCAGCAACAGCAAGACTGACTCCAAGTAAAAACATCTCTGTTATATCATTTCCTCTTATTATCCCCATTATGGTAACAACAGCACATATTATAATACAAATAACAACTAGTATTTTGCCAAGTGAATCTAACTTTTTATTTAAAGGAGACTTTTCTTCTTCAATATTTTGAATTAAATCGGCTATTTTTCCCATCTCAGTATTCATGCCTATACAGTCCACTTTAAACAATCCTTTTCCCTTTACAACCGTAGTCCCCATAAAGCCTTCATTACTTTTTTTTGATTCTTTGGAATTAATTTTATGCTGACTTGATTCTTTATTTACGCCAACTGATTCTCCAGTTAGTAATGATTCATCGACAACTATTCCTGAACTTTCAATAAAAAAGCCATCAGCAGGTATCCTGTCTCCAGCTTCTAAAATAACAACGTCACCTATTGTTAAATAAATGGAATTTATAATCTTTATACTTGAATCCCTTAATACTTTACATGTAGGTGCTGCTAACTCTTTTAATGCTTCAAGAGATTTTTCAGTTCTAAATTCTTGAACAAAACCTAATATTGCATTGATGATAATTATTATAAGTATTGTAATAGCATCTGCTCTATCCCCAATCACTCCTGAAATTATAGTAGCTGCAATTAACACCCATACAATAAAATCATTAAATTGAGATAAGAATATTTTCATTGCTGAAGTTTTATTATGGTGCTTTAATTCATTAAGTCCAAAGTTCCTAATTCTCTTTTCGGCTTCCTTAGTGCTAAGACCAGATGTCAATTCTTTTTCCTGTATCACAACTTTTCCTCCTATATAGAACTTTATACACTATATATATTTTTCTATATAAAAGTTATGCACCTTTTTTTAAGTGCCATAGCACAAATTAAATCATCTCACATTTTAAAAAAGTGCGTAGCACAAATTAAATCTTTTCACCTTTTTTCAGCTAAGAGTTAAGAGTTAAGAGTTAAGAGTTGCGGTAGAAATTACTACGTAATTTCTTTTAAATAATTTTTTTGAAACGCCCAAGGCTTTTCTTCCTTAATTATTCATTATTCACCATTTAATAATCCCATAAGCATTAATATCGCCAGGTTTTGAAACTCATAATTTTTATACTTTTTTTGACATTAAAAAAAGCCCCTCAAAATTATCTTCTATAATTTTGAGGCACCATTTTTTAATTACAAATAATTCAAAGAAAGCCTCTGGCTTTCATCATTAACTCTTAACTCTTAACTGAATTAATTATTTCATCGAATTAATCACATTTGTAAGCGGCGGAATTACTTGTTTCTTTCTTGATAATACTCCAGGTAAAAATGCCATTGAATCTTTTAATTCTACATTAAAAGTCTTTTCAACAAAGTCAACTCTTTCACCTGCAACTAGTACTTGTGAACCTTCAGTTAATATATCAGTTAGTAGTAGCATTACCACATCATAACCTTTTTTATCTGCTTCATTATTCATAAAACTTAGCATTTCATCTTTTAATGGCATGAATCCATCAATATCCATTGTGTTAACTTGAGCTACCCCAACCTTATAATCTCCCATTGTAAAAGGCTTAAAGTCTTGATTAAATATTTCAGCTACACTCTTTCCTTTTAAAGAAGTTCCTGCTTTAAACATCTCTTTAGCAAATTCTTCTATACTTGAAATCCCGGCTATTTCCGCCAATTTTTTACACACTATTCTATCTTGTTCTGTACAAGTTGGGCTCTTAAACAATAGTGTATCTGAAATTATAGCTCCACATAATAATCCAGCTGCTTCTTTAGATGGTATCATATCAAGCTCAAAATAACTTTTAGCGACTATAGTTGAAGAACTTCCTAACGGTTCATTTCTAAAGAAGATAGGATTGCTTGTTTGAATATCTGCAACTCTATGATGATCTATAATTTCAATAACTTCTGCTTCTTCTAATCCGTCAACTGATTGCCCTCTTTCGTTATGATCCACTTGTATAACTTTTTTCTTATGGTTCGAAATTAAATGATATCTTGAAACTGTTCCAATAACTTTTCCTTCTTCATCAACTACAGGATAGCTATGATATCTAGTTTCAGCCATAACATCCTTAATATCGTCAGCTAACTCATCCTTAGAGAATGATATTAAATCCTTAGTAGCCATAACATAACTTACTGGTATACTTTGAATTAATAATCTTGAAGCCGTGAAAGAATCATGTGGTGTACTTATAATAGTAACACCATTTTCCTTAGCTTTTGAAAGTAAATTTCCTGCAAGTTCATGGGAACCTGTTATTATAATTAATGAAGTTTTTATATCAATTAGAGCTTCTTGTACATCTGGTCTGTCTCCTACAATAGCAATGTCACCTTCATCAACAATTTCTTTTAAGCTTTCCGGCTGCATTGCTGTAACAGCTATCTTTCCTTTAAATACTTTACACTCTTCATTTATGTATATGCTGGTAGCAGAAAGTGTATCTAAAATATTCTCTATAGATGTTTTACTTTTTGCTAAAATATCATTATCTCCTATGTCCATGTACGCTGATGTTAAATTTGAAATAGAAAGAATTCCTATTAATATCCCATTATCATCAACTACTGGTAAAGATTTAATATGATTATCTCTCATGATATTCCATGCCATCTTTAAAGAATAGTTGCCTGGTATTGCTTCCATTGTATCAATTTCTAAATCTTCCACTTTAAGCCTAACTGTTTCTAATAGTCTTGGAGCTTTAACACCAAAATAATCTAAAATAAATTGTGTTTCTTGATTTACATTTCCAAGTCTAACTGGTACAGCAGGAAGGTTACTAGCTTTATTTTTAAACTCTGCATAACCATATGCAGCGCAAATAGAATCTGAATCAGGATTTTTATGTCCA
Organism: Clostridium sp.; assembly: GCA_031292145.1. GTDB lineage: Bacteria > Bacillota > Clostridia > Clostridiales > Clostridiaceae > Clostridium. The sequence continues at coordinate 126,984 of JARLHR010000041.1, read as the reverse complement.
GTTACATAAACTACATTTTCCAAAATAATTCCTCCTATAATCTTTTTATACATATTTATTGTACTTTTAAAATTAATTTATGTAAAGACTAAATTAATTTCAGTGAAATTATAGAATTATAATAAAGATTATTCTTTTAAATTTTACTTAAAATCTAGCTCAATAAATGCTAAGTGACAAGTTATAAATTACAAGTGACAAATTAAGGAAGAAAAACCTACGGCTTTTCAAAAAAAGAGATTTCTACCTCAACTTATCACTTATAACTTATTACTTGTCACTAATTTAGCTTCTCATACTATTTACCATACTCCATAGATCATCTGCTACTGTCATTGCTTTTGAATTAAGCTGAAACGCTCTCTGCGTCACAATAAGATCTGAAAACACATCAGTAGTATTTACATTTGAACCTTCTAATGCTCCTTGTATTATACTATAATTATTACTTAATGTTACTTGTGCACCTGAACTTGGTGTAAAACAATTATTGCCTATATGTATAAAACTTTTATCTCCTATTGCTGTAAATATAGGAATGGTACCAATCTTTACATCTTGCCCACCATTTTTCACAGTTATTCCACCATTACTATCAATTGATATATTATCACTTTTTAATTCTGGATTTCCTTCAGAAAAACCATTTTCATATTGAATGTATACTTTATCTCCATTTGAACTTGCTAGCGTTCCATTAGAATCAATTTGAAAATTTCCATCTCTAGTATACACTATACTTCCATCAGATTGCGTAAGAGCAAAATACCCATCTCCATTTATATCTAAATCTGTTTGTTTACCTGTTGTTTTAATATTGCCTTCACTATTTGTTGCATAGTCTTCACCAAGTTTTACTCCAGTTCCACTTACTGCTGTTTTATTTACTAGTGGAGTTCCATTCCTATCTAATGATTCAGATAAAAGATCCTTAAAACCTATATCTGTACTCTTATAACCTATTGTATCAGTATTTGCTAAATCATTTGAAAGGTAATCAAGCTTTTCCTGATATGCACTCATTCCACTTTTTGCTGTAGCAAAAATGTTCAACATAGTTTTACCTCCTAAGTAATCTGCATGTTTCTAAACACGTCCTAAGTCATTTGCAGCTTTTTGCACTGTATCATCTTGCATTTTTACAAACTTTTGATTTGTTTCAAATTGCCTCTTTATTTCCATAAGTTTTACCATTTCTCCTGTAGGATCAACATTTGAACCTTCAAGATAATTTTGTTTTACATGAACAGTGGCATTATAAACAGGATTTTGCTGACTTATATAATTCTCACCAAGTGGCTTCATTGAATCATAGTTTTGAAAATCAGCAGTTAGCAATTTATCTGCCGCACCAATACCATCAATATTGATATTATTTTCCTCATCTAAAGAAAACTTTGAATTCCCCACATATATCGGTTCTTTAGCCCCTGTAGTGTTATTTATTCCTAAAACTTCACTTCCATCATTTGTTATTAGATAACCTTGTTGGTTAACCTTAAAATTTCCATCTCTTGTATAAACTTCTTGATTCCCATTTTGAGCAACAAAAAAACCTCTTCCATCTATAGCAAAATCCGTCATATTATCTGTAGATTTAATTGTTCCTTGAGTAAATATTGTTTGTACATCGTTAACTTTTACCCCTAGGCTCAAATCTCCAATATTATTTCTAACATTTTTATCACCTAAAAGCTTTTGTCTATTAGATATCATAACATTATCAAAGCTACTTTCTGTAAGTTCGCGCTTTTTATATCCTGTATTATTTATATTAGCAATATTATTAGTAACTACTTCCTGATCGTTTTGAAGTGCTATTAACCCTGAAACAGAAGTATAAAATCCTCTTATCAATACTATTCCCCTCCCTTTAAGATTGATTTACTTTCACTTGGGTAAATCATGCCTAATCCTCTTGCTTTTTCTTCTATTTGACTATCTGACATATTTACGGTATATTTATACCAAAACATACATGCAACTCCTAAGACAAGTCCTATTCCTATTCCTAATAAAATCTTTTTATCCATTAAAAACAATATTTTATTTCTTATTTTTTGAATAAACCTCTTACTAATAGTACTTCCCCCTTGCTAACAGATAATTCATGACATATTTTCTCTTCTGTAAATCCATCTTCTAAAAGTTTTCTTATATTTTGTGTCTTACTGCTGTTTAATTGTTCTGAAAAGTCAATTTCTGATACCACTCCAGCGTTCATTTCAAAATCCTCCTGTAGATCTGCATCTACTTCAGAATTAACTTTAGAAGTTTCATCACTGCCTTCGGTTAAATTATCATCTTCATTATTGTATTCATCATCTGAAAAATAAATATTTGCTATATCTTCTTTATTTTCGAATAATTTTTCATTTTTCTTAAGCATATTTACATTATTTTTTATTTCTAAAATTTCTTCTTGCAATTCAGTAAGACTTTCAGCTATATCTTTTCTTAGACTGCCAATTTCTATCTTGTAATCATCTAATTCTTCTTTATTATCTTCAAACACTCTTTTAAAAGAAATACCCAACTCATTTTTGCCTTGCTTCATTTTTTCTTCTTTCTTGATAGCACGATAATTATATATTATTAAACCTAATCCTATTACTAATAATATTAATGGCATAAAACACCTCGGTTAATATATGTAATGTAGTTTTTTCATACATTCTCTTAAACTACTGATAGCTCTACTATGTAATTGACAAACTCTAGATTCAGATACACTTAATACTGTACCTATTTCCTTTAAGGTTAGACCTTCGTAATAATAAAGATTTAGTATTGTTCTATCTTTTTCTTTAAGTAACTCAATTGCCTTAGTTAAAATCTCCAGCTGCTCTTTATCCTGCAAATATGTATCCGGACTTGGACTATTCTTATCTTCTATAATTCCAATAAGATTAACATCTTCCTCATCTGAATAAATCACATTTTCTAATGACACCATGGAAATATAATTTATGCAATTTTCAATCTCCGCCACTTCACTTGATGATATTTGTAAATGCTTTGCTATTTCATCATTTGTAGGCTCTCTTAATAACTCAATTTGCAAATTGTCAATTGCTTTATTGTATTTATTTAATTTATCCATAGCTCCTTTAGATATAGGTCTATTTTTTCTCAATTCATCTATCATAGCACCCTTAATTCTTATGGATGCATAAGATGAAAATTTCATACCTTTGGTATTGTCAAACTTATTAAAAGCATCCATAAGTCCAATCATGCCATAACTAACTAAATCTTCATACTCCATATACTTGTTTTTACCAAACATAACTCTTGAGGCAATATACTTTACTAGTGGAATATATTCTTGTACTATTTGCTCTTTTCCATCAACATCACTTCTCAACGGCTGCATACCCTTTATTACCTCCCCATTTTCTCTCGTATCTTTGACACCTAATACACATTTAAAATCTACAAATTAGCCCTTCGCCTTCTTATTATCTCAAATAGTTCTTTAATAATCTTTTCAGTCTGCACTGGTAGAATATCTATAAATTTCAATCCACATAATATCTCTTTATCTGGAGTATTATCAATCCTTACAATTTCACATTTAATTTCACATTCAATGTTATTTAATTTTAGATTTAATAAAACTAATTCTTCTAACTTTATTGGTTCTTTTATTTTAAGTTTTGCACCACCAGCACTTAAGTCTACCATTAATCCATTCTTATAAGGTATCCCATCAATGTCGTTTTCTTTCGCACCAGTAATTATCTTATATTCTACTTCCTTTATTAATTCAACTCTAAAAGAGTTTCTTCTTTGTATTTTAGTCACATTAAAAGGTTTGGACATTTTATAATATATGATATTTCCCTCTTTACCTCTTGAAATTATCTTACAAGAGAAACTATAGCATCCGCCCTCATCTACGGAAGAATTAATCACTATAACTTCACCTTTATCTAAAATTAAGTACTCTCCATTACATACTGGTAAATTTACCGTTATAAATTCCTCATCTATATCCAGAATTAGTGCTTTATATGCCTTTTCCTGTGACATTACTTCAATTCGGTCATTAACTTCTAGGTTTAAATTATTCACTTTTTAGCCCTCCTACGAAAAAATATTGAATAATCTTTTAAACAATCCTTTTGCCCCACTTGAAGAATTCTCTTCTTGCCCCATAAGCTTCATTGCTATATTTTCTATATCATTAGAAGCATTACAATTAGGATACAATACCACAAAAGGTTTTTGTTGCCTTACGCTTTGAACTAATTTCTTATCTTCCAGTATACACCCCAAATATTCAATATTTATTTTCAAAAACTTGCTAACAGCCCTATCAAATTTTCTAAAGGTTTCTTCGCCTTCTTCTTTAGTGAACGCTTTATTAACTACAATTTTTGCTTTAGTTTTTAGTTTATAGTGGTCCGTTGCTTTAATTAGGCTATATCCATCTGTCAAAGAGGTCGGTTCAGGAGTAGTTATAATAATTAATTCTTCAGAAGCCGCAATAAACGATAGTACATCTCTATTAACCCCCGCTCCTGTATCCATTAATATATAATCATACTCATCTAAAGTTTCAAGTTTTTTCAGAAAACTTTCCCTTTGACTTTCATTTAGATCTTGAGCTTTACTTAGCGCGGATCCAGCTGGAATTAAATTCACTCCATTAGTTGCTTCTACAATTATATCCTTTATTTCGAGCCCGGTAAATACTATATCAAAGATATTGTGCTTGGGATATAATCCCATCAATACATCATCATTTCCCATTCCTAAATCCGCATCAAATATTAAGACTTTTTTTCCTTTATTCTGAAGCGTTATAGCTAGATTTACAACAAAATTACTTTTTCCCACCCCGCCTTTACCTGAAGTTACTGTAATAATTTTAGTGGTAGTATTCCTACTTTCTTCTTCATTAATTAATTTTCGTAAAGCTTCAGCTTGATCTAGCATAAAATTTCCTCCCCTAGGATGAAACTTGTAATTTCTTCTTTTGTAGGAACCAATATATCATCAGGAACATTTTGTCCTGTTGTTACAAAGCTAACTGGCTTATTGGAAAACTTGGCTATATTATATAAAGATCCATATACAGTAGTTTCATCAAGTTTTGTAATAATAATATTGTTATATTCAAGTTCAGCATAACCTCTTAGTATACTTTTTATATCACTATTTTTAGTAGTAGCACTTATTACCATATTAACATGATTAGGATTAGCCTTCTGAACAAAAGCTCTAAGTTCTGAAATTTGCATAGCATTTTTACTACTTCTTCCAGTTGTATCTATAAGTATAACATCGCACTCCTTCATGTCTTCAATTGCAGCCTCCATTTCTTTCATGGTTATTACTACTTTAAATGGAATATTCATAATTTCAGCATAAGTTTTAAGTTGTTCTATAGCCCCAATTCTATATGTATCTACAGTTATTAAACCAACTTTCTTTCTTTCAACAAGTGCAAGTCTTCCTGCAAGTTTTGCTATCGTAGTTGTTTTTCCTACTCCTGTAGGCCCAACTAGCACAACGCGACCACTTAAATTTTGTCTTGATACTAAAATATCTCTTTCAAAAACATCTCTTAAAGCCTCAATCTCATCGATATCTGAATTAGCAATTTCATTGATAATATCCTCTTGAAGTTCTTCATCAATATCTAAATGCTTTAACTTTTCCTGCAAAAGACTATTGGAATTTTCCCAATTGGAATCAGTTTTTATTACTTTGTTTAATAAATTTTTTAATTCACTTACTTCTTTATGTATAGCTTCTAAATCCTTGTTTTCTCTGCCTGCACTCTTTATAGACTGTATTTTTTCAGCATCTTTCTCAGATTCCCCAAAACTTTCCTTACTTATTTTATAATCATTTTTTGGCGTTTCCTTTTCCACCTTATAATTATGCTCTAATATTTTATCCTGTAGCGTATCAATCTTTTTTTGTTCGATAGATTTTACTTTGTCTTGAGTAAATAACACCTCATCTTGCATTAGCTTTTTTATACTTTCTAGTGAATTTTTAAAATCTTCGTCTTCATCTTTTTCTTTATAATAATTCCTATCTTGTTTTAAACTTTTATTTTCCTTTTCGCGATCAGTTGAATTTTCAACAGCTGCTGTAACTTCCAGTACCTTTTTTAAAAATAAACCCTTAAAGCCAGGCTTCCTGACTTTTCTTTGGCTTATAATAATAGCATCTTTCCCCAATTCATATCTAATCCTTGTCAATCCCTCATTCATGTCTTTCACAAGATATTTTTTTATAATCATCTAAATTCTTATGACTCCTTCACTATTAATTTGAACATCATTTGGTACTTCATTTAAGGAGAGCACCATAATATGCGGAAATACCATTTCAATTAATTTTCTAAACACAGGCCTTATATTTGGAGAAACCAATACAATTGGCTGATTATTATAAAAATAGACTGATTCAACAGTATTTTTAATCCCTGTAAGTATCCTAGTAGTTGTATCTGGATCTACTGTTGGGAAAGATCCTTGTACAGATTTTTGTGTATTATTAGCTATTATATCTTCTATACTAGGTTCTAAGGTTACCACCGTAATTGTCCTATTTTCATCAACTATTTGATTACAAATAGTTCTGGCTAATGCAAATCTAACATATTCAGTTAAAACTTCCAAATCTCTAGTGTTCTTTGAGTTATCAGCTAAGGATTCCATTATTGTAGCAATATCCTTAATTGGTACTTTTTCTCTAAGTAAATTTTGTAAGACTTTTTGAAGTTCTCCAATTGTTAATAAGTCTGGTATTAGTTCTTCAACAACTGCACTATATTTTTCTTTTGCATTTTCAACAATCAGTTTAACCTCTTGTCTTCCAAGTAATTCATAAGAATGATTTTTTATAGTTTCAGTTAAGTGTGTTACCATAACTGTTGTTGGATCAACTACTGTTAATCCCTTAATTTCTGCTTCTTCTCTTTGATCCTTATTAATCCAAACCGCAGGAAGACCAAAAGTTGGTTCAACGGTTTTTATTCCTGGTATATCTGAATTTTCTCCAGTCGGATCCATGCAAAGCAGCATACTTGGCATCAATTCTGAAGAAACAACCATAGTTCCTCTAATTTTTATTATGTACTCATTAGTTTTAAGTTGAAGATTATCTCTAATTCTTATTGGTTGAACCACAATTCCCATTTCTATAGCACATTGTCTTCTAACAGACGCAATTCTTTGAAGTAAATCTCCTCCTGAAGCCTCATCTGCAAGTGGAATAAGACCATAACCTATTTCCACTTCCATTGGTTCTACGGAAATTAAATTCATAACATTTTCTGGTTCTTTACGTTCTGCTTGAATAATTTCTTCCTCTTCTGATACAAACTCCTTTATTTCTTTAGCAGCCGCATCTTTATAAAGTAAATAAGTTAATGTCCCCATTGCCAAAGATGCTGCAAAAAATGGAATCTTAGGCATACCAGGTACAATTCCTAAAAATAACATTATAGCACTTGCAATTCCTGTTGCTATAGGAAAACCTGTTAACTGAGCCGATAATGTATTTCCTAAATTTTCAGAACTGCCTGAACGTGTTACCAAAATACCTGAAGCTGTTGATATAAGTAGTGCTGGAACTTGACTGACAAGACCATCACCAACAGATAAAATAGTATATGTTTGTGCTGCTGTCGCTGCACTCATATTCTTTTGTATTATTCCAATTATCATTCCACCTATTATGTTTATAATAGTGATTATAATCGCTGCTATAGCATCACCTTTAACAAATTTAGATGCACCATCCATAGACCCGTAAAAATCTGCTTCTGATTGAAGATCTTTTCTTTTCTGCTTTGCTGTTGCTTCATCAATTAATCCAGAATTTAAATCTGCATCAATACTCATTTGTTTACCTGGCATAGCATCAAGTGTAAATCTTGCAGATACTTCTGCAACTCTTCCAGCACCATTAGTAATAACCATAAATTGTATTACCAATATAATTAAAAATATTATAATACCAACTACGTAGTTCCCCCGTATAACAAAATTACCAAAAGCCGTAATAATTGTTCCTGCATCTGCATCGATAAGTATTAATCGTGTAGATGATATGTTAAGTGCTAACCGAAACAATGTAGTAACTAGTAATAAAGTAGGGAAGACTGAAAGTTGTAATACATTAGTTGTAAACATTGTAATCAATATTATAACTATAGAAAATGTTATATTTAAAGCTAAAAGTAAATCTATAAGTTGTTTTGGCAATGGAATTATAATCATTAAAACTATAGTTATAACACCAAATGCTACAAGTACATCTAAATTATTCTTTACATTTAGACTTTTGCCGCCAAACTCCAAAACTCAAACCTCCCATTCTAAAATTACCCAATCTCATTTGTAAGTATAATTTTTATATTTATTATATTCTTGTTTAATCGAGTTTTTCCTTCTTAGACATTAAAAACTTAATTAACCAAATTTATTTCTTTTTAAGCTTCATCACTACAACTAAAACTTCTGCAACTGCTTGATATAAATCTTGGGGTATGTCATCATCTATTTCCACCCTATCGTACATAAGTCTTGCTAGGGGCTTATTCTCAATAACTGGAATTTCACATTCTTTAGCTAAACTTTTTATTCTAAGTGCAACATAGTCTGCTCCTTTAGCTACCACCTTAGGTGCTTCCATATTTCCACCTTCTTCATATTTCAAAGCTATAGCCAAATGGGTAGGGTTAGTTATTACAACCGTAGCATTAGCAACAGAGGACATCATTCTTTTCATTCCAAGTTCTCTCTGCCTCTGCTTAATTTTTCCTTTTAGTTGCGGATCTCCTTCTGATTGCTTATATTCATCTTTAATCTCCTGTTTAGTCATTCTCATTTCTTTATTATGCATTCTAACTTGAAGAAAATAATCTATAGCTGCAATAATAAAAAGAACTATACTTATTTGCTTAAAAACTCCTACCACTAAATTTTTAACTTCTTCACTTAATGAAGGTAAATAAAGGTTAGAAATTCCTAATATGCTTTGATAATTTCCTAAAATATATTTATAAGCTATAATTGAAACTATAGATATTACCAGTAAATTTTTGCCTAAACTTACAATACTTCTTTTAGAAAACATGTTTTTCATTCCTGTTATAGGATTTAACTTGCCAAAAGAAGGTTTTAATGGTTCCATAGTTATTAAAAATCCTGTTTGAAGCAAACTTGCAACAATACCACCAACCATTATTGGTAATGCAAAAGGTAATAAGTAATTAGCCACTTTCATAATTACTGTAAGTCCTATATTTGAAAGGGAACCTTGATTAAAATCCTTTAACATAGGAAATTGTAAAAAATATATTAATACATCTTTAAACCCATTTGTTAACATTCCCCACAAAGTAGATATTAGTATTGTACAAACAACCATTGTTATTGCAACTGAAACATCTTTACTTCTAGCTATCTGCCCTTTTTTCCTAGAATCTGATTTTTTCTTAGGCGTAGCCTGTTCTGTTCTATCATCACCTGCAAAAATTAAAGCCAATGGAACTGCTGGCACTAAATTTATTATATCGCGCAAAATATTCGGTAAATTATATATAGCTGTACCAATTAACTTTAGCATCAATGGTAATAGTATAATATATGTAGTAACTCCTAATAAATTTTTTATAGGTACACCAAAAATCATAATTGGAATTGTTGGTACTGTCCTTGAAATTAATCCAAGGCATAGATCTGTTATTACAATTATCAGTACCATAGGTATTGCAACTTTAACACCTAATGTAAAGAAATTAAAAATAGTTTCCATAACTCCCATTAAAGTTTCTTGATAAACTATAGTTCTTCCAATTGGTATTATCTTTACACTTTCAACTAACATGTTTATAACTGTATGCTGTCCATCTATAATAAAAAAGAATACCAGTGAAACAAAATAAGATAAATTTCCAAACATAGTCGATGTTGTATTACTTGCTGGATCTAATATAGATACCATTGAAAAACCTGCATGAATATCCATCCATGCCCCTGCAAACTTTACTGCTTGAAAAATTAAATTAGTTGTATATCCTAATATTAATCCTGTCATTATTTCACTTAATGCATAAAACACTATAATATAGTTATTATCTATTGAATTCATTGATGCAGAATAATCTATACCTGATACTATTCCAAACGAAAGTATAAGTGCAAATACTCCTTGCATAACTTGTGGTGTCCCTGATGGAAAAAATATTTCAACAGCAACAAAATATGAAGTTATCCTCAAAAAAATTAAAAACAATGCAAGAAAGTATGCTGTATCTATCACGCTGTCTTACCTCCTTATGTAACAACCCTTGTAATTAAATCAAAGATTCTATTGGTAAAAGACATAATTGTTTCAAGCATCCAGGGACCTAAAAAAATCCCAACAACGGCTGCACCAATCAATTTAGGAATAAAAGTTAATGTTTGTTCCTGTATTTGAGTTGTTGCCTGAAAAATACTTATAACTAATCCCACTACAAGAACTGTTATTAATATAGGCGCTGATACCTTTGCTGCTGTTATTAATGTATCTTTAATTACTGCATTAAGCATTGTTTGTGTCATACCATTTCACCTCACATAAAACTCTGTATTAAAGATTTCACTAATAAATACCATCCATTTACCATTACAAATAATATTAATTTAAATGGCAATGACACCATTGTTGGTGGTAACATCATCATACCCATGGACATCAATAAACTTGATACTACAATATCTATTATAAGAAAAGGTAGATAAATCAAAAATCCTATTTGAAATGCTGTTTTTAATTCACTTATTGCAAAAGCAGGAATCAAACTGGTGAACGATACATTTTCTTTTGTTAAATTAGTTTGATCAACTCCGCTAATATCAATAAACAGCTTCAAGTCATCTTGCCTTGTTTGTTTTAACATAAACTCTTTTAATGGTTTCGAAGCTTCTTCATATGCTTGCTCTTGAGTGATTTTATTTTCCAAATACGGTTGTATTGCATTTGTATTTATTTGAGTATAAACAGGCTGCATAATAAATAGAGTCAAAAATATTGCCAATCCTGTTAAAATTTGATTTGGAACAGCCTGCTGTACTCCCATTGCACTTTTAAGAAATGAAAATACTACAATTATTCTTGTAAAAGCTGTCATCATTATTACTATTGACGGCAATAATGATATAATTGTAAAAAATATCAAGATTTTAATACTTGATGCATAATCTTGAGGTGTTCCACTACCATCGCCAAGAGATATATTTAACTGTGGTAAGCTTGTACTACTCGGAGCGGCATATGCATGTATAGTACCAAACATTACTATTCCAATAGCCATCATAAGAGTAAATGCAATTTTTCTCTTCTTATTTTTCATGCTTCTCTTCCTTTGATCCTATATTCTTTAATCCCTTTAAAAAAATCTTTTTAGACTTTAACATTAACTGATTATAGTTTTTAATTATGTCTTCATTTGCTTTTTTCTTATCGTCTTCAATACTACGGATTTCCTCTTCTGATAATTCTGATAATTTTTCCATATGCCCTGAAGTGCTAGTCATTACATATCCTTTTTCTCCAATCTTAGCTATTAATATAGCATTGTCCTTTGTTACTTGAACTCTCTCAATAATTCTAATATATTTGTTATTATTAATAGAATTAAGTTTTGATCCCATCACTTTAAAGCTTAAAAACATTAATCCCAAGGTTACTGCTAAAGCTAAAATAAGTTGTCCAATCATTGCCAAAAATTCAAAATTCATTTTATTACTCCTACTGAATTATCATACTTTTAAATCTTACATCAGTAATTTTACCTTTTGTTAAATCTTTATTAATAGCATCAATCAATTGCTTCTTTATTGCATCCCTATTAGCTACATTATTTAGATAGTCAGCTTTTATACTTTTAAAATAAAATATAATATCATCTCTTATCACTACTTGATTAGTTGTTAATTCATCTGTCAGTTTAGTTTTAGTCTTATCATACCCTAAAGATATTTGCCCCTTAAAATATCTTTTTCCGCCTTCATCAGCTAAATTAACTGTGAATTCATCTAAATCCATATATGTGTTTTCAACAACAACTGCTTGTGAATCTACAGTACTTTTTTGTTTAAGAAATAAATATGTTCCACCAGCAGCTGCTACACCTAATACCAATAATCCCAAAACAAATAAAATTACCATAATACCTTTATTACTTTTACCACCATTTTCGACTTTTTCATTATCTTTTTCTTTTCCTCTTCCTTTTCCTAAAGCCATTAGTATCTCTCCTTACTATTTGAAACCTTTCAATTACCTAATTTTATAATGATTTATACTTTATATGTAAAAATTTTGTTTTTATATTGTATAACAGCATTTTTTACTTCCTGTATACTTTCTAGTACTATATATTTTCTGCCATTAGTCAATGTAATTATCGTTTCAGGTACTTCCTCAAGTTTTTCAATATGGTCAGCATTTAATACGAATTGTTGCTGGTTCATTCCTGTTACTTCTATCATCAATTCTCACCCCTTTTAATAATAACTGTACAGTTCACAATACACAATTAAATTGTATTGCCAATATTGCATTTTCTTTGTAATATAAACTATAACATAAAAATTTAATTGTGCATTGTGCATTGTGCATTGCAAAGTTCCCACTATAAATTCCCTATTTGAATTGACAGTTAACAATTTAGGATGAAATTACTTAGTAATTTCTTATTATAATTTTTTAGAAAATCCCCTAGGCTCTTCATCCTTCATTGTTAATTGTTAATTGTTACTTATCTTATTAATCCAGTAATAGTTTGAAGAATTTCATCTCCATTTGTTATCATTTTAGATGCTGCTTCAAAAGATCTAGTTGCTGAAATCATATCTGTAAATTGCTGAGTTAAATCTACATTTGATGCTTCCAGATATCCTGATTTTATAGAACCATATGCTCCGCTATTAGAGTTAGTTGTTACACTAGCAGCATCACTTATTATAGCACTTCCTGAATTTCCTGTTTCTTGTTGATAATCTGATCCAAGATCTTGCAATCCCTCTGGATTTTTAAAATTTGCCATAGCTATTTGCCCTATTGCATACTTCCCTGATGATGTTACAACTGTAATAACTCCATCACTTCCTATACTAAATCCTGAAACAGCTTCCGCTGTAGAAGCTCCGTTTGGCGTAATCGAAGAAGGTATTGCTAATGGCTTTAATGACGTAGTATCATACGCTGCAGCAGTATCAGTATTATATGCGCCAGTTACTGTTATTGTTTGTTTAGTAGGATCAGCTGTCAAAGTAGCTTGTGATGACGCTGGCCAATATCCCATAACTCTATTCCCATTTGAAGTTACCAAATTACCATTTTGATCCAAAGAAAGATTTCCATCTCTTGTATATACTTTCTCCGCTATAGAACCAGTACTACTAGGAGCTCCAAAAGCATTGCTAGCTACAGGAAGGGATCCATCTATTGTACCTTTTGTAGTTACTAAATATCCATCACCGTCAACACAAACATCCAGAGTTCTTCCTGTTGTTAAAGCATTACCTGTTGTCATCAATTTATCTATACTTGATACTTGTGATCCAAGTCCAACTGATTTTGCATTTGTACCTCCTATATTTGTAGTAGGTGCAGCTGCCTGTGCTGTTGATTGATATAATGTATCTGCAAAATTTACTGTTGAAGCTTTAAATGCAGTAGTACCTACATTGGCTATATTGTTGGCTATAACATCTAATTTTGTTTGTTGTGATTTCATTCCAGATATTGCTGAATACATTGATCTTAACATAAACATTCCTCCAACTAATTATTTAATTTAATTTAACTTGCTTCCATCGTTCCACAAGTTCAGCCTCCGCATCAATTGACAGTTAACAATTGACAATTATAGATGAACTTCATTCATTGTGTATTGTGCATTGTTAATTGTGCATTGATTATAAGTCCAGCCTATAAAATTACTACACTATCGATATTGGTAAATATATTCTCTTTTGCTCTCTCTTTGTTAACTGCTGTTATAATTGTTTTATTTTCAACACTTGCAATTATTGCAGTATCTTTATATATCATAATAGTATTTTTAGAGTTCTTTTCTTTTGCTATTTCAAATCCTTTTTCAACTGCCTTCATATCTTCCTCTGTAAAATTAATCTCATTTAATCTTAATTCTGCATGTTTTGATATAGTAAGATTTTCTTTTTTGTTTGCAACATCATTTAATACATCTTTGAAACTAGTTGTTTTATTAGGTCTACTTGCACTTTGATTTATGTTTTTATTAGTTTGTATATTCTCAACTTGTTTGAAATCTCCCAAAGAATAAGCAGTTCCATTAATAAATCTATAACTCATCTAAAATTCCCCAAAATTACTTTTGTTAAATTTTAATTTCACTACGCAGTAGTGTTAGTAATGTTACTATTACCAGTTGCTGATTGTAAATCACCAGCTTGCAACACAGATGAGTATGGATAATCTTGGGTAGTTCCGTCTTGAGCCGTAACTCTTATTTTAACTACGCCATTATCAATGTAAACACTCTTTATTGTCCCTGAAACTTTAACTGCATTGTTCTTAGAATCAGTTGTAGAAACAACAACATCTTGTCCTTTTAGTGCTGAAGCAGCCAAAAAGCTTGTATTCAAATCAGTGCTCATAGTTGCTAAAGTTGAATTGTCACTTGAGTCCATAATTGAAGCTATATGACTTGCCGGAAATGATTTATTCACAACCGAACCATTTTGTGTTACTGCTACCCCCAAATAAGTTGTACCACTTGCGTCTGTCGAAACTGATTTTACAATACCTGTATACGCATTTCCACTAGCATCAGTATCTGTCACAGTTATACCTTTCCCGACTAACTGATCATATGAAGACTGAGTCATTGTTGAATTCAAATTAGTCATCTGTTCCATTGATGCAAATTGTGCCATTTGAGTTACATATGCCGTTGAATCCTGATTTTGTGTTGGATCTAAATTTGACATTTCTGACGCTAAAATCTTTAAAAATGCATTTTTGTCCATACTACCACCAGTTGTTGTCACAATTTTATTTCCACTACTAGTATTCCCTGTAGTCGAAACACTAGTAGTAGAATTATTAAAGGCATTCGTTGTTGACGTTGAATTACTACTCATATTTATTACCTCCTATGCTAAGAAATTAAGATTTCCATTACTAATAGTTTGTATGTTTTCCGTCATATTATCATCTGTAGTTGCTTCTCCGTTTTCATTATTAATGCTGCCACTATTTTTTTGTTTCTCCTGTGCTAGTTGACCATTAGATCCTTGATTACTAAAGAATGTTGTATCATCTTGATAAAGCTCAATATTCACATCATCAATTTTGATATTTTTATCATTTAATTGATTTTTTATATCAGCTAAGTTTTGTATAAGCAAATTAGCAGTATCTTTGGAATTAGCTTTTAAGTTAGCTTTCATAACTCCATCCTCTTGAGTTAGATTTATAGTTATTTCTCCTAGATTTCCAGGATTAATTTTAACTGTCAACTCTTTAAGCCCATTATTACTCATATATTTAACATCGCTTATTAAATCATCTACAAATGTGGCTTTATTAATAGTAGGGTTTTTAGTGACATCCACTCCTTGATTTTGAATAATTTGAGACCTTGAAGCAAATAAATTTATTTTATCCACTGATTTGTCTTTGTTATCATCAATTAAAGAACTTAAAAACTTGTCCTCTTTTGAAGTGTTTTTATTATCTAGTGAAGTTTTAGAATTACTATTCTCATTTTCTGATGAATTTTCCTTATTATCCTGATTATTTTGTGAGTAGTTTTTATTTAATAAATCTTCAAGAGTCGAAACTTTTCCATTTTGATTTTGTTTATTATCTATCATATTAGATATTTCTGAAACTAAGTCTTTTATACCATTTGCATTACTTCTATTATCTTTAATACTATTACTTAAATTTCCCAGAATATTTTTAATTGAATTTAATGAATCAGCATCCAACTTATCTGTTACTGACTTTGTTTGCAAAAGCTTCATTAATTTGTCCATAACACTGTTTGATGTCTTATCCCCACTAACGCCCTCCATAAGAGTGTTTAGCTCCGCTGTATCTACCTTCCCATTAGTTATGTCGCTTTTACTAATCCCTAATTTCGCTAACAAATTCATAAGCTCAGTCAATATATCATTTACTTTATCCTTAGAATCCGACTTACTATCCACTTCCAGCTTTTCAAGTTTATTCTTTAATTCATCAATTTTATCGGTATCATTACTATCAACTCTAGTAGTATCATCACTATCCACTTTAGTAGCATTCTTATCTTCAATTGAAGAATTATTTTCATCAGCATCGCTTGCCTTTTTAGTATTTACATCATTAGAACTTGATTTAGAATTCAATACATCCTTGAAATTTTTACTATAAGTGGATTCATAAGACCCGTCTGCCTTAGAAGTTTTGTATGAAAAATCTATACTATTATTTGTAGCATTAAACAATGTTTTTGTCGTTGTACTCGTAATCATCACCCCCTTTCAAATCTAATTACAATGTATCAGTTATTAAATATTTTGTCCTCTAACATATGCGTAAAGAGCTAATTCATCAATATTAATTTGCTCTATTCGATCTTGTTCCTTAATGTATGTGTTATATTTTTTATCTTTTAAGGTTTGAACAGTTTTTCTTTCCATTTGTTTCACTGTTAAATCTGTTCTTCGTTTATCAATTTCTTGAATTTTAGTAGCTAGTTCCTTTTCAGTTGACTTTATTCCATTTTCAACTCCCTGAATATAGTATCTTTTTAATTTTTGATATACTACATCTTCATTGGGCGATATACCTTTATATTTGTGATAACTCTCATTTAGCTGCTCTAATTTTTCTTCTATTCTCTTCTTCTCTCTCTGACTTTCAGTAAATAATCTTTTACTTTCTTCTTCTTTAGCTTTTCTGATTTCAAGAAGTTTTTCTAACCCAAATTTAAATCTTTCAGCCAAAGTGTCTCCCCCTTTATTCAGTTAACAGTTCACAATTTACAGTTAAAAGTTATTGATTAAATCCCTTTGGAATTTTTTCACTTTATGTATTGTGGAAATTCCATTGGAATTTCCTCCTTAATCATTCATTATGCATCATTATTTAAACATTGATATTAATGCATTTTGTGATTCTTGAAAATTTGATCTTTCTTCAATTCCCTGGCGCAAAAAATTATTCAGTGTATCATTGTAATTAATTGACATATCTATTTTTTTGTTACTTCCTTTTACATAAGCACCTATATTGATTAAATCTTCTGAATCTTTATAGGTTGCTAGAAGGTCTCTAGCTAATGATGCCGCTTTTTTATGCTCATCTGGAGCTATTTGACTCATAAGTCTGCTAACGCTATTCAATATATCTATAGCTGGATAATGATTTTTATGAGCTAAATCTCTAGATAAAACTATATGTCCATCTAGTATACCTCTTACAGCATCTGCAATAGGTTCATTAAAATCATCTCCATCAACAAGAACTGTATAAAAAGCTGTTATTGAACCATTAGCAGATGTACCTGATCTCTCCATAAGCTTAGGAAGTTTAGCAAAAACAGAAGGTGTATATCCTTTAGTTGCTGGTGGTTCCCCTATGGCAAGTCCAACTTCTCTTTGAGCCATAGCAAATCTAGTAACCGAATCCATCATGAGAATTACTTTCTTGCCTTTATCTCTAAAGTATTCTGCTATTGCTGTTGCTGTTAATGCTCCTTTTAGCCTAATTAAAGCTGGCTTATCTGATGTAGCACAAACTACAACAGATTTTTTCATTCCTTCCGGTCCTAGATCCTTTTCGATGAATTCTAAAACCTCTCTGCCTCTTTCTCCTATAAGCGAAATAACATTAACATCTGCTTTTGCCTCTCTTGCTATCATTCCAAGTGTAGTACTTTTACCAACTCCACTACCTGCAAAAATACCAATTCTTTGCCCATCTCCACAAGTTATGAATCCATCTATGGCTCTAACTCCTGTTGGCATTATTTCTTTTATCCTTTTTCTTTTCAAAGGATCTGGCGCCTCATTTTCTAAAGGATATTCTTCCCCATCCATTGAAATGCTCTCGCAATCTAACGGTTTCCCAAGACCATCGATTATATGACCAAGCAATTTATCTGAACACTTGATACTCAATGGCTTACGTTGTGGTACAACCCTGCATCCTGGAGAAATTCCCATAAGTTCATCTAAAGGCATAAGAATTACAAATTCATCTTTAAATCCTACAACTTCACAATTTACTGGAACATTTCTCTCATTATATATAATGCACAGTTCACCGACAAAAGCCTTAATTCCTTGAACTTCGATGGTAAGACCAATTACCTTTTTAACAACACCTTCACTGTATATTTTTGAAGTATTATTTACCTTTTTTATTAATTTGCTAAAATCTAAGTCTAAATCTAGCATTTTAAAACCACCTCGCTTCTATCAGTTAACTGTCAACTGATTAAGGCTTTTCGTATTTGTTCCATACCCGTATCTACACCAACTTTTACTATGCCACTTGGCTTTTCCAAAATTGCATTTCCTGGATTCATAAAATCATCAGCAAGTACAAAAATTTCATTTTTTATACCATATGTCTTTTTCCATAGTTCAGCTTGAACTTGTAATTCTTCAACATGAATTGAATTAACTTTTAAAATAACATTTTCTTCTCCTCTTGAAAGTTTAAAAGCTTCTTCTATTAACGAATTCATTGCCCCATCTTTACTTAAAGCTCTTTGTGCAATGCCCTCAGCTATTTCTAATGCCAATTTTACTATCTCGAGTTTTTTATCTTCTAAATACTGTTCATAATTCTCATGAGCCGATTTCAAAAGTAATTCAGCCTTATTTATAATTTCCGCCGCCTCAGCTTTTGCAACATCAACAGTTTCTTCATAAGCTTTTTTATATCCATCTTCGTATCCATTTTCAAGTCCTTGCGCATAACCCTTTTCATAAGCTTCTTTTTCTGCAGCATTTGCCTCCATTTGCGCCCTTAATACAATAGCTTGCTTTTCTCTCTTCGCATCATGTATTATTCTTTCACCAATGTCTTCATAGCGCTTTAAGAGCTCTTCCGGATCAACTTGCGGTACTTTTTCAACCGCTTCCTCTCCTACCAGCTCTTTTTCAATCTTTTCAAACACTGGCTTTTTGCAAACATAATCTGTTGAAATGACTTTATTCTCACCAGATTTAGCAAAATTATTTTTAATTACACTATACGATGATTGCATCTTCTCCACCTCTTGAAATGATGATTTCATTTGCATCATCTAACCTTCTAATAACAGCAACAATCTTTTGTTGTGCTTTTTCTACATCAGTAATTCTAACTGGCCCTAAGAATTCCATATCTTCTTTTAATGCTGCTGAAGCTCTCTTAGATTGATTTCTGTAAATACTATTAGCAACCTCCTCAGAACATCCCTTAAGAGCAAGTGCAAGATCTCCTGATTCCACTTCTCTAAGAATTCTTTGAATAGATACATCATCAAGAGAAACAATATCTTCAAATACAAACATTGAACTCTTAACTCTATCAGCAAGCTCAGCATCTTCTCTTTCTAGTCCTTCAGTTATATTTTTTTCAGTTGTTCTATCAACCTGATTTAATATACCAACTAACGCCTCAACTCCACCTAAGGTTGTCATTTCAGTTCTTACAACTGAAGACAACTTACTTTCAAGGACTGCTTCTATTTCTTTTATCACCATAGGTGAAGTATTGCTCATAGTTGCTATTCTATAAGCTACTTCACTTTGAGTTTCCTCTGGTAATTCAGCCATTACCTGTGCTGCCTTATCTGGTTGAAGATAACATAAAATCAAAGCTATAGTTTGCGGTTGTTCTGATAATATTACATTTAACAATTGATGCGAATCTGCCTTTCTAGCAATAGAAAAAGGTCTATATTGAGCAGTATCCTCAGATACTTTTTCTAATATTTCACTTGCTCTTTGAGCGCCTAAGGCTTTTGATAATAAAGCCTTAGCATAATCCATACCGCCTTCAATAATGTAATCTCTGGCCTTATTTATTTGCAAAAATTCATTTAAAATTTCTTCCCTTTGTTCAGGTGTAACAGACGTAATATTAGCAATTTCATAAGTTATCTTTTGAATTTCAGCCTCTGGCAATTTTTTCAATATTCCAGATGAAGCTTCAGGTCCAAGCGTTATGAATAATATTGCAGCCTTATGCACTCCTGTTAATTTTGTTTCTTCTCTTGCCATAGCTATCACCTCTCACTTTCAGCCAACCATGACTTAATTATTTCTACAACTTGTTCTGGCTTTTCTGTTGCATATTTCTTAATTTCATCTTCTAAATGTGATTTTTTACTCTTAGCTTCAAATTCTATAGGTTCAAAGTTATCTAGTTCCTTAGGTATTATTGTATCATCTATTAATGTATCTAATAATTGTGCCTCTTCTTCTTTTTTCTTCTTTCTCTTTCTTCCAAAAATTATAATACCTACAATTAATACAGCTAAGACTATTGCCCCTAAAATTCCTGCAATAACCAACATTTTATTTTTACTATCGGCAGCTGTTTGAGCATTCATTGCATTTATTTCAGCTTGAGCAGCACTTTGAGCACTTGTATCAAATGCCATTCCAACTACTGAAATTTTATCTCCTCTAGTGGCATCTAGCCCTATTGCATTACCCACAGCATTTTCAAGTGTTTGTTGTGTCGCTGCATCTAAATTCCCATCAACTACAACTGATGCAGTAAGTCTTTTAACTTCCCCTGGTGCACTTATAACCTTAGATTCAGTCTTACCAACCTCATAGTTAGTTTTCTGATTTTCTTTACTTGAAGTTGGATTACTATTAGTAGTGCCACTTGTAATTTGATTAGACATATTATTATCAACAGGACTTTGACTAGTAGTCCCTGCCCCTGCTGCATCTGTTTCCTTGTCATTTTCTTGACTTACGATTACTTTATTTGGATCTACTACTGTTTGTGTGCTTTGTTTTGAATTAAAATCTAAATCTGCATTAACAGTAGCTTTAACTTTATCCTTACCAACAATTGGCTCTAGTATGCTTACAATTGATTTTTGAAGCTTATCTTCATAAGCTTTTTCTGCTGCTTGTTGTTTTGATATTGCTCCTGAATCTATTGTTCCATTTTGATCAGAGTTAATATCCTTAGTAAGTAAATTCATCTTATCATCAATAACATCTATATTGGCTGCAGGAATGTTCTGAGTAGCTCCTGATACTAACGCAACTATTGATTTAACTTGATCTTCATTAATAGTTTGTCCATTCCTAAGCTTTAAATAAACCGCAGCTTTGCCAGGCTGCTTATCCTTTACAAATACTGAATCTTCAGCTTCTGTAATATGTACCCTTGCATCTTGAACCTGCGGAAAACTCTTTATAGTCTTTTCCAATTCTCCTTGTTGCATTTCAAGTTTTTTAATTTTAAACTCCTCGTCTGTCATTCCAAAGGAACTCCCACTATCCATAAGTTCAAATCCTTTGCTTGCCGTTGTAAGCGTTGGAGCCAATGCCAATCTTAATTTGTCTACTTGATTTTGAGGAACCATAATAGTATTTGTACTACTATCTATTTTAGAATCTACTTTATTATTATTTAAATAGTTCATTACAGTTTGTGCATTCCCATCATCAAGATTAGAAAACAAGATCTGATATTTATTAGAAGATGAATAAGCCACTCCACTCACAATTGCTATAACAACTGCCAATATTGATATCATTATAGCAATTTTTATCTTTTTATTTTGGGATTTAAACTTCTCCAAAAGCCCCTTAACTTTCTCTAAAAGTTTTTTCATTATTTAGCTCTCCTCACCTACTACAATTGCAACTTCGATAATTGATTATAACCATCCAATAACTTGTCCCTAGTTTGAGTTAAAAATTGTAAACTTAAACTAGCTTCTTGATTCTTAATCATTACATCGTCTATATTGACATCTTCACCCTTAATAAACTTACTTGTAGCTGAGTCAGCCTCTGTCATCTTACCATTAGTGTCATCTATAGCTTTTTTTAATACATCTCCAAAGCCTACAACATTCTCATTTCCGTCTTTATTATTATCACTATCACTATTAATGCTCTTGAATTTATTGTTAAACAATATTTCATTTTTTGCAAAATTATCTTCTATTCTCATAATTTCCCTCCCTATTTCCCAATTTCTAAAGCTTTTGAAAACATACTTTTCAAAGCATTAAAGGTATCAGCATTAGCCTCATATGACCTCGTTGCTACCATCATGTCAGCCATTTCGTTTAAGACATTTACATTTGGCATGGTAACATATCCATCTTTATCTGCATCAGGATGAGAAGGATCATATACCTTCCTTAGCGGTGAAGGATCCTTCGCGATTTCTACAGCTTTAACGCCTGCCATTTGATTATTAGCATCAAGTGCTTCTTGAAACACAGCCACTTTTCTTACATATGGACCACTTCCATCAGCACTTCTTGTTGTATTGGCATTTGCCATATTAGACGTTATTGTATCCATTCTTAATCTTTCTGCCGAAAGACCTGTTGCACTTATTTGCATGGAACTAAAAGCATTCATTCCCAATTCCTCCTTAGACTTTAATAAATACTAAATATTATTTTTATTATGTATACCCTAAATATATTAACTGTAATTAACTTCCCTATTATTTAATTACAGTTTTTAGATTGTTAAATTTGTTATTTATCTCAGTAATCAAAGCATTATATTTAAGTGTATTAGCTGCTTGATTAACTTTTTCTATATCTAAATCAACGTTATTTCCATCACTCCTCATGCTAGTACTATTATCCTGCTGTATTGATATATTATCACTATCAGTCGAATCATCACTAGCAAAATGAGCTGGATTTGTCCTCTTTAACTCTAGCCCTGAAGAATTTTCATTCTTTAAATTATCTTCAAAGACCACATTAAATCTTTTGTAGTTTTTTGTATTGATATTTGCCATATTATTAGCAATTGTTTTTGATCTAAGGTCTGATGCCTTAAGTCCAGATTTAATTAAATCATAAGTAGCATCAGAATTAATAGACTCTATTCCCATTTCTCCACTTCCTTCTACTCTTTTTTACTTATACTTATTATCTACCTTAAATTCTACAAATTAATATAAATTATATTTTGACACTTACATCTTTAGGATACAGTTTTATTCTATCCATATTAATTATAGAATAATTACAGACTTTTCGCCATAAATATTTAAAAATTTTCTGTAAAACTTATGGAATTATGCGTATATTTGTTGCAAAATTGCATTTTTTTCACTCAAATATCTAATTTTAACCAATTTTAATCAAAATATATAAAGATATTTTATTATTATCATTTCCAGTACTTCATCGTTTTGGTTACTACTTCATCAATTGGATATTACTTTTTTAATCCTAAATATAAAAATAAAATAGCTATAGTAAATTTTATCATTAAATTTACTATAGCTTATTATTTTAATGTTAAACCTCTTTCTTGCCAGCTCATAATCACTAAACATATGATAACACTGCTTTTTCTCTAAAAGACAACACTTCATGTATAATCCCTATATATTTCCAATAACTATTTAACATTAGCTAAAATATTTAATGCATCTTTCGGGAAATTATTGCTCTGTGCCATTAATGCGATTGAAGCCTGAATTAGAACTTGTGACTTTGAATATTCCGACATTTCTGTTGCTATATCAGCATCTCCAATACTACTTTGAACAGTTTGAATAGTAATATCTTTACTACTCAAATAATCAGCTGTTCCATCTAATTGGTTTTGTATCGAACCATATTGGCCTCTTATTTTACTAACCATGTCAATAGCTTTATCAACAGCTGCATTAGATGCATCTACATTATTCATATCCAAATTTCCAACCCCTAAATTTTCTGCACTGACATTAAAAAATGGTATATCCATATTTTCACCTTCCATATTACCAATAGCTGTCTTTATTGAACTTGTCGTATTTCCAACTAAAGTAGAATCAGATAATTTTACTCCATTAAATTCTGTATTATTTGCTAAATCATCTATACCTGATTTAATACTATCAATCTCAGCTTGAATATTTTTTTTATCTGAATCCGTTAAAGTTCCAGATCCAGCACTAACCGTCAATTCTTTCATTCTAACTAAATCATCATTTATATTTTGAAGACCACCATCAAAAGTTTGAAGCATAGAGGTAGTGTTTTGAACATTTTTGCTTGCCGCATCATTAGTTAATACTTGTATCTTCAAAGTTTCATTTTCTCCTATTTTACCAGGATTGTCCTTAGCAGAATTTAATTTACTTCCAGTACCTACATTGTTTGATGCTTTTGCACTTTCTGCAAGTTCATTCTTGTAATAATTATATATACTTAATGAAAATAGATTATGATTAAGTCTCACTTTAAGAAACCTCCTTTTTCTATATTTTATACTTACTAATACATATTATAAAAATAGCAAATCAGTATACTATTTTTCATGTCATATGCATACCTATACTTTATTGTCGTAAGTATATAAAATATCTTTAGCTATACACTTCTTTTTTCTTATTATTACTTCTAGATTATTAAGTCCAATTTTACCGGAATTAACAATATACATCGTATCTTTGATTTATTATTTTCTTCAATATGCCTTAAGTCTTTTCATTGCTGGCTCATAATCACCACACATCTCATAATATTCTATAGCTTTTTCTCTAAATCCAAGCACATCATATATAACCCCTATATTATAATAGGAACTATAGGTATTTATTCCTTCTACCTTACTGTATGCAAATTTGGTGCACTCTAAAAAGCTTTCTACTGCCTGCGTAAATTTAGCATTATTCATATATATTAATCCCATAAGAAAATGAAAATCTGAAGATCTTGCGTAAACCTCAAAGCAATTTTCTAAAATAAGAGCATCTGAGTATCTACCACTATTAATTAAAGAATATCCATAGGTTTCTACCAAGTCTTTCACGTATTCAAACTTAAAATCTAATTCGAAAGATAATGCCTTTTCAAAATATGAAACAGCAGTTGTATAATCCTTCAGCATATAATAAGACTTACCTAGTTGAAAATAAATATAAGGGTCTTCTGAATTATTTTTCACTGCTTCTTCTAATAAATCTATATTCCTTTTAAGTTTATCTGTTCTATTTAATACTTCCTTTGTATAACCTACATGCTCTGCAGTTATATCTAATATCTGTGTTTCATACGTTTTATCATCCAAAGCTATGATTTGCTCATGAATTATTCCTTCATAATGAAAATAATTCCTGTTAAAAAGTCTATTTACTCTTTCTATAAATTTCTTATTCCCACTTAAATCCTCCATTATATTAATTCTCTGAATTCTACCCACCTTATTCTTATTCGATGGATTTTTTATAAATTCATCCACATTGTATCTAGAGAAATCTTTAATAAACTCATCTGCATCTAAAATAAGTATCCAATCATTTGAAGCTTTAGATATTGAAAAATTTCTAGCTTTTGAAAAATCACTGCACCACTCAAAGTTATAAATTTTATCCGTAAACTCTGATGCAATACTCTTCGTATTATCAGTAGAACCAGTATCTATTATAATTATTTCGTCTACAAAAGCTGCTATTTTAGATAGGCAGCTTTTAAGATTTTCATCTTCATTTTTAACTATCATACATAAACTCAACATATTTTTATCTCCTATATAAGTATTCATGTTTGCTCAGTTACCAAACTCTAATGTTGATACTTATTTTTATCCGCATCACTTTTTCTAATGAAATTTCTGCTGTTACTGCAATATCTTCTGCTTTCATTTCCATTTGAACATTCTTCTAAATATCTTCTTCATCTTCATCCAATAACTCTATATCTTTTAGATCTACTTTCAAATCTTCAAATCTAGATGAGCATATTAATTCATCTTTAAAATTATATTCGCCGCTTAATTTGTATCTATCATTTTCCAAAGCATATATATATATCTTTCTTGACATAGGAGAAGCTATCCAGTATTCCGGAACTCCGAATTTCTCATATACTTCTTTTTTCTTTATGGTATCATCTTCTGCATTACCTGGACTTAAAACTTCTACCACTAATTGTGGCACCCCTAAAAATCCTCTTTTAAATATTTGCTCCTTATCGCAATAAACCGCAACATCAGGGACAAGTTCTGCTCCTTTTCCTTTCACTAAAGTTCTTAACTTATTAAGATCTTTTTTTAATTCAGACGGAGTCTCTTTAGTTAAAAATAATGCTGCTTCAATAGCAACCTTGCACCTACCACCAAAATAATCTTTTAACTTTGAATACAAAGAACCTTCCATTTCTACATGATTATACTGTGGTCTGGGTGACATCATAACAATTCCATCAAGCCACTCTTCTTTCATTAAATTATCTTCCATATTCCTCACTCCAATCTATTCTTATTCTCTTATTGAAAAATCTATCAATTCCATTTTTATCCTATATCATTCTAAACTGTTTGCAATATTCTACAAAACTGTTTATCCTAGCAATAAATTTCTATTATATTTTTTTCTTTTTCGCCTAAAGTTACAATAGTTTCCTCTACCATTCCTACTTCTCCCTTAAGCTTTCTAAAATCAAATATTAAAAGATATCCTTCATCTAATCCATACTGCTCTAAATATTCTGCTAGTTGAATTAGTCCTTTTTTATGATACGCTTCTCCATTCCACTTTTTCAACTCCAATATATACATTTTTTTATTATAAGTTATGACTATATCAAATCGTTTTTCTTCTCCGCCTTGTACTTCTTTAAAAGCAAAACCTGTACCATTTATTATAGGACTTATAAAAGCTAAAAATAGCAATCTACCATCAGCTTCTAAAAAAGATTCTCGTTTATCTGAGTACTCATGTTTCATGAACTCTTGGAATTTTATAAGCATTTTCTTTACATCTAAATTTCCATCATCTTTTATAAATTTTGCTCTTTCATTATAATCTCCTAAATTTGTTGTCGTTTCTATTAAAGAACTCATATAATTATATATTCTTTGCTCATATATTCTATTATGAATCTTAACTTTTCCATTATAATTTTTAAATATTCCATACATTATTGCCATAATTATAATAAAGTTATCCTCGTTATAACTAATTTCATAACCATCTAAAATTATTTTCTTTACTAATTGTTTTAAATCATTATTATTCTCTATATTTTTAATAAGACTATCAAAATTAGTATTACTTTCCTTCAACAATTCCTTTACTGCAATATCAATGTACTCTTTTCCCCACTTAAGTTCATTTTCACTCATTATCTTTTCATCTATTATTTTGCAAAGCTTGCTTACTAAAAAAGGATAGCCTGATGTATAAAAATAAAGTCTTTTTGAAAAATAAGTTTTATCCAAACAAACTCCTTTATTTTCTATATAATCCTCAAGCATTGTGTTAATTTCTTCTACCGAAAAGCTCATATCCACATCAAAGTCAGAAGCTATATTCCACGGACTATTATATTTACGTTCATCCTCTGGTCTAATCTTAAGCTTTAAACTCTTTACATCATGAACTCCAGCTAGAATTACACTATGGAAAGTATAATCTTTTCCTTCATTTTTTAATAAATATTTACTCCTTAAGATTCCTAAAAAGTCTAAAAAAAGTTGATTATTGCTACTTTTATCCACTTCATCTATTATCAAAACTACTTTTTTTTCTGTAAATTCAACCAAATCTGTTACGAAACTACTGAATTCATTCATAGTGTTAATTTTATTATCATATTTATTTATAAATTCATATACTTCTTTATTAGATGAAAATCTAAAATAGTTTCTTATTTGAATCATCACACTAATTAAAAACTTTTTTATTTCACTATAGCTTTCTGTATCGATAGCTTCAAAACTTATTTTTATTGGCAAATATTCTTCTATATTATTCAATTTTTTCTCTAACAAATATAAAGTTGTAGTTTTACCATATTGCCTGGGTCTATTTATAACGAAATATTTTCCTTTATCAATTAATTTAATAACATTGCCTAATTTATCTGATATATCAACCATATAATGCATGTTAGGTATACACGTTCCTGTTATATTAAACTCCTTTTCCATAGCAAAATCACTTCCTATCCTTTCTCTATCTTATATTTATTTTACCATATCTACAGTTTCCAATGCTTTGAATCCACTTTCAACACTTAGACAACTTTTTGCCGTCAAAGTTCACCATAAAATATATAACTACCCATACAGCCAAACTCCAGTAAAACCAAGGAGTTCATATCAAATGATTGACTACTCTCCATTATTATATTCATGTTTTTATTTTATCAGAAGATCTGGACCTTTACCACACTATTTATAGACTCATATATTAATATAATATTCAGAACAAAGTGGCTGCGCCATGTTTAATTAATGGTGAATAATGAATGATTAAGATTGAAATTACTCTGTAATTTCTTTTAATTATTTTTGAAAAGCCGCAGGCTTTTCTTCATTCATTATTCATTTTTCACCATCTAATACTCTTGCAACCATTGATATCATTAGGTTCGAAAATTTAACCCCCAGCGCTCTAACCCTCAAACTTCCTATCTTAACCAAAACTTGATCACCACTATTAGCTCCCGCCTGAATATCTAACTTTCCTGTACCTTCTTTTCCAACATGTGTATTATAATCAAATCCTGATACACTTAAAAAGTTATTAAGCAATTCATCCATACTTGTATTAATTGGAGATTGATTGCCAGGAATATAGGAATTAGGAGGAACTACAAATCTAAATTAATATCCTGCAATTGTAATGTAGCATCTGATCCTTGATTAACAGTAGTAAATTGTAGTTTTCAAACAGTGCCATAAGTGTTATCAAAAGCAACATTTGATCGTTTCTTGTAACTCCTAATTTAAAGTCTTGATTAAACGATCTATTTTGTGTACTTTTACTGGCAAATATTTTTGCCGATGCATCAGAAACATTACTAACAATATTAACATTAGCATAAGACCCTAAATCCATACTTTGTAATTTTAGATTTCCACTAGCATCAATATTTACTATATCACCACTTATATCTCTATTTTTCAAAAAATAGTATAAAATAGAAATAAATTGCTACATCTAACTTGATACTATCAATTTCATATAGGACAAACAATCTCAGTATTTCAGGCTCCCAAAAGTGTTTTTCTACATCAAAAATGAGCGTCAGCAGTTACTACTCCAACTACCGACGCTCATTCTAGCATTTTTCTACTTTCACCATCTAATGCCTTAACCTGTGCTGCTAAGTCATTTAGCCTAACACTAAATGCTTTACGTT
Source organism: Clostridium sp. (assembly GCA_031292145.1). Lineage (GTDB taxonomy): Bacteria > Bacillota > Clostridia > Clostridiales > Clostridiaceae > Clostridium. The sequence goes on along the minus strand of JARLHR010000041.1, from coordinate 97,616 downwards.
CTTCTTTAGTAAGATTCTCCTCTTTAGCCTGCTCTGCTACTTGTTTCATTTGCAGTAGCTTTCCATCAATGATGTCCAGCATCTTCTGCCTGTACTGCACCCACTGTAGTTCTTGTTCTAATTCTTGCTTTAGTTCTTCTCTTTCATTCATTTGCATTAGACGCTTATATCTATGTGATTACCCAGATTAGGTTCTATTGCAGAATTCTTCATCATTTCTGTCATCTGTGTGCCACTTTCCTTACTTGTATCCATCGCCATCTTCATTAATGCCACGCTAGCCGCTGTCTGTGCCTTTGATTGACTCATTACCATTGATAATGCTTCTATATCGATTTTATACCACTCCTTTAATATTTTAACACCCTTTATAGTCGTACTTACTTTTACATACTACTGTATGCCTTATACGCTTTTAGAGCTTCATCCTTATCCATTTTACCATCTGATAATTTACGATACAACATATATAGTTTAAAATGTAAATCGGGATTTGAATGCTTAGTTTCATTCATTTCATTATATATTATATCTTCCAATGAAATATCTTTCGACTTTAACTCGCCATCTAACAATTCCAGTATATCACTAACTAACGATTGAATTTCTTTATCTTGAACCCTAATTTTAAGTCCTTTTAATTTTATTTGAATTTTCTCTAAACTATCCTTATTAACCATTATTTTCTCATTTATAGACATATATATCCGCCTTCAATCTATTTTTAGCCTACATATTTAACAAAAGAGTCAGAGTTTTCACCCTGACCCATTAATATTTCTTTTAATAATTCAACAATTTTAACAAAACTCCTTCTCCTAACGTCGAATGAGCAAATTCGAATATCTAAATCAAATATTTAGATTCTCACTTATCTTAATAATTGAAGAACTTGTTGTGGCTGTTGGTTAGCTTGAGAAATCATAGCTTGAGCAGCCTGAGAAAGAATATTATTCTTTGAGTATGTTGACATTTCTTTAGCCATATCTACATCTGTAATTGATGATTCTGCAGATGTTAAGTTTTCTGATGTTGTTCCAAGGTTATTTATTGTACTTTCTAATCTGTTTTGGTATGCTCCAAGTCTCGATCTTTCAGAAGAAACTTTTGCTGTTGCTGCATCAATAGAAGAAACTGCAGCTTCTGCACCAGTTTGTGTAGTTAAATCCAAAGAATCTACATTTAAAGCTGATGCTGTCATACTATTAATTGATACATTCATTGTTTGACCTGAATTTGCTCCAATTTGCATTGCTAATGAACTATCAGTATGAGATGCAACTGAATTTTGTTTAGCAAGTGTATTAACAGTTAAAGTAGCTGCTGTTGCTCCACCAGTTCCTACATTAATTTTAATTCCTTGAGCGTTACTACCAGCACCTAAAGTAATAGTAGTACTTGCTGTAGGTGCATAACCAGTTCTATCAGTTGTTGTTACAGCAGTTGAAGAACCTACTGGTGTAAATGTATCAGTTACAGTTAAATTAGTTGCACTAGCATTTGTTGACGTTGCTTTAGTAGTACCAGCTGCACTAGTACCACCAAATACTGTAGAAACAAAATCACCTGTAGCAGTTGCATCTGTTATATCTAAATTTACACCCGCGTTAGTTTTAGAAGCAATTACTAACTTATTGTTTTGATCGATTGTAGCTGTCGCAGTACCAGATGCATTTACAGCAGTCATAAAATCTTGAACCGTACTATTTGATGTTAGTGTAGCACCAAATGCTGCTTCAGATCCTACATCCCCAACTGTTAAGGTACCCACGTTTTGTACACCTAATGATGCTAATGTTTGCGACGCTGAAACTGTCATTGATGAAGTTAACTGACCAGAAACACCGACAGTTAAACCTATTGTATGAGTTCCAACCTTACCATCGGTTGCTACTCCTGAAACTCCAGCTACAACTGTAGTAGCTACATTACTAGTAGTTAATGATGCAGTACCTTGAGCAACTGAACCTTGTCCTGTGATATTCCCTGCTAAAGTACCATCCAATAAATTTTTAGTATTAAATTGAGTTGTATTAGCTATATTGTCTATTTGCTTAGTTAACTGGTCTGTTTCAACTTGTATAGCCTGTCTATCAGCTGTTGTATTAGTGTCATTTGATGATTGAACTGCTAGTTCTCTCATTCTTTGAAGAACTGAAGTAGTTTCACTTAAAGCACCATCAGCTGTTTGTACTAATGAAATACCATCTTGAGCATTAGATGAAGCTTTGTCTAAGCCTCTGATTTGACCTTTCATCTTTTCAGATATAGAAAGTCCTGCTGCATCATCTGCTGCAGTAGTGATTCTATTACCCGAAGCAAGTTTTGCCATTGATTTACTTGCTGCTGTAGCATTAGAATTTGCGTTTCTGATTGCATTGTTTGCCATTAAATTGTGTCCGATTATCATAATAAATTCCTCCTTGATTTTAAAGTGGACTTCCTTTTCCACTGTTATTTTATTTATAGTTAAACTCTTTGAGTTTACTAGCAATTTTAGTTAAGAATTGAGTTTAGAAAGTAGATATTGATTTTCCCGTGAAAAATCTTTTAAATTTAATTATCAGTTTTTCTGAACAAAGTGCAGAAAAACATCCTTTAACTCTCCACTCTCAACTTTCAACTCTCAATTATAAAAAGTCCTTTAGCTTATTAACTAAATTAAAAAAAGTCAACTATTCTAGTTTTTTAAGCGTCCTGCTTAAATCCCTAGAATAATTGACTCGTCCTGAGCTTTAAATATTAAATTTAGTCGAAAGTTGATAGTCAACTAGCTTGTCTACTTTGTATCTATGGTTATTTTTGTTCTTCTTCCCAAACTTCACCTCTAGTGATTTTTACATCCCTTGGTGCATCTATGGCAAGTCTTAAATCACCATTTTCACTTTTTACTACCTTAACTTTGATTTTATCTCCAATTACTACATATTCTCCCGGCTTCCTGCCTAATACTAACATTTTTTCTTCCTCCTTGAATTCTGAATAATAAAAAATGGACGATTAATAAGCCTACCTCTCATTTGCCTCCTGCAAATTTAGATAAGTTTATTAATCGTCCATGATATTTAGCCTATTTAATTATTATACTTTTACTATCGTAAAGCTTAATTAGAACTTTAGTGCTTTTTTACTTTTTTAGGATTAATATCCTTAATTACTATATTTATATTATCGATAGCGTTTTTTGTAACTTTACACTTATTTTTAAAAAATATTCAATTTTTTATTCTTCTTTCCAAACCTCACCTCTAGTAATCTTAATATTACTTGGTGCATCTATGGCAAGTCTTAAATCACCATTTTCACTTTTTATTACTTTAACTATAATGTTTTTGCCAATCACTACATATTCTCCCGGCTTCCTGCCTAATACTAACAAATTTCTTCCTCCTTGAATTTTGAGCAATAAAAATGGATGATTAATAAATCCATCTCTCATTCGCCTCCTGCAAAGTTAGATAGTTTTACTAATCATCCATGATAGTTATTGTATTTAATTACTTATTATTAACTTCGTAAAATCTAACAAAAACTTAATAGTTTTTATTAACTTTTTTAAATTAATATTTGTATTAATTATACTTATTCTATTGACAGTTTCCTTTTTTAACTTTACACTTATTTTAAATTTTTTCTGTTTTATAGGGTATTATCAACCTATTTGCTATTATCATATCATTTTTGGGCAAAATTAGCAAGTTCATAGAGAACCAGCGTTCAGCGTTAAGGGTTAATCGATATATTTTTATATGAAACCTCATTTATGTAAGTTAATTTCCAATCTAAAGCATCACTTTTATAAGTTAAAGTAGATGTCTCTTCATTATTTTCAATACTTTTTATGGTTTGAATTTCTTCCCAAAGTGTTCTTGCTCTTCCTTCTTTAAATCTAAAGATAAATTTCCAATTATACTCATCACATAATTTATAAATTAGTTCACAAGCATAAAGACTATCACCTAAAATGCAGATATTAAGCTTTCTAAACTTATACTTCAATTTTTTCATAAGTCTTTTGGCTGCATTTATTTCACAATCTTGTTTGCTAACGCTTTCGTTCTCATTTTCTACAAATTCAGTTAATATACTAAATATCATATTTCCTAAAATAAGCTTAGCTTCTAATACCGTGTGATAATAAGTTATTTTTTCTATCTCACCAGTATCTTTATTCTTGTATTCTTTCTTTAAATGAAAAGAGCCAGAGCTATTCGCCCTGACTCCTTAATATTCCTCTTTTTAATGAAGTTAAAAGATATTTACTTTTAACTAAGCGACTAACTGAAAATCAAAGATTTTAGTTATCTGCTTAAATTATCTTAATAATTGAAGAATTTGTTGTGGCTGTTGGTTAGCTTGAGAAATCATAGCTTGAGCAGCCTGAGAAAGAATATTATTCTTTGAGTAGTTTGCCATTTCTTTTGCCATATCTACATCTGTAATTGATGATTCTGCAGATGTTAAGTTTTCTGATGTAGTACCAAGGTTATTTATTGTACTCTCTAATCTGTTTTGGTATGCACCAAGTGTAGCTCTTGTATTAGAAACTGATGCTGTTGCAGCATCTATAGCTGTAATGGCACTTTCTGCACCTGCCTGAGTAGTTAAATCTAACTTGTTTACACCTAAAGCAGTTGATGTCATATCTCCAATTGCTACTTTCATTGTTTGACCTGAATTTGCACCAATTTGCATAGTTAATGCATTATTAGTTGTTGTTACAGTTGAAGTAGTACCAGCTGCTGCTAAAGCTGTATCTGTAGTCATATCAAATTGCATTCCACCAGCAGAAAAATTACTATCAGTAATTGTTAAGTTAGCTGCACTACTATAATCTGTTCCACCACCTGAATTCTTTATGTTAAAATCACCAGCTCCTGCATAAGTTGCATTAAGGTTAAAGTTCATAGTCCCTGCTTGTATTCCTGCTGCTGCTCCTATAGTAAATTTCTGACCATTAGCACCAGCTAACGTACCACCAGCTGTAGTAACAGTATTAGAAGAAGCAACTGTTGTTCCATTCTTATCTTGTAAAGTAACATCAAAATTTCCAGCAGTTGCATCATTTGCTACAGTCATTGTATAGTTTCCTAATTGTAATCCTGCAATATTTCCTGATGTTAAAGTTAATTGACCAGATGTTATCCCAGTTGTATTTGTGCTTATATTAGTTCCTAATGTAGCAGCCGCAGTATTTTTTACAGTATAGGTATCAGCTGCTAGAGTTGAATCTGTTACTTGTGCTGTTTTTAAAGTTAGACCATCATTTGTAATATTTGCTGCATTTCCAATAGTACCATTTAAAAGATTCTTAGTATTAAATTGAGTTGTATTAGCTATATTGTCTATTTGCTTAGTTAATTGGTCTGTTTCAGTCTGTATAGCTGCTCTATCAGCTGTTGTATTAGTATCATTTGATGATTGAACTGCTAGTTCTCTCATTCTTTGAAGAACTGAAGTAGTTTCACTTAAAGCACCATCAGCTGTTTGTACTAATGAGACACCATCTTGAGCATTAGATGAAGCTTTATCTAAACCTCTGATTTGACCTTTCATCTTTTCAGATATAGAAAGCCCTGCTGCATCATCTGCTGCAGTAGTTATTGCATTACCTGAAGAAAGTTTTGCCATTGATTTGCTTGCAGCTGCAGCATTAGAATTTGCGTTTCTGATTGCATTGTTTGCCATTAAATTGTGTCCGATTATCATAATAAATTCCTCCTTGAATTTCATAGGGCATCCTTGCCCGTTTTTATTTATAGTTAAGCTCTTTGAGCCTACTAGCATTTTTAGTTGAGAGTTATCTCATTTTCCTATAACTTTCAAATTCTCTTTGGTTATTTTGAGTTAGTTACTTGTCCTACTTTAACTTTCGTATTTTATTTAAAATACTTTATACTTTTTTTTTAAATTTTTTTTATTTTTTTATTTATCATGTCTACTTTTAATTTATTATGTCTATATTCCACTTATCGATGCTTTTTTAAATAACTTTATAGCTTTTCGTAAATAAAATTTAATAAAGCAAAACCTCAAAAAAATTTAATCATCCAAATTGTAATTAAATTAGCAACAAAAGTATAATTAAGGAGATGATTAAAATAGTAGCAGTTATTTAGATATTAAATCAATTTTATAAATCTATTCTAAATTAAATATAAACAATATATAAACTAACACATTATTTTAATTTTTCTATTATTAATACAACTTTTTTTTAAAATTTTCTACTTAAGAACACAGCTTTAGCGGATAAATTTTTATATCCATTCATTGCTACTTGTCTTTTTTTGTTTTCTTTCATTTTTTCCAACAAATATTGCCTTTTAACTTTCATTTCTGAAGCTAATGTTTTATCTAATTTATCTATATCATATTTTAAATATAACTTTTTCAATTCTTCTTTTGAATGATTAATTTTATTAATATTATCTAAAATTAACTGCCTTTGCTGAAAAATTTCATCTAGCAGTTCATATTCCTCTGATTTAACTGCTTCGATAATAGTCAAAGTAATATCTTTATATTTAATAAAATTTTCCTCTAAATTCAATTTATCACCCACTTTATTTTAATTTACAGTAGACAATGATTGTTGTCTACTGCAAATTGTATTCTATTAGCTGGATCCAAGCATAGATGTAAGTGTACTTTGTTGTGAGTTTAAAGTATTCATCGCTGACTCTAGTGCTGAAAATTTGGCATAGTATCTGTCTTCAGCATCAGACATTTGAGTATTAAGGTTAGTAATGTTTACAGTCTGCTGATAAATTTGGTCAGGTATTGTATTCTGACCAGAAGTATACCCTGTACTACTAAAATCGAACTGCTTATTTACAAATATATTCATGGTTCCAGATAATGTTGAAGTACCGTCGGTACCTATACCAGGGTCTCCTACAAAACTAGTAAGTATATTACTCATTCTTGTAAAAATACCATCTTCCTGGTATGTTTGTGATCCAACATAAGACTTAGTAGTATCTAAAGGTGTAGATGAAGTTCCAATAAATAGTTTTTTAAAGTCATCTGGATTATTTGTAATTGCATCTGCTAACTTTGTTGGATCTGTGATAACAAGCTTTCCTCCGTCTGTATAGTCATTTGAAGTGTCTAGTCCCACAGCACTAGTACCATAACTACCAAAACTTAACGCTACTTCTCCTGTACTAGGATTCGTACTACTATAGCTATTGTATACCGGCGCTAACGCTCCTCTGAGTTGGGTCATCAAATTCTGTAAATTATCATCATTTCTAAGCACTCCAACCTGTGCTTTAGCGTTCCATGCAGTTATTTGATCCGCACTCATACTTGCTTTTTGTGCATCGGTTAGTGGAGGATATGCACTATCCTTCTTTTCTGTTAACTTTGTATTAATTGTTGATATTATTGTATTATAATCCGTTACAAAACTCTTAATGTTAGCAACAACTGCATCTGTATTGCTTGTTACAGTTGTATTGGCAGTCCCCGTGCCGACAAGATTATAGGTGACTCCATTTGTTGTAAAGTTATTCGAACTTTCAGTAGTCGTTACTTGCGATCCTCCTGGTTCAGTAATAGTTACATTTGCATCTGTTCCTGAACTCTTTGCTGTTCCACCAGTACTATTAGTAGTAGTAGCAATTCCTAACGCACTTAAATTACCATTATCTGTTATCGTCAGTGCTGATGTTGAACCAGAATTTTTTGTTTGAAATGAAATCTTCCCAGTAGAATCATCTATACTCATTGTAACTGCACCATTAGTTGCACTACTTACTTTATCCATCAAACTTTGCAATGTATCAGTACTTGAAGAAACAATCGATACCGGGGTCGTCGTACTTGCTGAATCATATGATAAACTAAAACTTATAGGGTTACTACTTAAAGTTGATAATGCCATGCTTGATGATATCCCAGTAGTAATAGGAGTATTATTTTTTACGTCTAATATACCAGTAGTTTTAGAACTATCAATGTTAATTGTATCCGTATTTGAAGAAGCTTGCGTAAACTTAATATACTCGTTAGTCGTGCCTGATGAAGTAACTTCTTTAACATACGATGCTGTAACTTTGCCATTCAAAGCACTAGAAGCAATTTGGCTGTTTATGTTATCTACTAATCCTTGAGTAGTCGTGCCAGTTATATTAGATAAATCAACCTCAGTTCCATTATCATCAAAAGCTAACTTATTTGGACTATTAGTCCAGTTAGATAGATTATTAACCTGTACCAGTGAACTTACAGGCGTGCCTTCTATACTAGCTTGTGTTGCAAGATTTCCTACAGTTACTGCATAAGTTCCTGTTTTTGCACTTGAACTAGCAGTTGCTGAAACAACAGAGCTATTAGAATTCGTAGCTGTATTTGTGTCAAAAGAATTGCTAGATAGAATATACTTACTTGAAAGTGGATCGAAGTATTCCTGTAGACCTTTTATACCTGTTATAATAGTTCTATACGCATCTTGTTGCCATTGCAAAGTCTGTTCTGCTTGATTTGCTTTATCTATCTTAGCTTGGTAATCTGAAACCATAGATTTAACTACTGCATCTGTATCAATCCCTGATGCCATACCTGTTATCCTTAATACACTAGAACTTGCAGTGCTACTGCCACTGCTGGTGCTACTTGAACCAGTAGAACTTACTAAAGCATTTGTCATATATAATCATCCTCCTTTTTTTAACTGAGAGTTTAGAGTTGAAAGTTAATTAAAAATTTAAGCTATGCTTAATTTTTAATTTATATAACCATAATTTTGCATTAGCAAAATATCCTCAACTATCAACTTTCCACTAAATAAATAAATAAATAAATAAATAAATAAATTCCTCCCTAAATTTTATTTGGCGTCCATGCCTTTTTTGCATTTTTTTATTTCATTTTTTAATAATATGAATAATATATTTTTTAATTATATATTTATATATCGTTTGACAAATCATAACACTTTATAGCATTACAATTTATTTTATTCACAAAATAAAAATAACATTGTAATTTATAGCTATACAGCATTAAAAATATAAATCATATAATAAATAATTTAACAAAAGAGCAAAAAAAACAAGTGAAATTATTTAATTTGCTTTTAAATTAAATAATTTCACTTGCTAAGCTACCCATATTTACATTTCTAATTAAATTATCTTTTATGAGATTATAATTGACTATCATAATGAATTCCTCCTGAATTTAACTAGGCGTCCATGCTCACTTTTCCCATGACTTTTTAAAATTCTTTACTTAAGAACACAGCTTTAGCTGATAAACTATTATATCCATTCATGGCTGTTTGTCTTTTTTTGCTTTCTTTTATTTTTTCCAGCAATTCTTGTCTTTTAATGTTCATTTCTGAAGCTAATGTTTTATCTAATTTATCTATATCATATTTCAAATAAAACTTTTTCAATTCTTCTTTTGAATGATTAATTTTATTAATATTATCTAAAATTAATTGTCTTTGATTAGATATTTCATCTAGTTGTTCGTATTCCTCTGATTTAACTCCCTCAATAATAGTCAAAGTAATATCTTTATATTTAATAAAACTTTCCTCTAAATTCAATTTATCACCCACTTTATTTTAACGAACACTTTATAATTATTATCGTCAACTGTCAATTGCATCTAAACACTTGTTCAAACAATAGAACTAACCAAGCATAGAAGAAAGCGTACTTTGTTGTGAACTTAATTTAGTCATCAATGACTCTAATGCTGAAAATTTGTTATAATATCTGGTTTCAGCAGCTGACATTTGAGTTTTAAGGTTAGTAATGCTCACGGTCTGTTTATAAATTTGGTCAGGTATGGTATTTTTACCAGAATACCCTGTACTGCTAAAGTCGTATTGCTTATTTACAAATAGATTCATACTCCCAGCTAACGTATAAGTACCATCTGCACCTAAACCAGGAGTTGCTACATAATCACTAAGAATATTGCTCATTCTTGTAAATAATCCATCTTCCTTAGATTTTGATGAACCAACATAAGACTGATTACTGCTTAATTTCTTACTTGAAGTTCCTATAAATAATTTTTTGAAATCGTCAAAATTATTCGTAATTGCATCTCTTAATTTTGATTCATCTTGAAGAACAAGCTTGCCTCCATCTGTATAGTCTGATGAAGTATCTATACCTATAGCACCAGTACCATACTTACCAAAACTTAGTGATATTTTTGCGTTTGAGCTTGAATTTGAACTATCATAATTACTATAAACTGCCGAAGAAAATATTCCTCTAAGCTGTGTCATCATACTGCTTAGATTATCATCATTTCTGAGTATTCCAACCTTTGCTTTAGCTTCCCATGCACTTATTTGTGTATCGCTCATACTTGCTTTTTGAGCATCAGTAAGAGGGGGATAAGCACTATTTTTCTTTTCTGTTAATTTTGTATTAATTGTAGATATTATTGTATTATAGTCAGTTATGAAACTCTTTATATTACTAACTACTGTATCTGTATTAGATGCTACAGTTGTAGTAGCAGTACCTGTATTAACAAGACTATACGTAACTCCATTTGATGTGAATCTATTAGAACTTTGTGTAGTTGTCACTGTTGCTTGTCCTGGTGCCGTAATAGATACTATTGCGTCTGTTCCTGTACCAGCTGTAGTAGGTACTATGCCTAACTGCGTAATTACATTATTACTAGTACTTGTATCAGTTAAATTAACAGCAGAACTAGAACTAAATGAAATTTTGCCTGTAGAGCTATCCATACTCAATGTTACTGCGCCACTAGTTGCAGTATTAACCTGTTTAGCTAGATCTCCAAAAGTAGTTGTGCTATCTACTGCTAATGAAACAGTAGAATTAGTAGCACCATTAGTTAATGTAAAGTTTATAGGTCCTGCAGAAAATCCTAAATCTGAAACCAATGTAGAAGTAGAGGATAATCCACTTTTAACTGTTCCTGTTGAATTAGTAGTAGCTATACCTAACTTTGATACAACGCCACTCGTATCAACTACATTAATACCTGAAGCAGATCCATAAGCTTTAGATTGGAATGAAATTTTTCCAGTTGTATCATCTATTGTCAACGCTACTGCTCCACTAGTTGCACTATTTACTTTATCCATTAAATTTTGTAATGTATCAGTGCTTGATGCAGTAATTGATACAGGTGTTGTTGTTGTCTTTGAATCATACGATAAACTAAAACTCACACCACTAGAAATTCCCAAGTCTGATAATTTTGTACTTGAAGATATTCCACTATTGATACTGGTAATTGAACCTAATGTTGTAGGACTACTCCCCGAAGTCTGGACCGTTAACCCCATAGTCGTACCACTAGTATTTGTAAATTTTATATAACTACCATTTGAATCAGTTACACACGAAGCTGAAACTTTACCATTTAAAGTTGTGTTTGCAGCTATTTTGCTATTAATACTTGCCACAACTTTATCTAAAGTTGCACCACTTGCAATAGTATCTAACTGTACATTAGTTGATCCTATCTTCAAGTTAGCCTGACTCCACTTTGTGATATCAGTACTTACAACTGGAACCAAAGAACTTAATGAAGTACCATTTACTTTAGCCTGTGTTGCCAGCTGTGTTGTAGTTACCGAATAAGTTCCTGTTTTTGCACTGGAACTAGCAGTCGCAGAAAACTTAGAACTATCACTATTTGTAGTTGAGTTTATATTCATGGTATTTCCCGATAATATATACTTACTTGAAAGTGGATCGAAATATTCCTGTAGACCTTTTACACCTTTTATAATATCTCTATACGCATCTTGTTTCCATTGTAAAGTCTGTTGCGCTTGATTTGCTTTATCTATCTTAGTTTGATAGCTCGAAACCATAGATTTAACTACTGCATCTGTATCAATACCTGATGCCATACCTGTTATTCTTAATACACTCGAACTTGAAGTACTACTGCTACTGCTACCTGAACTATTAGTACTTACTAATGCATTTGTCATATTTAATCACTCCTCTTTTTTTAGTTGAGAGTGGATAGTTGAAAGTTGAGAGTTAGGATAACAATTTTCAATTGTTATTGAATTAATAAATCACAAAGTGATTTAAAATAATAATTCATTAGAAATCCCCGAGGGATTTCTTCATTCACTCTCAGCTTTCCACTCTCAACTCTTTAACTATTATTTCTTAGCTATCCTATAAGCTTCCTTCCACGTTTCATTTATATCCTCTATAAGCGGAAGTACTTCATCTACAATTTCTAAATTCTTAGTCAAATTAGCTTCAATTAATCTTTTTTTTATAAACTCATATACCCTTAATAATTGAACTGCCCAATCTCCTGCGCTTGTATCTAAGCTAATCATAAGTTCTGAAAATATATCTTGAGTTCTTATTAAAGCATCATTTGCCTTTTTTATATCTTTATCTATTATGGCTTGTCTTCCTATTTTACAAAACTTAACTGCGCCTTCAACTAACATCAGCAGCAATTGTTCTTTTGATGCATAATTTACAGCGTTATTTTTATAAACATTATAACCATTAGAATACATTGTAAATCCTCCTATTTTTTCTTGTCCAAAATTCTACCTTTTGAATTTTCATTATGTATTTCTTCTACTTTTTCTACTTTTATACTTATATTTCTATTATTATATTTTACTCCATCTATTGTAATATATCTTTTTCCACTTTCTTCTTCATCCAAGTTTTTTATTTCTTCATGTCTTTCATCTTTTATATCTTTTTTTATATTTATGCTTTTCCCTGAATGAACTTTATCCTCTTTTATTTCTTCTTGCATCTTTTTTCTAATATCAGTATCTATCTTATTTAATTTAAATTCCAAAATAAATATTGCCTCCTTTAAATTTTATTTAAATTAAGCTCTTTTATCTAATAAACCAACTTGTTTCATCATACTAGCAATCATATCTAAAATCTTTTTTGGTGGAACTTCTAATATAACTTGTTTAGTATCGTCATCTATTATCTTTATCATCACTGTTTGCGTTTCTTTATGATAAGAGTATTCTGCATGTGTATTTTCATCATTCAGGAAACTATTAATTTTTTTTATTGCACTATCCAAGTCTTTTTTGCTATATTCTTTATTTTGGGTTTCGTTTTCTGTTGATGATTTTGTATCTATCTGTTGAACTTGTGGAACTGCTGCCTTTGTATTCGTTTCTCCATAGTCTGAAACATTTGCATTTGCATTTGCATTTATATTATTTGCATTTTGTCCTGTAGCATTAACTTCCATGTTTATGTTGCCTCCTTGTTTTTAGTTGAGAGTTTAGAGTGGAGAGTTTAGGTTAATTTTTCTATGAAAAATCTAAAATTTAATTATCATTTTTTTTCTGAACGCAAAGAAGAAAAACATCCTTAACTCTCAACTCTCCATTCTCAACTCTCCACTAAATAAACAAATCTATTTTTTCTTTATACTACCTAACATACTAATATCAATTTTCATTGCTTCTTTATTTTCTTGTTCAACTTCTTCATATAGTTCTTTTCTTAATATTTGAATATCTCTTGGAGCTTTTATTCCAATTTTAACACTTCCATCATCTATCTTACTCACAATAATTTCTATATCTTCTCCAATCATAAGAGATTCACCTTTTTTTCTAGTTATAATTAACATTTTATGCCTCCTTATATTAAAGGGCTTTTAACTTTATATTTAGAATTATCTAATATTATTTGTTCCCCAAAATTATTAGAAGTATTTATTACTATAGGTCCTTGCAGATTTGTAGTGATTTTTTTTACATCTGAGTTCAATGTTACTGTAGTTACTATAATTACTTGCTCTGGAGAATCTATTTTTAAATTTTTAATTGTCTCGTCGCTTAATTTAATTTCATATTCATTAAAAAACTCATATGGTGAGGTTACTATTAATGAAATTTCGTTGTCTTCCAATGATTGTAGTAATTTAAAAGGTTCACATTCCTGTAAATCTAACAGAATAAATTTTTTTAGTTCATTAAATCCTGGAATACCCTTATTAAAAGTAATTACATTATTTTCTTCATATTGCATTTCACCATGGACTTTAGAAATAAATTTCATATTTATCTTCTCCTAACTATAAGTAAGTTAATATGCTCATTGGTAGTATTTTTGCACTAACTTGTAGCGCAGCGGTATATGTTGTTTGCATAGTTGAATATTCCATAGTTTTTTCTGTAATATCTATATCTTCTGTCTTAGATAAGATGTCTGTCATATTCTGATTTGCATTCTCGTTATTTGTTTGTGCTGAATCCATTCTATTTTGCATAGTTCCTACTTCTGACCTTTTTTGCAATAAATTAGATGTCACAGACTGTATATCAGTTAAATTTTGACCAGTTAATTGGTTGATTTTTGTTGGATCACTAGATCCTAAATTGTCTATGATATTTGATAAAAGATCAGAAACATTAATCGCATTTCCATTTTTATCTTTAAATTCTAATATATCAGTTGCAGTTTTATTATAATCAGTCGTAACCCCTTCAGAAATATCAACTTTTAAGTCTGAATTTATCTGAGTTAGAGGAATTGCTTCATTTAATAAACCAGTTATTTCAGTTTTTCTCGGATCAACTGCCGTACTTAATTCATTTTGAAGTGCTGTAACATCTGTCATATTTAAACTAACTGCTGTATTTGCAGTAGTAGCTGAAGCTGTAATTGTTCCATCCGCTTTCTTATATGCAGATGAACCGACTCCAGCCGATATCAATCCATTAATTTCTGATATTCTTGTCGCATCTGTTGAAGTACTTGCTTCACTAGTAAGTGCTGCTATATCTGCAGCAGTTAGGGTATATGCTGTATTTGCCGTAGTAGCTGAACTTGTAATCGTTCCATCAGCCTTAGTATATGCAGTCATAGGATTACCATCTTTATCTGCATATTGTAATTTACCATTAGAATCTACAGTAGTAGGTTTAGATCCTGTCTTTGTTCCTCCAAATATATAAGAACCATCAAAATTAGTATTTAAAATCTGCGATAACTCATTAACACTTGATTTAACTTCATCTTGAATTGAACTTCTTTCAGAATCAGAATAAGTTCCGTTCCCTGCATTTACAAGCAAAGTCTGTACTCTTCCTAAAACAGTTCCTATTTGCGATAATGCTGTATCTGTAGTGTCAAGCCAATTTGATGTATCCTTTATATTGGCATTATATTGTGTGTTATAAGACATTTCAGTATTAAGCTGCATACTTCTTGATGCCGTATATGGATCATCAGAAGCTTTTTGTATCTCTTTTCCTGAAGCTAATTGATTTTGCAATGTTTTCATATTGGCTAAATTTAGATTCATATTTCTTAAATAATTTGTAGCCAGCATATTGCTTGTTATTCTACTTGACATAAAACTTCCTCCTAGTTCTTAAACGTAAAACCCACTCACATCCGTTATTTGCTTTTAAGATTACTTCTTATTTCATTAGCTCTTCATTAGTCCATTTATTACTACATCTAATAGGTTATCTATTGTTGATATCACCTTTGCATTTGCTTGATATGCATGTTGAAATTGTATTAAATTTGTAGTTTCTTCATCTAATGAAACTCCAGAAACTGATGATTTTTGATCCTGTAAGTTTGATAATACTGTATTTTGATTAGTAGACTGTCTACTGGCTTCTTGACTAGCTACTGCAAGATTATTTATTGTAGTTTTATAATAGGAATCTAATGTTGACCCGCTTGTTCCAGCATTTAAATTTAAACAAGTAGTATCTGAAAATCCTGTTCCGTTCCCCGACGTATCATTAATTCCTACATTTTCCAAAAACTGTTTTCTAGTCATTGTAGTTAAGTCATCTGTAGATGCTACATTACTCAAATTCATTTTTAGCACATTAAGATTAGCAATTGCATTAGCCCTCGCCCCATCTCCTTGTCCACTAGTTGATGTTGTATTACAATTTAGTAATGTTGGATCACTTACTAAAGCACTATTTACTTTTATAGTTGCAGCTGTAATTCCAGTATCAGTTGTTGTTGTTGTATTACCTGAATTTATGAATATAGGATTATTTTGTAGTCCTTGTGAAGCAGTACTACTATCAATGCTTCCAGTTTGAATTGCATTAACACTATAAGCTAATCCAGCTGCAAGTCTATCTAAATTATCCATATATCCTTGTATAGTTGATTGAACTGCCTGATTTGCAGCTATGTCTCCTTTTATATTGTTGTTATCTACACTATTAACTCCACTCTCATATTGATAAGTTTGGAATACCTCAGCATTTAACTGGGCTGCTGTTGTAGGTGGTGTTGTAGTTGTTACGTTTGTAGTTGGATCTGTTGTGGATGTTCCTACTATCCCATCTTTATCTCCAATCAATATTCCACATTGATTTATTTTGTCAGTTAATGCTTGATCACCGCCTGTTACCGTAAAACTTTTCGGTGTAGCATTGGTATTCCCTAAAGGATAATATTCTACTGTTATATTTCCTGATGTCTTATCAAAAGTTGCATTCTTAACATATGAAAGTCTAGAATAATTCGTATCAGCTGCATTCGATTTAACTAATGTTGAATTAGGATATTCTGTTGATGAGACATTTATTGTATCAGAAGAACTGTTATCAATTTTTATTCCAAATTTATTGCTTAACTCATCTAATAGATTATCTCTTTTATCCATTAAATCATTTGCAGTTTCTCCTACTGCAGATACCTTTCCTATTTGCTTATTTAAATCATTTATTTGATCTAAATAACTATTAACATCTGTAACATTAGCTTGCAAGACTGATTGGGTATCCTGACACATCTTTTGCAGTTGATTATACGCACTATTTATTGCATCTGCCAGTGTTGATGCATCTTGGATAGCTACTGATTTTACATCAGATGCATTTGGAGTTTTATTTACTTCTTGAAATGCATTAAAAAAATTAGACGTAAGTTCTTCTATTCCTGTATCTGATGGTTCTCCAAAAACACTTTCAACTTGTGTTAAAGTATCACTTGTTGTACTATAATACGCAGATATTCCTGTTTCACTTCTTACTTGAGTATCCAGAAATGAATCCCTTATTCTTTGTATTGATGTTATTTCAGCACCTGTACCAACTTGTCCTACTGAACCACTATCAAATTTTGAATTACCTCCAGAAGGTGTTGTCGTTTCTGATACCGCTCTTTGCCTTGAATATCCATCTGTATTTGCATTTGCAATATTATGAGATGTTGTGTTTATTGCACTTTGTTGTACATTTAGCCCTCTTGTAGCAATGGTAAATGTATCAAATAATCCTGCCATATGTTTTTCCTACCTTTCTTTTTTAGTTGATAGTTATAGGATTGAATTCCCTGTTAAATTTCTTAATCATATATTTGTTCAAACTCCTACGGAGTTTGTTCATTACTTTCAACTCCCCACTCTCAACTTTTAACTTATCTAGATAAATTCCCATAAGAATTATAAATTTTACTTTCCCTATTAGGGTTAATTATTTGCAACATTTTATTATTAAATATTATCTGTTGTTTTAATAACATTTCATTTGTTTCTTTCTTTAATATAACCTTATTCAATGTATATTGTATTTTACCATATAATTCTTTCACTTCTTCATTATCTGACTTATTAACAATATCTTTAATATTTTGCTCACCTGTTAGATTTCTTCTTTCTACTTCATCCTTAGCTATTTTTTTGCCACACTCATTAATCTTATCAACTAATCCATCTAAACCAAATGCATCTTTACTCATTATTAACTTATATTGAGTTTCTAGTAATTCTAAAAGTTTTCTAAGTTCATTATCTTGGTCTGTCATTAATTTAATAAGTTCATTTATCATAGTTATTCATTTTGCTCCTTCATTGTATTTAATAAACTTTTAGCTGTTAACCTTGCATCAACATTATAAGTTCCACTATCAACATTATTTTTGATTTCAGCTATTTTTTTTGCATTTACAGTTTTACTATCCAAAGAGTAATCCTTAAGACTCTTTCCAAGCTCTGAAATTTCTATTGTATCTACATTTTTAGCTTTAGTAACTTTATCCACATTTTTATTGCTATTTGAATTATATGCATTTATATATGTCAATCTATTTATTCCATCTATACTCATAATACACGTCTCCATTCCTTACTCTATTATTATAGTTATCGTACAATTCTCAATTAAGTTTACACTTTTTTGTCATAAAAAATGAAGAAGTATTCCTCCCAATAATAAAAACTCCCTTTCGGGAGTTTTTATCTTAGTTTCTTTATTCTTTCAACACTGCTTACGATACTAGTAATTCTTATTCCAAAGTTTTCATCAACAACAACAACTTCTCCAAGAGCAATTTGTTTTCCATTAACTAGTATTTCAACTGGTTCTTCAGCAAGCTTATCTAATTCAATCAAGGAACCTGTCCCTAAATTTAAGATATCTTGAATGCTCTTCTTTGTTCTACCTAATACTACAGATATATCTAGAGGAACATCTAAAATTAAATCTATATTTTTTATCGGCGGAACTCCGTTTTGAGGAACTAATGGTTCAAACGCTGCCGAATGCACTTCTACCGGCTGCTGCATTCTTTGTTGAGGCTGCTCATAATATTGTGGCTGTTCATAGTATTGAGATTGACTATTATATTGTGGCTGCATAGCTGCCGTATTATTTATTGGTTGTTCATATATTTCCTTACTTTGTATTGTCTCTTTTGGAGTAGATTTAGCTGGTTCTGCCTTAATTGGTTCCTCTGGCTTATCTTCTCCAGTCATTATAGCTACAATATTTTTAGCTGTAGAAATCGGAAATATCTGCATTATATTACTATCTACAATATCTCCAATTGTCATTTTAAATGACACTCTAACTATTGGTTCATCTTCTGGTATCGCCTCTGATATTGGCATTGTTGCATCTGTAACTATTCTTGCCGTAGGTGGTGAAATATCAACCTTCCTTCCAAACATTGTAGCCATTGATGTAGCAGCTGAACCTATCATTTGATTCATAGCTTCTGATACTGCACTAATTTCTATTTCAGATAATTCATGAGCGTCTGTTATAGTTCCATCTCCACCCATCATAAGATTTGAAATAACCAACCCATCTGCAATTTTTATAATTAATATATTTCTTCCTATAATTCCTTTAATATACTCAATATCCAAAACAATATTAGGAGTTGCAAATCCTTCTTTTATTTCTTTTAAGGTTGTCACCGTTACTACTGGCGTTGTTATGTTAACTTGTTGATTTATAAGTTGATATAGTGCTGTTGATGCCGATCCCATGGAGATATTTCCAATCTCCCCAAGCAAATCCTTATCTATATCAGTTATAGATTCTGCCTCTGACACTGCTCCCGCATTTTCACTAGAAGACATATCCTCTCCTGCTAATAATGCATTTATTTCTTCTTGTGATAAAAAGTTATTGCTCATACTCATCCACTTCCTTATCTGATATATCTAAAATCATTACACCCATATTTTTTCCTGCTATACCTGGTTTAGCATAGTAACATTCTTCATTACCTATATATACTTTGATTGGGGATGAGCTCTTATTATCAAGTCTAATGACATCACCTACTGTTAATTTCAAGAAATCATCTAGAGTTATATTTGTATGTCCAAGTTCGGCTGTAATGTCAACGTCAACCTTTTGGATGCCCTTTTCCAGTTTTTCTCTCGATTCAGCCATTTGACTTTCATCATCATTTCTAAATGCATACTGTACTACTAATTTATCCAATATTTTTTCTATACTTAAATATGGAATACACATATTGATAAAAGTACTTCTTTTATTCATTTCAACAGAAAATGTGATTAAAGCTACGGGATCATTAGGCGCTAATGTCTGGTTTATTGCTGGATTTGTTTCAATTGCTTCAACCTCCGGCTCAACTTCTAGAATTGAATCCCACGCTAACTTTAGATTACTTACCATTCCTGTTGTTATTTGTTTCATTATATTTTTATCTATATCTGTAAATTCTTTTGTTTCAATTTTCCTATTACCTTTTCCACCTAACAAAACATCTATTATTTGAAGTGAAAACTGAGGATTTGTTTCTAATATTATTGTACCTACCAATGGTGCCATCTTAAATATTGTGATAATCGTAGGATTTTGAACAGAGTGTATAAATTCCTCATATGTTATCTGCTCTACAGTTTCTATTTTAACTTTAACATTTTGCCTTGTTTGACCCGTTAGATAATTGGAAATAATTCTAGCATAATTATCATGAATTAATTCAAGTGTTCTTATATGCTCCTTGGAAAACTTTTGAGGACTTCTAAAATCATAAAGTTTAACTTTATGTTTTTCTTCCTCTTTTCCAACATCTTCTGACTCTATTTCCCCTGTAGACAAAGCAGATAGTAATGCATCAATTTCGCTCTGCGATAAGACATCTGCCATTTTTCTCCCTCATTTCAAAATACTAATTAAGTAACTTGTCGATATCTATTATTGTAAGAAGTTTATCATCACAATTCAATATGCCTTTTATGTATGGTTGTGATTTATTTGCATCTTTATCCACTTTTTGTATATTCTTCTCATCAATATCTAATACTTCTTCAACTTCATCAACTGATATACCTATTTCTTCATCTTCAACTGTTAAAATAATTATATTATTTTGCTCTTTACCAGGAGTTACATCTAATAATAAATTTATATCAACAAGTGACTTAATACTCCCACGTAAATTTATTAACCCCTTTATGTAACTTGGCGCCTTAGGAACCTTTGTAATCCCCATAGTATCATTGATACTTTGAACCCTATCAGTTTCTACTGCAAAATGTTCTTCCCCTAATTTAAATACTACTATTTGCATACTTACACCTCACTTTTTTCAATTAACAGTTAAGAATTAAAAGTTAACAATTAATGTCAAATTCCTTTGTAATTTGTAAAAATATAATTTTTAAATACCAAAGGTATTTATCCCTTAGCTGTTAACTGTTAACTGCTAATTGTTAACTGAATAAATTATCCCACAACTTTTTTAATAGCTTCCAAAACTCTATCTGCTTGGAATGGCTTTACTATAAAATCTTTTGCTCCTGCTCTTATTGCATCCATAACCATTGATTGTTGTCCCATTGCTGAACACATAATTACTTTAGCATCTGGATCAAATGCCTTTATTTGTTTAACAGCTTCAATACCATCCATATCAGGCATTGTTATGTCCATCGTTACAACATCTGGCTTCTCCTTTTTATAAAGATCTACTGCAACTAATCCATTATTTGCTTCTCCTACAATTTCATAACTATTCTTTTCTAAAATGTCCTTTATCATCATTCTCATAAACGCTGCATCATCTACAATTAAAACTCTAGCCATATTTTTGTTACCTCCAAATTTAATTTATTCCTATAGATTGTAATATTTTCTCCAATGATCCCGGCATAGGGATATAATAAAAGTGACCACCTATATTTTCTTCTGTGTCATAATCCAAAAATACAGTTTCAATATCTAATATATATTCATCATATTGATTAGACTCTATAAATGTTGTTGTAAGTATTGCCCCCAACATATCATATGAAGTGGCTGGTACTGATGGTAGGATCGCAAGATTAGTCAATTGTGCAATGGAATTCATATACGCTGCTGATATTATATTTGCTATCTCACATAATACAGATCTACCCATTTCACTTTCTGGTGACTGCTCACTTCCAACTAATTTTTTTATTACATTTTCTGATGTTTGCTTTTCAAATACTAGAAGAATATTTCCTGCAATATCTCCAAGTACTCTTACAACTGTACCAGCAACTTCTGATTCTCCACTTTTTTCAACAATCTCTTCTAACCTTACGACATTTACTGCTGGTACTGTCATGTCTACTTTTTTCCCTATCATCATGGAAAGAGCAGTTGCTGCATTTCCTGCACCTATGTTAGAGACTTCTTTAAGTGCATCTAATTGTAAAGCGCTTAAATTAGAATACTCCACTTATAACCCTCCTTAAAAAATTTTCTACACGAAAAGGCTCTTAGTATGGTGTATGCCCATATTTATTATTTTTTTAAATAATACTTGATACCATCCATATACTATCCACCATATGGTATAAACTTAATTATATTCAAGCAAACAAAACTATATTTTACTTGAAATGTTTCATCTTATAACATTGCACCTATGTCTAATATTAATGTTACTAAACCATTACCAAGTATAGTTGCGCCAATATATTGATCTAAGTTTTTAAGTGTTTTTCCTAATGGTTTAATTACAATTTCTTGTTGTCCTTGTAATGAATCAACTAATAAACCTATAGTTTTATCACCTACATTCACTATTATAACAAACTTTTTATTAGTTTCGCTAGCCTCTATATCTAAACTTTCATTTAATCTTATTAGCGGAATTACATTTTCCCTATAAATAATAACTTCTTTTCCATTACTTCTCTTTATATTTTCTTCTTTATAATCTATTACTCTATCAATGAAGCCTAGTGATATAGCTAATGTTTCTTCACCAACCTTTACAAGTAAGGCTTGTATAATTTGTAATGTAAGTGGAAGTTTAATTACAAAAGTTGAACCTTTTCCTTCCTCACTAATTACATCAACAGTACCTCCAAGGGCTGCAATTTTTGTCTTAACGACATCCATTCCAACTCCTCTGCCTGAAATATCTGTTACTACATCATTAGTGCTAAAGCCTTGAGCAAAAATCAAATTTTTAATGTCACTATCTGACATTCCATCAGTATTTATTCCCTTTTGTTCTGCTTTAGCTTTTACTTTATCAACATTTATACCGGCACCATCATCTATTACCTTAATTAATGCTTTTGTACCTTCTTGATATGCAACCAATCTAACTGTTCCAACTGGTGACTTGCCTTGTGCAACTCTCTTTTCCACTGATTCTATACCATGATCTGCTGCATTTCTTAATAAATGTATTAATGGTTCACCAATTTCATCAATTACAGTTCTGTCAAGTTCAGTATCAGCACCTTCTATAATAAAGTTAATTTCCTTATTTAATTCTACTGATACATCACGAATCATTCTTGGGAATCTGTTGAATACAGTATCCAGTGGCAACATTCTGATTTTCATAACTAAATCTTGAAGATCTGATGTTGTTCTTCCCACTTGTTCTAAAGTTTCATTTAATTCTTGTGATTTATGAACATTAACAATTTGTTCTAACCTTGTCCTATATATTACAAGCTCAGAAACCATATTCATTAAGTTATCTATTCTTTCTAAATCTACCCTAACAGATTGATGTGCTTTCTTAACTTCTTTCTTTGGAGCTGCTTTTTTTGCTGTTTCTTTATTAACTTCAACTTTTTGTTCTACTGCTTCTGTTGGTTTTTGTTCTACAGTTTTTACTTTCACTTCTTCTTGTTCTACTGGTTCTTTCTTTACTTCCGCTTCTTTTGGTTCTATTATTTCTAAATTATCAAAATTAATTAATGCAGCTTCTGCTTTTGATACCTCTGAAATACCATTTACAACACTTAATATTTCATCGACAGTGTTTTTAGTTACCAAAATAAACTTTAGTTCTAAGTCAAATTCTTCATTTTCTATTTCTTGAGTTGATGGTTCTGATTTTAAAATTTCACCATGCTCTTCAAGATCTTTTACAATCAAAAATGCTCTTGCAGATTTTAGAAGTGTATTTTCACTTAATGTTATTGTTATTTCTATAGAATTGAATCCTTTTTCTTTTGCCTGTTTGATTACAGATGAATCATATTGATTTAATTCTAAATCTATAGCTGATATTATATTGTCATCTGCTTTAGCTTGATTTTGCTGCTGAGCTGAACTTTTATTTCCATTATTCTTTATATCAGCTAAAGCTTTCATTATACCATCTATATCTATTTTTTCATCGGAACCTTCTTGAACATTATCAACCATTTTTTCTAATGTATCAAGACAATCAAATAGAACTGTCACAACGTCTTGGGTAACCTTCAATTCTCCTTCTCTAAATTCAGCTAATACATCCTCCATTTTATGAGTAAGTTCTGCAAGATCTGTAAATCCCATTGTTGCTGCCATTCCTTTAATTGTATGAGCAACTCTAAATATCTCATTTACTTTATCTGTATCTTCTGGATTTTGTTCCAAATCTAATAGTGATTCATTCAATGTTTGCAAATTCTCTAATGATTCCTCTAAAAACATTGACATATATTGAGATGTATCCATCCTTATTCCTCCTTTATAATTTTTTATAGATAAAGGTTGATGCTTTTTCAAATCCATAGTCTCTATAATTGTAAATACTTTCTGTAGCTCCTACAAATAAAAGCCCACCTTTTTTTAATGAATTACTAAACCTTTTATAGATTTCTTGTTTTATATCATTATTAAAATAAATAACAACATTTCTACACACAATTAAATCAAAACCACTATCGTATTTGTCTAAAATTAAATCATGCTTCTTGAAAGTTACCATATTCTTAATTTTAGAGTCTATGTAATATTTATCGTCCTTTATTTTAAAATATTTACTTAAATCTGTATTATTTATGCCTTTTATTTCATTTTGTGTGTATTCACCTATTTTTGCTTTTGAAATAATAGTGGTATCTATATCAGTTGCTAATATATTATGTCTTGCATTTGGTGCTAATTTATCTAAGATTATCCCTAATGTATATGGTTCACATCCTATTGAGCATGCTGCACTCCAAACTTTTAAATTAGGATTATAAGGCAATAATTCTTTAGAAATTTGCTTTTCTAAATCTTGGAACAGTTCAGGATTTCTAAAAAATTCTGTCACATTTATTGTTATAAAATCTAAAAATTTTTGTTTTTGTTCTGGATTTTCTTTTATAACTTTAGTGTACTCATCCAATGACTTTATTCCAACTCTTGTCATCAAACTATTTATTCTTCTATTAAGCTGTTCAGGTTTATACGCTGATAAATTAATTCCTAATTCCCGATGAACCCATTTATGAAATTCATTAAAATCCATACTTACTTCTATACCCCTTTTACTATTTTTATTATGCTACTTGCTATTTGATCAAGCGGAATCACAAAATCGACTTTTCCAGTTTCATAAGCAGCTTTTGGCATACCATAAATTGTACATGTTGATCTATCCTCTGAAATTGTTATGCCTCCATTATCTTTTATATTTGCAGTCCCATCAGCTCCATCTCGTCCCATTCCTGTTAATATTGCAGATACCAGATTCCCCTTATATACTTTTATAGCAGAGTTGAATAATTTATCTACAGCTGGCCTTACTCCCCATATTGGAGGTTCTTCATTTAGTTGTATTAAATTATTGCTAGTAACAGTCATATGACGTCCACCTTTAGCAATATAAATTGTATCATTGCTTATTTTCATACCATCATAAGCTTCAACAACTTTCATTTCACAAGCTTTATCTAACCTTTCTGCAAAAACTTTTGTAAAACCTTCTGGCATATGTTGAACTACAAAAACTGGAACTCCTAAATTTCGTGGAAATTTAGTTAATACTTCTTGAAGTGCCTTAGGCCCTCCAGTAGATGCTCCAATAACTACCGCATCTATCTTTTTATTTTTTGATGTAACTATTGTATTATTTTGTTTTGCATTTCCTTCTTTATTTATATTAACATTACTCAAAGTATCATTCTGCTGTAATTTATATTTTGGAGTATTATCCGCACGACTAATTACTTTTGACTTCATATTGCTTGTTATACTTTGAATTTGTTCAATTAAATTTTCTTTTACTTTTTCTATATCTAGAGAAATACTCCCTGATGGTTTTGTTATAAAACTAATAGCACCGCTATCTAAGCAGTCCAAAGTCAACTTAGATCCCTCTGTTGTTACACTACTAAGCATTATTACCGGATAGTTTTTACCTAATCTCTTTAATTCTTTAAGTGTTGCAAGTCCATCTAAGTCTTTCATATGTACGTCCAACGTGATAAGGTCTGGATTATATTTGTCTACTTTCTCAATTAATTCTCGTCCATCCCTAAATTTAGCTACAACTTCAAAATTGCTTTCTGACTCTATGATATCTGAAACAGCTTTTCTCATGAAAGCTGAGTCGTCCACAACTATAATCTTTATTTTATCCACCTAATCACCCTTTCCTGTAAACTTATATTTCTATTATTCCTTGACCTACAACTTTAAGAATTACTTTTCCATCACCAGAATGAAGAATCATTGTTCTTCCTTTATTTCCACCTATTTCTTCTGAAATTATAGGAACATATTCATCCTTTAATGCTTTTTTTACTGCCTCACTATTCCTTTTACCAATATCACTTATTATGCTTTTATCAGTAAAATTAAACATAGATGCTCCGCCAGCAATTTTAGCTATAATATTTCTTTTTTTACAACCTTCTTTTTCCATCTTCTCAATTAATATAGGAATAGCTGTATCTGCAAATTTCATAGGGTTTGTATTGTTTTTAAATTGAGTGCTATCAGGAAGCATTATATGCGCAAGTCCGGCTACCTTTAGTGTTTTATCATACAAGGCAATCCCTATGCACGACCCCAACCCTATAGTCATTATTGTACCAGGATCTAATACCAAATTTAAATCAGCTATTCCAACCTTTACTTCTGCACCTATCATTGTTACCCCCTAAAAGATTTTTTCTTCATCTTTAGATGATAATATCTTTTCTAAATCTAATAGAATAACTATTTTATCATCAAGTTTTATTAATCCTGCAATGTATTTCTTATCTATTGTTGATGCTATAGGAGGAGCTGGTTCCATTAAATCACTATTAACATCCCTTACCTCATATACATTTTCAACAATTATTCCGAATTTATTTTGATCTCTCTTTACAACAATTATCTTTTTATCTTCGCTTTTTTTATCTTCTCCTATGTTAAATTTCTTTGACAGACTTATTATTGGTAGTATTCTCTCTTCATGATTTATTACTCCTTTAACAAAGGAAGGAGCTTCAGGAAGAACAGTTGGTTCTTGATATCCTAAAATTCTTTCAACTTCTTTTATATCGGTAGCATAATGCTCTCCGTTAAGTCCAAATATTAACATTTTAATTTCATTGCTTGCCATTATTCTTAAAACCTCCTACAAAACGAATTTATCAATTGTTATATCTCCATCTTTATCTAGATATGCTTCTACATTTTTAGCAGAAATTTCCAAGGTCATTTGCTTTTCTCCAAAACAAAAAACTGTATTGTAATATGCTATATCAGCAAAAATACGACCTTTTTTAGAAACTTTTAATATAGTGTTAACTCCTGCCTCACTACCTACTGTCTTTAGCCTTATTTCTGAACCAGCATATAATGTACCACCTCTGCATACAGCCTTTTCATTGGTAAATTCTATTTTGTTTAATGCAGTGATATTACAGATATACTGACCCTTTCCTGTTATATATACACTTCCTGATGCCTCTATGTCTGTCCCTTGTGCATACTCTATATAAATATCCGCAGGAATTACTATAAGCTCTTCTATTTCATCTATTTCTTCTTTTAACATCTGTTCAAATTCACAGAGTTCTTTATAACTTTCCATTTTTAAAGGACCAAGCCCTATTAATTTATTTATTATAAATGCTACTAACTCACTATGTTGAACCCCTTGTGACATATTATAATTTAAAACACTTCTTGATAAATTCGGTAATAATTTAAATTTATTTTCAATCAATATTTTAATTATTTCCCCATCTTTTCTTTCACCTAATAATTTATTTACTTTCACTTGCTCTGTTGAAGATCTTAAATCTTCTATGATACTTTTATAATTTATTAGATTCTCTAAATATTGTCTTCTTTCAACATTTTCACTACCTGCAGTAATCTTTGAATGCAGTACATTGCCGTTAATTGCAATTTCCCCCGAAGATTTTACCGTTGCAGACTCTACATTTTTCCCAATGTGCAATTCATTCCCAGCTTTAACTTCCATACCTTCTAAAACTGCTCCAGTTACTTCTACGTTACCCACAAAATCAATATTTCCACTTTTTAAATCCACTTGATCTACTTTGTATAGCTTGTTCACAGAAAAAGTATTAGACTTAAACGCAGGCTTACCTTCTGAAGTTGCTATAACAGTGTTATCTTCAAGTCTGCATCCATCTCCAATTTTAACCACAGCCTTTTTCCATGTTTTTCTTTTTATTGGAACCCCAAAAATATCTTGTCCATCACTACCAGTTGTACCAAGTATTATTTTTCCTATAATATCCCCAGCTTTTACATTTGCAATTAAAAATCTCTTTCTAAAATCAACTTTATTATTTGTATCCTCATACTCTTTTAATTCTTCGGACTCTTTAAATAAAACTTGAATTTCATCAGATATATCATCTTGGGCTGGCAATCCTTTAGCAACTAATACATCCTCTGCATTATATTGTCCACTTGCATCTTCAATTGCTTGTTTAATAATCCCATATCGAATACCTTTACTTTGTAACAATTCTTGCAACTCATTTGAAGTATATTTGGGTGGATATTTATCTTCAACTTTTTTCTTTTCAAGTGTTAAATTTTTATGGTATCCCTTATCTAGTAGTTTATAAACATGAACTGGAATAGCCCTTACATTAACATAAGCTTCCATTCTGTCATTTGTTATTTGTATTTCTGCACTTCTTGTAGGTTCAAGTTCTTCAAATTTATATTCTATTTTATCTTGGGACGATACAGGCGTTATTTGTTCCGATATTTGACCATTAATATACAAAATAACGCCAGGGCATGCTTTTATTGTAATAATTTCATCTTGTTTAGGGGACTCTGTTACTATTATTTCCGCACCTTCTACCTTAGCCCCAAAAAGTTCCGTCTTTTCTTCTTTTTTTCCAACTATTTCCTCTTCTTCTACACTCGCTTTACTATCTTCAGCTTCTAATATTTCTATTTCAACTATTTTTTTAAAAAATCTTTTTTCTTCTCTAATTATTGTATATTTTAAATCTCCCTTAGGAATATTTAATTCAAAAGATGCTTTTTCTAGACATTCTCCCAATGATGCTGCAGAAAATTTTAAACTCATAAATTTCCCCCCTAAAAATTGTTCTTTTCACTAAGTATATCACAATCCAATATAATTTTATATCGCTTTATTTATATAAGTCTGTTTATTTTACATATAAGTACAAATAAACTCATTTTCTAATGATTTTGTATATATAGCTTAATCTCCAAATTATATTCCTTAATTAATTTACTAATAATGCTATTATTGACATCCAACTTTACACCATCAACCATTTTTATCGGAAGTATTTTAGGAGATGTACCCGAAATAAACATTCCATCCAAATTACTAATCTCTGAATGCTTATACTCTATTTCCTTAACCTCAATCCCAAGTTTTCTAGCTATACTTATAATTTCTCCTCTAGTCACCCCTGGTAATACTGCTTTTACCGGCGATGTTATAAGAATATTATCTTTAACCATGAATATATTCGATCTGCTTCCTTCTGTTATATTTCCTTTTGAATCAACCAATATAGCTTCATACACATTCCTGCTTTTTATTTCTTGATTTACTTTTTCTCTAAAATTCGTATTAATTATCTTTGCATTTGGATTTTCTCTCTCTCCAAAATATAAAATAGTTTCCACGCCATTCTTATACATTTCAGCTGAAGGATATGAATGCTCTATAAAAAAGACTTCTAACAACTTCTCACGTATTCCATAAGTTATTTTTATATTACCCTCAACTTTATTTTCATTTATTATAAGCTTTTTTATTTTTCCACTTATTTCATCATAACTCAATTTAAACTCTTCATTAATCAATTCAAATGAATTTTTCATCCTCTTTAAATGATTTTCTAAAAAAAGAGGTTTTCCTTCTACAACTCGTAAAACTTCATATATAATTTTGTCTTCCATGTTTATCATACCTTTCTTTCAATGCACAATTAGCAGTTGTCAATTAATGAATAATTAATCATTCACTCTACATTTTTCATCCTTCATTGCTCACAGAGCACTCGCAAAATGGCATAAATCTACAATTTTGCATTGTTAATTGTGAATCATAAATTTATTTCCATTTTAATATTTCTATTTCATGATTTTTTTTATAATTTATTAAATACGGCTTTCCAACCAAATCTAAAAGTGGTTTATCCGATAAAGAATCAGAAAACATATATGATTCTTTAAAATCCACTTCAATTTGCTCCTTTTCAATAACTTCCTTTAATCTTCTAACCTTTTCCTCACCCTTACAATTACTTCCAAACATCTTTCTAGTGAAAATTCCATCTTCAAAAGCAAATTTAGTTCCAATTATTTTATCAACTTCTTTAATAGCATAAAATTCATTAATGTAAAACTCTGGTGAAGCAGAAATTAAATACACATCATAACCTTCACTTTTTAATTTTCTCATCATATTCAATGCATCCTCATATATTATTGTCTTTAGTTTTTCATCATAAAACCTTTTCACAAGTTCCGCCAAATCTTTTTCTCTTATTCCATCAATAAACTTCAAAAATTTTTCCTTTACTTTTCTTTCATCATACATTTTTATACTATACATAATTCCGCAAAATACAGCCCTTGGGAAAAAGCGAATATTTTTTTTGTCATTTTTTATTACAAATTTAAATAACTCCATCAATGTTTCTTTTTTAGTAATAGTATAATCTATATCAAATATAGCAAGTTTTTTCAAAGCATAGCACCCACCTTTTTAATATTTAATTCTCAACATTCAAACTTTATAATTTAATCTATTTTAAGTATTAAGAGTTCAGAGCTAAATATTATTTCCTAATATTAAATTATATTTTATAGATACCTAAATGTTAACTTAGACTTATGTGGTAATCTACCGAAATTCCATACATTTTTGTTCCACAGGACTATGAAATTTTCACTGGAAGGTTCTATGTACAAGGTTGTGCCCATTTCTGCATGTTCCAAATATAAAATTTTGACAAGCAGTAAATGGTACAACCTTGCACTAAGAACCTTCACAGCTCAATTTCAAATGCCTGTTTCACAAAAATGTATGAAATTTCTAGTATGGAAACACATTCTAATTATAAGTATAATTCTTAAATTGGATATCTATATAGGAGTATGTGGCAAAGTCGATTTTAGGTATGAAAATAAGTATTAACTATATTGATTTATATAGTGCTACCAGGTATTAAATACTAGTTAATCACATCCTCCTATAGATATGCAATTTTAGTATTTGACTTATTAGATAAACATATTTACATATTCTCTAAATATTAATATGGATATCTTTACTAGAAATAATAAATATTTTTGTGCAGAAGGCATTTGAAAATGATCTGTTAAAGGTTCTTAGTTGTAAGTTGTTCCAATTTAGCTTGTCACGCTGAAAGCGGGAGCACGCTGAATTGGATGCAACTTGCAACTTAGAACCTTCAGCGACATTTTCATAGTCCTTCGAAATAAAAATATTTATTATTTCGGTAAGCTACCACATAAGTTTAGATTACAAGTTGTTTATCTATATACATTTATTATTTAATTTTACTTAAAAATGTTGAAATTCTATCTATTCCATTTTCTATTATGTCCATAGATGTCGCATATGATAACCTTATATACTCATTTAATCCAAAACCAGCCCCAGGTATTACAGCTACTTTTTCTTCTTCTAATAATACCTTTGCAAAATCCACTGAATTATTAATTTCTTGCTCTTTAAAAGTAGTATTAAGATAAGCTGATATATTAACCATAATATAGAATGCACCACTAGGTTTTATGATTGATACTTCATTTAACTTTTCTAATTTATATATCATAAAGTTTCTTCTATTTTCAAATTCTTTAATCATATTGTTTAAATCTTCCACCGGTCCATTTAGTGCCTCTATTGTTGCATATTGTGTTATTGTATTAACATTCGATGTCATGTGACTTTGAATACTTGTCATTAGCTTAGTTATTTTTTCACTTGATGCTGCATATCCAAGTCTCCAGCCAGTCATTGCATAAGTCTTAGATACGCCATTTATTACTATAGTTCTTTCATATGCATCTTCATTTAAAGCAGCTATACTTATATGCTTTTCTCCGTCATATATTAATTTTTCATAGATTTCATCGGATACAATTAATAAATCATGTTCTTTTGCAAAGTTTGCTATTTCCATCAATTCTTCTTCATGATAAATAGTTCCTGTTGGATTATTCGGACTATTTATTAATATTGCTTTTGTTTTATCTGTAACAGCTCTTTCTAAATCAGCTATTGTATACTTATAATTATTTTCATTAGATGTTTCTACAAATACTGGCACCCCATCAGCTAGTTTAACTAATTCAGGATAGCTAACCCAATATGGAACTGGAATTAGCACTTCGTCTCCCGAATTTAATATAGCCATAAAAACATTTGCTAAACATTGCTTAGCACCTGTAGAAATTATTATTTGGCTTGGTTTATATTCTAAATTATTATCATTTTTAAATTTATTGCAAATAGTTTGTTTTAACTCTAATATTCCTCCTGCTGGAGTGTATTTAGTTTTCCCGTTATTCATAGCATTTATGGCTGCCTGAATTATATTTTGTGGTGTATTAAAGTCTGGTTCCCCTGCTCCAAAACTAACTACATCAACGCCTTGACTCTTTAGTTCATTGGCTTTAGCTGTAATAGCTAACGTGATAGATGGTGTGATATCCCCCGCTTTTTTTGATAATTGCATTGCTTTATTCCTCCTATTTTGAAACTTTGAAAATTATTTATTCAAAATGTCTTATTAGCCTATTATACGTTCATTCCGCACAATAAAAATATATCATTAATATTTTAACTTGTAAACTACGCAACTTATATAAGATTCCATAATTAGAATTGAGTTTGTAACTTATAACTTGTCACCAATTTCGATTTCCATTGTTTAATCATATAAATAAAAGACCTTAGTCCTAAATACTAAAGTCTTTTATTTATCATATTATTCTTCGCCAACTAATTCATTTTCATAGTAAGCTGAAACTCTATCGAATTCTTCTTCGTCTGGAACTACAAGTTCTTCTCCATCAAGTCTAAAAAGATAAACTGAATCTTCATTTGGATTTTGAGCTAAGTAGTATACATTTTCTTCATATTCAAATTCATCAATTACAGGACATGTAATTAAATTTCCCTCTTCATCTTCTAAATCTATAACGAAGCTTTCATTTTCATCATGACATCCACATTCACATTCATGATCACCATGATCATGTCCACCGCATCCACAGCTTCCTTCTTCACCATTGCATCCACATTTTTCTAAATCTTTATCCATTTTGAAACCTCCTCTTGGTTCTTGGTATCTTTTTATGATATCTCAATTAATTTTACCCTTAAATCAATAAAATTACAATGTAATTTTATTTAATGAATAATTAATCATTCATCAAAAAAGAAGCCACCGAAGTGACTTCTCTTTTTCGCGCAAATTTAGTTATTTATTATTTTCTTAAAAATACTATTGTTGATTAGCTAACTTCTTGTAGCCTTCTAATCTTTCCATAGCATCTTTCTTAGTCTTTTCAAATAAAGCGTCTGCTTGTTCTGGGAATGCTTTAGCTAATGAAGAGTATCTTACTTCTCCCATTAAGAATTCCTTGAAGTCTGCTGTTGGTTCTTTTGAATCTAATGTAAATGGATTCTTTCCAGCTTCTTTTAATTCTGGGTTGAATCTGTACATTTGCCAATATCCACATGCAGTAGCTCTCTTAGCTTCTTCTTGGCTGTTACCCATACCAATTCTTAATCCGTGATTAATACATGGTGCATAAGCTATTATTAATGATGGTCCCTTGTAAGCTTCTGCTTCTGCAAGAGCTTTCATAACTTGGTTCTTATCAGCACCCATGTTAATTTGAGCTACATATACATAACCATAACTCATAGCCATCATTCCAAGGTCTTTCTTCTTAGTCTTCTTACCACTTGCAGCAAACTTAGCGATTGCAGCTGTTGGAGTAGATTTAGATGATTGACCACCAGTATTTGAGTAAACTTCTGTATCTACTACTAATATATTTACATCTTCTCCTGAAGCTAATACATGGTCAACTCCACCGTATCCGATATCGTAAGCCCATCCGTCTCCTCCGAAGATCCATTGTGATCTCTTAACGAAGTAGTCTTGTTCAGCTAATATTTCTTTAGCAAGTTCAGTGTTAGATGCTTCTAAAGCAGCTGTTAATTTATCAGCTCTTTCTCTAGTTCCTTCACCTTCATTTACGTTATCTAACCATTCTTGTAATTCAGCTTTTGCTGGATCATTTGCAGCTATAGCAGCTTCAGCTTTTTCTGCAATTCTTTCTCTTATAGCTTTAACTCCTAAGAACATACCTAATCCATATTCAGCATTATCTTCGAATAATGAGTTAGCCCAAGCTGGACCGTGTCCATTCTTATTCTTAGTATATGGAGTTGAAGGAGCAGATCCTCCCCAGATTGATGTACATCCAGTTGCATTAGCAACCATCATTCTATCACCAACTAATTGAGTTATAGCTTTAACATATGGAGTTTCTCCACAACCTGCACAAGCTCCTGAGAATTCAAGTAATGGTTGCTCAAATTGGCTACCCTTAACTGTATTCTTGTTCATTGGGTTCTTCTTAGCTGAAATATCATGTGTTAAGTAATCCCAAGCTTCCATTTGATCATGTTGAGATTCTTGTGGTTTCATAACTAATGCTTTTCCTGGTGCTGGACATATTTGAGCACAGTTTCCACAACCTGAACAGTCAAGTGGTGTTACACCCATTGTATAGAATAATGGCTCTTCAGTCTTTAATCCCTTAGCAGCTACAGCCTTATTTGCACTTGGTGCAGCATTCTTTTCTGCATCAGTTAATAAGAATGGTCTTATAGAAGCATGTGGACATACCATTGAACATTGGTTACATTGAATACATTTTTCTGAATCCCATTCAGGAACATTTACTGCAATTCCTCTCTTTTCGAAAGCTGCAGTACCATTTTCAAAAGTACCATCTTCCATACCTGCAAATGCTGAAACTGGAAGTTGATCTCCTTCTTGTCTGTTCATTGGGATAACTATATCTTTTACGAATTTAGTAGCATGCTTAATTTCTACTGCTTCTTCATCTTGAGCTGTCTTCCAAGCTTCTGGAATCTTTATTTCAACGATTGATTCAACACCTCTATCTATAGCGGCATTATTCATGTTAACAACTTTTTCACCCTTCTTACCATAAGAAGTTACAACTGCAGCTTTTAAGTGCTTAATAGCATCTTCAACTGGAATAATGTTAGCTAACTTAAAGAAAGCTGATTGCATTATCATGTTGATTCTTCCACCAAGACCGATTTCTTGAGCAATACCTACAGCATTTAAAGTGTAGAACTTAATGTTATTATTTGCCAAGAATCTCTTATATGCAGCAGGTAATTTTTCTTCTAAATCTTCTGGAGTCCAGATAGTATTTAATAAGAAAGTAGAACCTGGCTTTAATCCATCAAGTACATTGTATTTGTGGATGTATGATTGGTTAGAACATGAAACAAAGTCTGCTTTGTTTATTAAGTATGGTGACTTAATTGCTTTCTTACCAAATCTTAAGTGAGATACTGTAATTCCTCCTGATTTCTTTGAATCATAGAAGAAGTATGCTTGGGCATACATATCTGTATTATCTCCAATGATCTTGATTGCACTCTTGTTTGCTCCAACAGTACCATCTGATCCTAATCCCCAGAACTTACAAGATGTAGTTCCTTCTGGAGTAGCATCTATATCTTCAGTTACTTCTAATGAAGTATTTGTAACGTCATCATTGATTCCTATTGTAAATCCATTCTTTGGTGCATCTTGTGCTAAGTTAGCATAAACTGCAGCAATATGTCCTGGATTTGGATCTTTTGAACCCAAACCGAATCTTCCACCAACAATAAGTGGTGCATCAGCTTGCCCATAGAATGCATTTCTGATATCTAAGTATAATGGTTCTCCAGTTGATCCTGGTTCTTTAGTTCTATCTAAAACAGCAATTTTCTTAACTGTCTTTGGAATAGCAGCTATTAATCTTTCATTTGAGAATGGTCTGTATAATCTTACTTTAACAACACCAACTTTTTGTCCGTTAGCATTTAAGTAATCTATAGTTTCTTCACAAACGTCTGTAGCAGAACCCATAGCAACTATTACTCTATCAGCATCTGGTGCTCCATAGTAATCGAAACAGTGATATTCTCTACCTGTTAATTTAGTGATTTCAGCCATGTAATTTTCAACTGTCTCTGGTAATTCATCGTAGAATTTGTTAACAGATTCTCTTTCTTGGAAATAGATATCTGCATTTTGAGCAGTTCCTCTAGTTACAGGATGATTTGGGTTTAATGCTCTTTCTCTGAAAGCTTTAACCGAATCCCAATCAAGTAAGTTTGCTAATTCATCATATTCTAAAACTTCAATTTTTTGTACTTCATGAGAAGTTCTGAATCCATCAAAGAAGTTTAAGAATGGAATTCTTGTTTTAATAGCAGTTAAATGTGCTACTGCTGCTAAATCCATTACTTCTTGAACTGATCCTTCTGCAAGCATTGCAAAACCAGTTTGTCTTGCTGCCATAACATCTTGGTGATCTCCAAATATGTTTAATGCAGAAGTAGCTAATGCTCTAGCTGATACGTGGAATACTCCTGGTAACATTTCACCAGAAATTTTGTACATATTTGGTATCATTAATAATAAACCTTGTGAAGCTGTATAAGTAGTTGTTAAAGCTCCAGCTTGTAAAGATCCGTGAACTGCACCAGCTGCTCCAGCTTCTGATTGCATTTCCATAACTTTTACAGGTTGTCCAAATATATTCTTTCTTCCTTGTGCTACCCATTCATCTACATGTTCTGCCATTGGTGATGATGGTGTAATTGGGAATATTGCAGAAACTTCTGTAAATGCATAAGATATATGAGCTGCTGCAGTATTACCATCCATAGTTTTCATTTTTCTCATCGCGTTGACCCCTCTTTCAAAATTTAAAAATTAAATTTAGAGTAAATTTATTATATAAGTTAGTCTTAAAGACTACCTAAATAAACATATTAACTGGTACCATTCTATTTTGCTAATTCTTTTCCCAAATTTATAATAAGATTTGAGTGTTTTTTAGTTGGTGAATCCTTAACTGCTAAATCCCCAATTACATTAAAACCATAGGATATCATTTCATCTTTCCATATTTTCATGAAAGCATTCTCAATCCATCCATAGGTTGCAAATAAAATGCAATTTTTATTTTTATTTTGCTCCTTAAAAGATTCCAATTGTTCTAGAAATGGTTTCATTTCCTCTTGTTCTATTTTAGTGGCATCAACTGCCGGACTTCCAAAAGCAATGCAATCTGCTTCCAAAACATCTTCTATTGTAGCATCTGCAACATGCTTTAAATTAACCTTTGCACCTTGCTCCCTAGCTCCATCCGCTATCTTATTAGCTAGAACTTCAATATTTCCACCACAACTCCAATAAATAATTGAAACTTTCTTCATTGAAACAGCACCTCATCTTTTCGTTAAATAATTAACTTATCCTTTTCACTAAAATAAACTTACTCTTTTATTATATCTCACATATTTTTTTTTGCAAGATTTGATTATATAATTTGTATTTTTTTAAGTAATATTTATATATTTTAGCAATCTACTTTTTAATACTCTTTAATAATACACCTATTATTGCTTCTACGCCATTTTTTACTTGGCTTTTCTCCATATTTTCTATTAATTCTCTTTTTCTTCTTTTCAGTTCTATAATTTTTTTATATAATATTTGTTCTTTAATTTCTTCTTCTTCTATCATTAACGAATAACCCTCTTTTTCAAAGGATTTGGAATTTAATATCTGATCTCCTCTACTTGCTTTTTTTGAAAGAGGTATCAATAATGTTGGCTTTTTCAAAGCCAAAAACTCAAATATAGAATTAGCACCTGCCCTGGAAACTATATAATCAGCAGCATTCATAAGATCTGGTAATTCTTCACTCACATATTCGAATTGTTTGTATCCAGCTTTATTCTTAAGATTTCCTTCAAGATTTCCTTTCCCACAAATATGAATTATATTAAATTCATTTAAAAGTTCACCTAAATTTTTTCTAATTTCTTCATTTATTAATTTTGACCCAAGACTGCCTCCCATTATAAGCAAAACCTCTTTATCATCTGTAAAATTACATATTCTTTTCCCTTTAATCTTATCTCCGTGAAGCATTTCTTCTCTTATAGGACTTCCTGTAAGCACGCCCTTATTTCCTTTTACATAATTCAAACTTTCCCTAAAGGTTACACATAGTTTATCACAAAAGGGTGCTGATAATTTATTTGCAAGGCCTGGTGTAATGTCAGACTCATGAGCCACTACAGGTATTTTTTTCATAGATGCTGCAATAACTACTGGTACAGCTACAAAGCCACCTTTTGAAAAAATAATATCCGGTTTTTCTTTTGATATTATTCTCACAGCCTCTGCAATTCCCTTTAAAATTTTAAATGGATCTGTAAAATTTTTCAAATCAAAATATCTTCTTAATTTACCGCAACTTATTCCAAAAAAAGGAATATTGTTGTTTGCTATTATTTCCTTTTCAATCCCATCACGACTGCCAATATACTTTATTTCAAATCCCTTTTCTTTTAACTTAGGTATTAACGCCAAATTAGGAGTAACATGCCCAGCTGTTCCTCCTCCAGTCATTATTATTTTATATCTAGACAAAAAATCACCCTTTCTAATCAGTTAACAGTTATGGACGAAATCCCTTCAGGATTTCTTTAATTTTATATTTTTACATTTCGTTATTCGAACTTTCTCCTTGGAGCTTTCATATTCGAGTTCTCGAACTTTTTCTGTGGGTTTTGTTCCTCTAATTCTTAACTCTTAATTCTTAACTCTTAACTCTTAACTCTTAACTCTT
Organism: Clostridium sp.; assembly: GCA_031292145.1. GTDB lineage: Bacteria > Bacillota > Clostridia > Clostridiales > Clostridiaceae > Clostridium. Next base: position 58,702 of record JARLHR010000041.1, on the reverse strand, counting down.
AGCTCTTAGCTCTTAGCTCTTAGCTCTTAGCTCTTAGCTCTTAACTGAGTTTATTATCTATAGTTTTGTATTACAATTTGAATGCTAGTATTACCATTATATTCATTAATAGATGGATAAAACACTAAATCTACCATTACTCCATTATATACTCCCTCGTAGAGTTTTTGTAGTTCTTCTTTTCCATATTTATTTGTTATTTCTTCCTCAAATTCATGAATATCGCCAAAATATATTGCATCTATTACTTTATTTAATTTAGTCTTAACTTTAAATTTCAATACATTCCCATTCTTGCCCAATATTACAGCTTTTAATAAGTTGACATTTTTTTCTGCAAACAGAGGCTTAGAATTCGCCTTTCCATAAGGCTCTAACTTTTCAATATCATTAATCAATTCATAATTTATAGAATCAAGAGGAAGAACACAATCTATAGTGACTTTTCTAAGCAAATCCTCATCCTTTAATTCAGTATTTTCATTTAACCTTCTTCTAAACTCATCTATATTTTTCTCTTGCAATGAAAAACCTGCTGCCATAGGATGACCTCCAAAATTATCAAGCAAATCTTTACATTTTACAAGCTCCTCATACATATTATATTCTTCTATCGATCTACCCGATCCCTTTACCCCTTTTTCTGATTTCGTTATTACTAAAGTTGGTGCATTGTATTTTTCCCTTACTCTACCTGCTATTATCCCAGCTAAACTTTCATGAACATCTGGTATATAAATAATAAGCACTTTGTCATTTACCATTCCATTCTTTTCTACAATTTCTATAGCAGTTTCTACGCCTTCCATGGTCATATCTTTTCTTTCTTCATTCAATTTAACCAATTCTTTAGCAAGGGCAACTGCATCATCTTCATCTTGTGAAAGCAGTAATTTTAATCCTTTTTTAGCCGTATCTAGCCTACCTGATGCATTTATAGCAGGACCTATGATAAATCCCAAATGATATACTGATAATTTCTTTTCATTTAATTCACATTCTCTAATTAGTTCTTGCAATCCTAAATTAGTAGTATTATTTATAAATTCTAATCCTTTTTTTACAAATATTCTATTCTCATCGACTAAATCCACAACGTCACAAACTGTTGCAATCGCTAGGAATTCTATTAACTTATAGCATTCTTCTTTATCTATATTAAATTCTTCATAAAGTACCTCCACAAGTTTAAATGCTACTCCTGCCCCACATAATTGCTTAAATTTATAATTACAATCTCCTTGTTTCGGGTTAACTATAGCATCTGCTTCTGAACTTATGAATTTTCTAACCTCGTTTTCATCTTCAATAAAAGGAATATCATGATGATCTGTAACTATAACAGTCATTTCCAAATCTTTGGCGTACTCAATAGCATCTATAGCCGAAATTCCATTGTCGCAAGTTAAAATTGTATCTACGCCATCTTCTTTAGCTTTTCTTATTATTCCAACATTTATCCCGTATCCATCTTTGATTCTATCTGGAATTTCATAATCAACATTTGCATTGCATTTTTTTAACGCTGTATATAGTATGTATGTACTTATTACACCATCTACATCGTAATCTCCAACAATTCTTATATTTTTATTTTGATTTATTTTTTCTCGAAGTATATTTACAGCCTTTTCTAAATCTTTCATTTCTCTAGAATTATGAAATTTATCAAAGTCCGGATTAATATAACTTCTTATTACTTCATCATTTATAATATTTCTATTGATTATAAGTCTGCTTACTAATTCTGAAAGTGCATATTTTTTAGATATTAGCTTATAATCAGCCTTAATATTCTTAATAAACCATTTCTCCGCCATCGTTTCTCCTCTTGTTGCATCTCATTCAAATGCAAATTTTTTAAAATTATCGCTACTAATATATAATTTATAAGTGGCAAACGACAAATCCGGGCAGAACTCCTCCCCACTTGTCACTTGTCACTTGTCACTTGTCACTTGTCACTTGTCACTTGTCACTTGTCACTTGTCACTTGTCACTTGTCACTTGTCACTTACCGATTATAACTGTAGTTTTCAATAATTCAAACATATTTTATCCTATAAACATTTTATATAACATGCCAGATGATATACCTTCAACCTTTTGGCCGTATCCTAGCATTTCTAATAATTTATAAGCAAATGTCATTGCAGTTGCTGGTCCTCTACTAGTTATTATATTTCTATCAACTACCACTTCTTCTTCTAAATACTCGCAATTAGGTAATTCATCTTCATATCCTGGATATGATGTCATATTCAATCCCTCAGTAAGTCCAGCCCTTCCAAGAACTATTGGCCCTGCACAAATTGCCCCTATTAATTTACCTTCCTTATTTTGGTTTCTTATAAACTTAATTACCCTTTCATCATCTCTTAAATTAGTAGCACCTGGGATGCCACCAGGAATTACTACTAAGTCATATTTCATATCCTCATTAAATAATTTGTCTGCCTTTACTGATAATCCATGGCTTGATTCAACCATTTCCCCTTGCATTGATACCAAATCACAAGCTACATCTGCTCTTCTCATTATATCTGACACCGTTAATGCTTCGATTTCTTCAAATCCTTCTGCTAATAATACACATACTTTCTTCATAATAAATTCCTCCTTAATTTATTATGGCACATTCGAAAAATAACGAATCAACATACGAGTCTTTCCCTAACCATACTGAGTATGCATTTTACCTAGCAGCCTTAAATACGCCTCTAGCTGGAAATAAACATCGCATCATAGACTTGTTATTCACTTTATATGCCTAAAAATGAGGATATTCTAATTTACTTTAGAACATCCTCATTCTACAATTTCTTATTTATATTTCAATTATAACTCAATTACTTAATAAAAACCATACCATTATGAGTGACAAGTGACACTTGCCACTAAAACATTATACCTTATCGTTATTTTAAAATTGCATCTTTAATTTCATCATCAAGTACAATGACCATTATATTGGTTCCACGTCCAGCTCTATTTTGTAATTTAATATCATTTATTTTAACTACTGATTTTTCCTTGGATTTAGAAGTTAGTACTACTTCCATATCACTTTTAGATAAAACTACGCTGTTTCCTTCCCCACTTATATAATTACTATGATACTTTCCAAAAATAACTTCATCTTCATCTCTTAAACTTATTCCTGTAACTCCCGAAGCTACTTTTCCCATAGTATTTACATTTTCAACAGGGAATTTTATTGCCATTCCTTTTTTTGTTAACATGATTAAATGACCAAACTTTAATTGTTTTATCTCTGCTCCAATCATTTCATCATCTTCAAATTTAAATTTGTAACATACTTGCTTAAAGAAATCTCCTTCAAATTCTTTTAATGAAGTTTTCTTTACCATTCCTCTTTTAGTAAATGCATATACTCCCAATTCTTCATTATCATATGACTCTACGGAAGATAACCCAATTATTTTTTCTCCCTTTTCCATTTTTCCTAAAAATGCTTCTAACGGAATTTCCTCCTTCAAGACATTTTTCATTAGAAATGCTGGAACTTTATAAACATATCCTTTATTACTAAACATTAATATTTCTCTTAAAGAGTTAGTTTTAACCTTTAAAGAATCTTCTTTTATCCTGTCATAAGCTTTTAGCTTATTTTTTTCTATAATTCCAAGATTCAGTTCAAAATATTCAAGTTCGTCACTATCTTCAATTTCAACAATTTGATCCTCTTGTGGGAAGTTAAACAACTGAGTTGGAAGTATATTTCTAGAAGTATCTTCTGGATTTTTAACTTCAAGAGTAAATTCTAAACCTTGCTTACTTTTAACTCTTAGGAATTTATGTTCTTCTTCCAACTTTCTAATGCATACATTCATCAATTCATCTTCATCTCTAAGTTTTAATGCTTGAAGTTTAGCATATGAAGTTTGAAATTTATCTAATGAACTCAGCTTAATTCCACCCATCTTAGTTATAAACCTAAACGCCTTACTTGGATCAAAATTATCTAAAGATACAGCTGCCACTATTTTTTCATTATCAAGATTTAAAGTTCTAATAATGCCATCTAATCTTTCTCCTTTTTCTTTCCATTTAAGCTCTGGAATATTAATTCCCTTGGTTTGATACATAAATCCTTTATCAGTAAATACGAGTAACGTATCTTTAGTATTTGAATTTATTAGGAAATTTAACGAATCACCTTCTCTGTATTCAATATCTTCTGGATTAGAACTTGATCGATTATAATTTTTAAGAGGCATCCTTTTAGCAAACCCATCTTTCGATATTGTAATCACAACATCTTCCACTACAATTAATTCTTCAAGTTCAATTTTACTTTCACTATCATCATGTACAATATCAGTTCTTCTTTCATTTCCATATTTATCACTAATTTCTTTCAATTCACTTTTAATTACTTTCAAAAGTTCATTCTCACTAGATAGTATTTTTTCTAATTTCTTAATTAACTTCTCAAGCTGTGCATATTCTTTTTCAAATATCTCTATTTCAAGACCTGTTAATCTATATAACATAAGTTCTAATATAGCCTGTGCTTGAGCTTCTGAAAATTCAAATTTACTAATTAAGTTTTCAGAAGCATCTTTTTTTGATTTTGAGCTTCTGATTGTTGCGATTACCTCATCAAGTATGCTTATAGCTTTAATAAAACCTTCAACAATGTGATGTCTCTTTTTTGCCACATCAAGTTCTTTTTTAGTTCTTCTTGTTATTATTTCTTTTTGATGCTCAACATAATATTTTATTATAGCTTTCAGACTCATAGTTTCAGGCTTACCATTAGCAAGTGCAACCATGTTAAAGCTTATATTACATTGTAAATCAGTTTTCTTAAACAAATATTTTAGAACTTTGTCTACTACATCCTCATCTACATTTTTTTTAAATTCAATTACTGCTCTAATACCATTTCTATCGGATTCATCTCTAATATCTGTTATAGATTCTAATGCTTTGGCATGTCTTTTATCACCAGTCATTTCAGATATTGTTTGAAGGATTCTAGACTTATTCCTTCTATATGGAAACTCCGTTATCACTATTCCCAATCGTCCATTTTCTAACTTTTCAATATTAGTTTTAGCTCTATATGCAACTTTACCTTCTCCTGTTTCATAAGCGGATAAAATTGATTTTTCCCCAATTAGTATTCCACCTGTAGGTAAGTCTGGCCCTTTTATGTACTCCATAAGCTGAGAAGTTGTTATCTCATTATTATCTATATACGCTAACACTCCATCGGTAACTTCACCTAAGTTATGTGGTGGTATATTGGTTGCAAGACCAACAGCTATACCAAATGCACCATTTACCAAAAGGTTAGGATATCTACTTGGTAATACTTTAGGTTCCATTTCACTATCAGAATAGTTAGGAATCATATCTACAGTATCCTTTTCAATATCTTGTAACATTTCCATCGCAATAGGTGATAATCTTGCTTCCGTATACCTCATTGCAGCCGCGCCATCTCCATCTATTGATCCCCAGTTTCCATGCCCTTCGATAAGCGGCGCCCTGGTTGAAAACTCTTGTGCTAAAATTACCATAGATTCATATACAGATGTATCTCCATGCGGGTGATATTTACCTAAAATATCTCCAACTATTCTAGCTGATTTATAATAAGGTCTATCCGGAAACGCCTTAAGCATGTATGAACCATATAAAATCCTCCTATGTACAGGCTTCAATCCGTCTCTAACATCAGGAAGAGCTCTATCTTTCGCTACTTCTATTGCATAAGGTAAATAATTTTCTGGCATCGCCTCTTCTATGGGAATGCCGATTATATTATTATCTTTAGGTATAATATTCTCATTTTTCTTTGCCATAACTTCTCCCTTCGGTTCAGTTAAGAGTTAAGAGTTGAGGATAAAGCTCAAAGAGAAAGTTCGAATAATCAAAATAAGAGGAAACACGACTCGTATTCACTCGCTGTGGAAGTTCAAGTATCCAAATGTAAAATTTGGATTCTCACTTTTCCCTACGTGATTTCTAATTATATATTTTTAGAAAAGCCTAAGGCTTTTCATCCTTAACTCTTAAATCTTAGTTCTTAACTCTTAGTTCTTAATTCTTAACTGACTAAAATTCTCCGTATTTATACATGTAATTTTTTCTTGGCTCTACAATATCTCCCATAAGGAGCGATACCATCTTTTCCGCTTTTGCTGCATCTTCTATAGTAACTTTAAGCAAAGTTCTACTTTCTGGATTTAATGTTGTATCCCATAATTGATCTGGATTCATTTCTCCAAGACCTTTGTATCTTTGAATTAATGCACCTTTCCCCACTTGCTTTTTAGTACTTTCTAACTCATCATCGCTATATGCATATTTAACTATACCCTTACCTTTTGACTCTTTATATACCTTATATAAAGGAGGTTGCGCCAAGTATAAATGACCATTTGCTATTAATGGTCTCATATATCTATAAATATAAGTCATCCAAAGGGTTCTAATATGATATCCATCTACATCTGCATCACTCATAATTATTATCTTGTCATATTTCAAATCTTCTTCTTTATAATTATCCAAGGTTCCTGTTCCAATTGCAGTATTAAATATTTTCAATTCTTCTGAAGCTAATACATTTTCAAGCTTTTGTTTTTCTGTATTCATTATTTTACCCTTAGAAGGCATTATAGTTTGAAACCTTCTATCTCTAGCTTGCTTTGCAGAACCTCCTGCTGAATCTCCTTCCACAACTATAAATTCATTTACAGTTTTATCCTTTAATGTACATACTGCCACCTTACCCGCAAGCGGTGCTGTTCCTTTACCTACCTTCTTTTTTTCTGCTTCATTAATTTTTTTAATTTTATCTCTTCTTTTTGCTGCTTCTAATGCATTATTAATTATGCTTGTTGCTAGGGTTTTATTATCTTCAATCCATTCAGAGAATTTAGTATAAACTAAATCATTCATCATAGTATATGCTTCAGTATTACCAAGTTTAGTTTTAGTTTGACCTTCAAATATAGGATTTGTAATTTTAATTCTTACAATTGCTGTCATACCCTCCCTTAAGTCATCACCTTCAAATTCTTTATCCTTTTCTTTAACCAAACCTAATTTCTTTGCCCATTCCTTGAAAGCTCTTGTCATTCCAGTTTTAAATCCAGTTTCATGAGTTCCCGCTTCTGTTGTTGGAATATTATTTACATAACTTGCAATATACTCAGTTGTAGAGTCTGTAAATTGAATGCAGATTTCTCCATACATTTGAATATTTCCAACTGTTCTATCACCGTCAAAAATTATAGGTATTTCATGAATTGGTGTTTTACTTTCATTTAGGTAGTTTATAAAATCCAAAAGACCATTTTCTGAATAATATTCTTTAGTATTTTCTTGTCCTTTTCTCTTATCAATTAATTCTAAAGTTATACCTTTATTTTGGAATGCCAATTCTTGTAATCTACTATCTATTATGTCAAATTTAAAATCAATTGTTGAAAAAACTTCATGATCTGGCTTAAACGTAATTTTAGTTCCAACCTTATCTGTTTTTCCTATTATCTTCAAACTTCCAACAGCTGTTCCCGGCATATCTCTTTTTAATTCTTTATCATAAGCATATTCAAATCTTTGCCTATGTATATTACCATTTTGATATACCTCAACTTCCAGCCATTTTGATAAAGCATTTACAACTGCCGCTCCAACTCCATGAAGTCCTCCAGAAGTTTTATAGTTTTTATTATCAAATTTACCGCCAGTATGCAGTTCAGTAAATACCATTTCAACGCCGGATTTCTTTTTAACTGGGTGAATTCCTGTAGGAATGCCTCTTCCATTATCAATGATTGTAACGCTCTTATCTTCATTTAAGATTATTGTTACTTTATTTCCATATCCATTAGCTATTTCATCTATGGCATTATCAACTATCTCCCATATACAATGATGCAATCCCTTGCTTCCAGTAGAACCTATATACATCCCTGGTCTTATCCTTACAGGTTCTAATTTTTCTAATGATGTTAAATCCGTCACATCATAAGTAGTAGTATTTTTTAATTCCATAAAACTCCTCCGTTTGAACACCAGTTCTTATTTTTCTTAATAAACTTACTCTATAAAATATACTTCCTTTATCGTATAATGTCAAAAAAAATTAAATTCCAATTAATAAAGAGTGCACTATTAAACAATAATACACTCTCTCTCTTATAATAATATACTTAATTACTTAAAATCTATACATCGCATATTTCTATTTTTCTAACATGCTTAGTATGACTCCATTCTTTATTGTTCTTATTTAAAATACCTTGAATTGTGATTGGTATCCATGTTAATGTATAGAACGCATATAACCAAAATCTAAAGAACAAAATCAATTCTTTTTTTCCTAATAATATTCCTGTTAATACTAAGAATACTATGTTATAACCTATACCTATTGCCCAGGCAATAATCCAATTTTCTGTATATGTCGTAGCTAAATAAGGAACTACAAAAACATTACTTGAATATAATGCCATTATTGTTAAAAATGGCTTCGTAATTTTTTTATCAATTGCTAATATTAATGGTGTAATTAAAAACTGAATAACTGCAAATATTTTAATACCTACATCACCCAACATATAATTTAGCAGAAATATATTAAGCGGTCTATTAGATTGTGCTATTGTCAATACTGCTGAAATTCCTATTAACAATGTTACATAGGGTTGCAATACATATAATGCGCAATCAAACATATAAAACTTTCTTTCTATAATTGATTTCTTTACCAATTTAAAGAAATATCTTGAAGCTACATCTGAAAAACCTTGCATCCATCTTTTTCTTTGTGTCCATGACTGTCTAAGCTTTAGTGGTTTTTCATCATATATAATAGCATCGTGAGCCCATCCAACTTTTTCTCCATTTAATACAAGTTTACAAGTGAACTCTAAATCTTCTGTCAAACAAGTAGCACCCCAGCCTAATTTTTTCAAAGTATTAGTCTCTACTACAAATCCTGTTCCACCAATTTGATTAGAAAACCCTACATTAGCTCTAGCTAATTGGAACATTCTATTTTGAGTCCAAAAAGCTATAGAATAACTTGCAGCAATCCATGAATCTTCTGGATTTTTGCTATCTATATACCCTTGTACAACCTTGTAGCCTTCTTTCATTTTAGAATTTATTTCTTTTAAGAAATTTTTATGTACAAGATTATCTGCATCAAATATAGCTACTCCATCATAGTTCTTTTCCATAGCAAATAATTTTGCAAACATCCATTCCAAAGCATAGCCTTTACCCCTTTTATCCTTTGAAAATCTTTCACAAACATTTACCCCATAGTCTTTAGCTATTTTAGCCGTATCATCTGTACAATTATCTGCAATAACAAAAATATCATACATTTCTCTCGGGTAGTCTAATTTTAGCATACTCTCTATAAGGCTACCGATAACAACTTCTTCATTATGTGCTGCAATTAAAAGCGCAAATTTATTTTTAGGTGTATAATCTTTTTTTTCAGTTCTTCTGAAAAGACCTATAACTCCTAAAAATAAATAGTAGCATGTTATTGCAAATACAAATATTTGAAATATAGCTGTTATGGTTAAAATATAATTCCCCATTACATTCACTCCTAATATTTAATGAGACCTCTTCCCATTTATTATTTTACATACTTATCATCGTACTATACCTATTTAATAATATTTCAATAAAAATAAAAAATCAAGTCTATTTTTCTTAAGATAAAATTAATATTAATATATAACAATTATATTTCGCCTCTATTTTTGTTTAATATTTTATAACTAACATATCCTATAGTTATGCCACCTATTAATCCTCCAACGTGAGCAAAATTATCAATATTTTTTATACTTAATCCTATAAATAAATTTATTATTATTATTTGAATTAAACTTGACATATATTTTTTCTGTATTTTATGCCTTTCTATAATTGCAAATGCTAATAAAGCTCCCATAAGACCAAATATACCACCTGATGCTCCCACTGACACACTATTAGGGCCCATTAAGTAACTCAACAATGATGATGTTATGCATGATACTATATAAATAATCAAATACTTTGTAGTACCATAAATTTGTTCAATCTGAGGCCCTATTATATAAAGGGAATACATATTACACGCTATGTGTAATAATCCTGAATGTAAAAAAGCACAAGTTAATAATCTCCAAATCTCACCTTGATCTATTAATGCATTGTATTTTGCTCCGAAAGCCACCAAAACATTTATATCAATATCAAATATACTTCCAGACAAAAATGCTGTGATTAAAAATATTATTATATTAACTCCTATTAATGCGTATGTAAGTAAATTATCCTTAAGAAAATCTCCTTTTAAATTATTAGGTTTTGTTAAATTTTCTTGAATAATATTTTCAAAGATCTGTTTTAATGGCAAACAAGGGGTATCACATGCTATAACATTATAATTATTTTTATTTATAATAAGCTTATTAAATGAGCTGGTATGATTTGTATATATATATTCTTCATTTGATAAAATTATCATATTAAATGAAAATGGTTTATCTAAAGTTTTTATATATTCAAATGCTTCTAATGAATCTATTTTTTCATTTTCTTCATTAGTTATTAAAACGCAATATACCCCTTCCTTTAGTTCTCTGATTGCAATGAATATTTCTTTTGTATGGAAATTGCTATAGTATTGCTTCATATAGAAATTTTCTTTATTTAATAGCGTTTTGTAAAACTCCTCTTCAAGGTTTTTCATTCTTACTTACCTATCATATCTAAAAGTTCATTAAATCTCTTTATTGTAGCTTCTATTGGTGCATTTGTTGTCATATCTACGCCTGCATTTTTCAAAATATTTATTGGATAGTCACTGCCACCAGCTTTTAAGAAGCCTTTATATTTCTCAACTGAACCTTCTTTTCCTTCTAAGATTGATTTAGAAAAAGCTGATGCTGCTGCATAACCTGTTGCATATTGATATACATAAAAATCTGAATAAAAATGAGGAATTCTTGACCATTCTACATCTATTTCTTTGTCTATTATCATTTCATCTCCAAAATATTTTGCATTCAAATCATGCCACGCCTTATTATAATCTTCTGCTGTTAACGGAATTCCTTTTTCTAAAGTTTCATGAGTATAAAGTTCAAATTCTGCAAACATCAATTGTCTGAATACTGTGGTTCTTATTTGCTCTAATTCTTGATTAATTAAGTAAAGTTTTTTCTTTTCATCCTTTTCATTTTCAATTAAGTAATGAATAAGTAAAGATTCATTTGTTGTAGAGGCAACTTCTGCACAAAATAGTGTGTAGTTTGCATAATAATACGACTGTTCTTTTCTTGAATAATAAGAATGAATTGAATGGCCCATTTCATGAGCTAATGTTGATACATCTTGTAAATCATTATTATAATTTAAAAGAACATAAGGCATAGTATCATATCCACCCCATGAATATGCTCCACCTTTTTTACCTTTGTTTTCATATATATCTATCCAGCCATCCTTAATTCCACTTTTAAATATATCTAAATACTCAGTTCCTAATGGCTTTAATGCATCTAAAACTATATCTACCCCTGTATTGAATTCTATTTTTTCTTTTGGAATTTCAATAACAGGAACATATAAATCATACATATGAATTTCATCTAATCCTAATAATTTTTTCTTAATTTGTACATATCTATGAAGAGAGTTCAAGTTATCATTTATAACCTTTATAGCATTTTTATAAACCTCTAATGGAATATTATTAGGCTTTAATGAAGCTTCTAACGCACTGTTATATTTCCTTACTCTGCTGCTAAAATTAAAAGTTTTTATTGAAGCAGTTAAAGAAGTTGCTAAAGTATTTTTAAGCTTATCATATTCTCCAAATAATCTTTCAAATGCAGCTTTTCTTACAGTTCTATTCTTACTTCTAATAAATGAAGAATAATTTCCTTCTGTCAGTTCTACTTCCTTTCCCTCTTCATCTTCTATTTTACCAAAGGTCATATCTGCATTAGTCAAAATATTGTGTATTGCTGAAGGTGCATCTAAACAATCTGACGCTGCTGCTAACAATTCCTCCATTTCCTTTGATAATATGTGTGGTTTTTCCTTTAAAATATCTTCAATTAAAAATTTATACTTTTTTAATTCATCTAATCGGTTTACTTCTTCCTCAATGAATTTATCATCTAAACTTAAAATTTCTGGAACGAAAAAAGCTGTATAACTTGAAAATTCAGCCATGTATATATCTATTTTACTCATTAAGCCTTGGTAAGTAGTATTTGAAGTATCTTCATCAGATTTTAAATGTGCATAAATAAATAAATTTTCTGCTTTTCTGGATATTTTTTCATTAATTTTAAAATATTCTAAGATTTCCTCTCCATTTGTGAGCTTCCCAGAATAATCTTTTAATTTTACAGCTTCAACTTTTAAATTTTCAAAATCTTTTTCCCATTCTTGTATATTGGTATATATTTTATCTACTTTCCATTTAGACTTATCATCAATTTCTTCTCTTTTCTTTAATTCACTCATCTTAAAACACCAACCCTCTCTTTAGTTAACACTTACCAATTAAGAATTAACTGTTTTTTTATTTTATATTGTTAACAATAGTAACAAACTTATAATTTGTCATTTGTCACTATAAAAAAGACTATTCTGCGTATTCAGCTTCCTTCCCTTGTATAGCTTCAAACACTGAATTCATTTCTTTTTCTATTATTGATACAACTTGTTGTATTTTTTCTTTCATTAAATCATAATCATCCTTATATTCAAATTTTATTATAAATGTAGGATTATATTCCTCATCATCTTCTTCTATTTCATATCCTTTTTCTATAAAAGCCTCTGTATTAAACAAATCATATATAGCAGAGTATTCCCATTCTTCTACATCTTTATTTGTATCAAAATACAAATATACAAATTCGTCTAATACATAAAGTTTTTTTACAAACACTGCTCCATCATTAACTTCAAAACTTCCTAATTCTTTTTTTATAAATCCTGTTTCTTTATCTTTTTCTATTAATACTAAACTTGAAAAATCCATAAATACACCATCCTATTAATTTTGATATTATAGATACCCAAATGTGAACTTAGACTTATGTAGTAGTCTAAGAAATTAGAAATATTTTTATTCCAAAAGACTATGAAAATATCGCTGAAGGTTCTAAGTTGCAGGTTGTGTCCAATTTAGCTTGCTCCAACTTTCAGTTTGACAAGCTAAATTGGAACAACCTACAACTAAGAACCTTTAACAGCTCATTTTCAAATGCTTTCTTCACAAAAATACTTCTAATTTCTAGTAGAGATACCACATTAAAGTCTAGTAAATTTATATACATATTTTGCAGACAAGTCATATGTTCAAATTGCTTATCTATAGTTTTAACAAATTTCAATTATATTATATTTAAATTCTTAGCAAATAACTTTCCTCAATTGGAAATTATTTATTTTATAACTATTATTATATCAAAAAAGACATTTTATAACCATAGAAAAGTGATTATCCCACTTTTAATAAATAATTAATGGTGAATGATGAACGATTTAGGTTGAAATTACCTCATAATTTCGTAATCTTTATATTTATTATAGAAATTCTAAAAGAACTTCCACCTTAATCTTTCATTATTCATTCTTCATCATTAATCTATATTCTAGTACTTTCACTAAATTAGAATTTACTCATATTATCATGGTTTTACCTTTACTTTGTCATACTTTTTTCATTTAACAACTTGTTAAATTATGGTAATATTCTTTTATAAATTGATCCTTGTAGAATAGAATTTGAATATTAAGAAAAGGAGATTTACATTTATGATAAACAATGCCACCATCGAACTAGGCTCTTTTGTCTATAAAAAGAAACGAAAGCTTCATAGGCGAATTATAGCAAAATCAAAACGTAATTTTATGTTATCTTTAACAATTTCCTTAGGACTTATAATTATCACTTCATTTTTTATATCTAATAATATGTATGTATATACTAACTCTAAAAATCTTGGATTTGCTGTTGAATATAATTTCACATCTGGGTTTTCATCCGAAAATAAACTACTAAGAGTTCAAAAAATGTCTTTGGTTTATTGTGATGAAGACACTGCAATTGTAGAGGCTTCTGGTCTTTCTAAAAAAGCTCCTCATAAAAGTACTTATATTAAGGGCAGCTTCAAAAAGGATAGTAATCAGCATTGGATTTTTGAAAAATTTATCCTCTCTGATTAGCAAACTTTACAGGCATTTTTGTATAGATAACCAAAGCATATTCTAGACTTATGCGATAGTCTGCCGAAATCAAATACATTTGTGTTACGCAGGACTATGAAAATTTCGCTGAAAGCACTAAATGGGAGCTTGTATCAACATTAGCTTGCTCCCACTTTTAGTGTGACAAGCTAATGTTGAACAAGCTCCAATTAAGTGCTTTTAGCATCGAAATTTTCAAATGCCTGCTACACACAAATGTATTTGATTTCTAGTGTAAATATATGTCATACCAGAAAGGGAAGGTACTCTTTTGTGCAGTGTTACATCAGAGAATAAGTTTCAGGTATTTCTTCATCAGAAGTTGTTCCATTTTTGCTTGTCACCAGCTTGTCTGGGGGGCATGCAGAAATGGTGCAACTTCTGATGGTAGAAATCCTAAACTTATTCTCAGTAACCGAAACAACAGAGTACCTTCCCTTTCGGTGAGTTATATTCATAACTATAAGTTTATTTTCTATTTTCTAAAAATGCAGTTAATTTATTAACTGTTGACATATCTTCTCTTTCTAAGTCTGTAGGTTGTAGTTTTATACCTAAGTTTTCTTCTAATTTTATCAATACTTCTATTATTGCCAATGAATCTAAAAGTCCTGCATCAAAAAGATCTAAATCTAAATCTTCTGCAATTTCATCATTTCCTGTAACTTCGATAAATATTTCTAGTACTTGTTCTTTCATAATCATAACATACTCCTTTAATCTTTATATAAGGCATATTCAAAAAAATAATAAGTCAGCATGCTAGTCTATTTCTCGTCATACTTCGTCAGTATGTTTCCCTAATAGCCCACTATGAGGCAAACATGCTTCCTCGTCTGACAAGAAATATACATTGCATCATGGACTCATTATTTTCTTTCATATGCCTAATTTAATTATAGTTGCTCTAATAATTTTTTTCTATCAATTTTTCCATTTACATTAGTAGGAAATTGTTGAACAATTTTTACATTTCTTGGAACCATGTATGCTGGTACTAACTCACCTAATTCTTTTTTTATAATTATTCCATTTTTTAATCCACTTAGTCCATTATCTTCTTTTAGTTCAACAAAAGCTGTTAAATATGCAACTTTCCCATCTTTATTAACTGGAACTACTGCTGCATTCCTGATATTACTAACCTTTACTAAATTGTTTTCTATATCTTCTATTTCAATTCTATATCCATTAAGTTTTATTTGGAAGTCTTTTCTACCGCAATAATATAGATTTCCATTTACATAGTATCCTAAATCACCAGTTCTATATGCTCCACTCTTAGATCCATTATACTCATCATAGTAGAATGCTTTATCCGTCATTTCTTTATTATTGAAATATCCTTTACTTACGCTAGGCCCCACAATTATGATTTCACCTTTTTCTCCATCACTTACTACATTACCTTCTTCATCAACAATCTTCACAACTGATGTTTTCATTGGATAGCCAATAGGTAAACTGCCTTCTTCTGCCAATACTTCTCTATTCATATCATTTGCACTTACTGCTACTGTTGCTTCTGTTGGACCATAGCCATTAATAATTCTTGTTTCTTTAAACCTATTTAACAGTTCTTCACATAATGGTTTTGGAAGCACTTCTCCTACAAATATCATGGCCTTTAAATTTGGTAACATTTCTGAATTGAAATCTTCCTCTACAATGCACATGCCTGCAAAAGATGGTGTTGATACCCAAATATCAATTCCTGATTCCTTCATGTCATCAAACATTTTTTTTAGATTTGAAAGAGTTTCTTTTGAATATCCATGTAAAGTCTTTCCATAGCATAAACCTGGATAAATTGAAGTTACTGATAAATCAAAAGAATATGCAGCTTGATTCATAAATACTTCTTCTTTTTCATCCAAATGTAAGTATTCAGCTATCCATTCAACAAAATTATCTAAATTATTGCTGCTTATTTGTACTCCTTTTGGTTTTCCTGTGCTTCCTGAAGTAAATAAAATATAAGCGTTTTCATCTTCTTTTACCCAATTTATTTTTTCAACTTTAATATCTGCATACTCTTGTTGTATTTCATTAAGTTCCTTTTCTCTTAAAACACGTATATTTTCAAAATTATTTCCTTTGCTGAAATCTATAAGTATCTTAGGATTAACCTCTCCAATAATGGCTTCTACTCTCTCCTTTGGATAACTAATATCAATTGGAATATACGCTCGCCCTGATTTCAATGCAGCCATCATAACTGCCATCATTAAATTTTCTTTATTCCCATATATAATGATTGGTGTTCTATCATCGCCTAATTCCTTTAATAAAAATGCTGCAACGCATTCTGATATGTCATCTAATTCTTTGTAGGTCATGAAATTCCCATCACACTTTAGTGCAATTCTGTCACTTTGAGAATATTTTTTTATACCTTCTAAAATCTTCATTTTCATATCTCCTTTAAAATTGATTATATACAAATCATATCTCATTAAATGTTTGAAATATATTCTTAAACCTTTAGTTTCTAATTAATACTTCTATTTTTATATGAATAATAACAGTTATTTTAGCTAATAATTGTTATTATTCATATAAAAATAGGAAATATTATGATACAGTATATTTCTTAATTTTGTGTTCACTTTTTCTCCACAAACTTCTATTTTATTCTATAATAAGTCCAAGTATAATTCAACACATATATCCTACCTAATGGACATTCAATAAAATAACAAGTCAATCTGCCAAGCCTATTTTATTTCATGTCCCTAAGTTTCTATTGCAAATGATTTGCAATAAAGTGTATAATAGAATGATGCTTTAAGGAGTTGATTATTTTGATTACTATTAAAAATCTTTCTTTTTCATATACAAAAGGAAATAATTTATTAAAGAACATTAATCTTAAAATCCCTAACGGAATTTACTTGTCCATACTCGGAGAAAATGGCAGCTGCAAGAGTACATTGATTAAACTTATACTAGGCCTCTTAAAACCTGATAATGGACTAATCACTTTGGATTCCAATAAAATTTCTTATGTTCCGCAAAGGCTAGATAATTTTAATGCTGACTTTCCAATAACAGTTAGAGAGTTACTATCTTGTCATGCTAAAACTATTGGCATAAAAAATCCAAATTGCATTCTTGATTCTCTAAAAAAAGTTAATATGTTTGAGTTTTCTAATAATTTAATTGGAAATCTTTCAGGCGGGCAGCAGCAAAGAATTTTTATAGCGAGAGCCCTTATGGGTGACCCTGATTTAATAATATTAGATGAACCATCAACTGGAATAGATGAGAAAAGTCAAGGTGAAATTTATCCTTTACTTCAAAGTTTAAATAAAGATTATGGAAAAACTATTATTTCTGTTGAACATAACACTAAAATAGCATTAAAATATTCCACACATATTTTAAAAGTAGAAAATGCCAACATTAATTTATATTCTAAAGAATGCTTTCTGAAATCTTTAGAATCTGATGATCCATTCTCTAACATAGTATAGGAAGGTAATAATTTATGTTTCAATTAGGTTTTATGCAAAATGCATTTATGGCAGGTTTTATTGTTTCTATTCTTTGTCCATTTATCGGACTTTTTATAGTTCTTAAACGTTATTCAATGATTGGAGATACCTTATCTCATTCTTCTTTTGCTGGTGTTGCAATTGGATTGATTACAGGTACTAATCCCATTTTAACTGCATTCGTATTTACTAGTGTTTGTGCTGTATCTATAGAATTTTTAAGAACTTATTATAAAAAATATAGCGAACTTGTAATGTCAATTGTTTTAACCTTAAGTTTAGGTATAGCAATTATTTTAATTAGTAGTGGTAAGGCATCTGCAAAAGTTGATTCCTTCTTATTTGGCAGCATCCTCACAGTTACCCAATCTGATATAATATTAATTTCAATTGTCGGTGGAATTTGCCTTATAACGCTTTTATTTCTTTATAACAAATTAATCTATGTAACCTTTGATGAAAGCGGTGCAAAGACATCCGGCATTAATGTTAAGCTAATAAACTACATTTTCACATTACTTGTTGGTGCTACAATCTCTCTTTCCATAAGAGTTATGGGTATCCTTGTGGTTTCTTCAATAATAGTTGTCCCTGTAGCAACAGCTATGCAATTAAAAAAAGGATTTACTAAAACCCTGATTTTTGCAATAATATTTGGATTTTTAGACGTTATGCTAGGGCTTGTGCTTTCATATTACATTAACAGTGCGCCAGGTGGTACAATCGCATTAACATCAGTTCTAGTACTTATATTAACCCTAGTATTTAAAAAGTTAGCAGCTACTAATTAGAAATTAAAATTTGAATAAGGCACATGAAAGAAAATAACAAATCCAAAATGCCATGGAATGTTCCTATATGCAGCATAGCTGCTCTTTTTAAAGGTGTTTATTTTTCATCAAGCAAGGAAACAGCTTGTTCTCATAGATGGACTTGTTATTTTTTTGATTGTGCCTTATTTTATGTGCTCAATACTTATAAAATATTCCTTCAATAATTCTATAAATTTAATCATATTTTCTGGATAAATTTCTCCTATGTTTGCTACTCTAAATGTATTTTCAGAAGAAACTTTACCAGGATATATTGTAAACCCTTTATTATATAAAAAATCATGCATATCATTAAAGCTATATTTTTCAACCTGTGGCTCGATAATTGAAGTCAAAAGCATGGATGCTGCTTCATCTTCAACTAATTTTTTTAATTTTAGTTGTTCTAAACCATCCCATAAAACTTTACAGCAATCTTTATATCGCGCATGTCTTTTTTCGATTGTTTCCTCTTTAGCTTCTATAATAGCTTGCTTTAAAGCATAAAGAACCTGCACTGGTGGAGTAAATCTCATCTGGTAATTTTCTTTGAAATATATATATTGCTTATATAAATTAAGATAAAGATTTCTTGGTTTAATATCCTTAGTTTTTTGTAAAGATTCTTTATTTGCTATTGCAAAACTTATTCCTGCCATTCCTTGTATACATTTATTTGAACTTGAAGCTAAGTATTTTATATTCATATCATGCATATCTATTGGCATTCCTGCAAATGAGCTCATTGCATCAACTATCATCTCTATCCTATATCTATCGCAAATTTCTCCTATTAATTTTATATTATTTAATATACCTGTTGTTGTTTCATGATGAACTATTGCTAAATGACTTATAACTCCGCAATTACTTATTTTACTTTCTTCATTATTATGTTTTTTAATTACTTCTTCTAAATCATTTAAATTTATTGCTTCTATTGGAGAACTTTTAAATTCTATATAATTTAAGTTATATATCTCTGCTATCTCACACATCCTCTTGCCATAAGCCCCATTATTAATTATTAAAATGATTTGATTATCTACTACTGAACTTAAAATTGCTTCAACTGCAGCCGTTCCTGACCCGCCAAACAATATGGTGGTATATTTATCATTATAACCCACAAAATTAGTAAGCTCTTTTGATACAAACTCCATCACATCTCCAAATTCCTTTTCTCTTGGGCAAATATCAGGTACTACTTGAGCAAATTTTACTGTATCTGCAGTTGTTGCAGGACCTGGATTTAACAATATATTTCTTTTAATATCCATTTTAAACCTCCAAATGTGCATAATAAAATTTAAGAATTTATAAACTTCATAAAAGCATTCTTATTTTCAACTGGTGTTGTTGTAGGCCTTCCTAAATCTTTTCGTGCACCTTTTTTTACCTTAATTTCTAAAAACACTGGCCCTTCTACATCATTTATTTTTTCCAATAAGTCTATCAGTTCTTCCCTTGAACTACATGAATAGCAGTTTTTATAACCGCAAGCTTTTGTTATAGCGATCATATCTACCTTAAAGCCAACAGTATCCTGTCCTCCAACTGAATCATGAGCTCCATTATTAATTAAAATATGTCTAAAATTATTAGGCTCCAGGCTTCCTATTATTGCCAGACCTCCAAGATGCATCAGTAAAGCCCCATCTCCATCAATGCAATAAACTTCTTTATCCTTCTTATTTAAAGCAATAGTCAAAGCAATTTGAGATGCATGCCCCATAGAACCTACTGTCAAAAAATCTCTGCTATGATCTTGCTTATATTTTTCTCTTATTTCAAAAAGTTCTCTAGATGCCATTCCTGTAGTAGATACTATTAAAGAATCCTCTTTTATCTTAGATATTAAAATTTCTATAGCCTCTTCCCTTGTCATTTCAAAATTAGAATCAAGTTTATTCTTTAATTTATATTCACTAAAAGTATCTTTTTTGATTACCAAAGCATAAGGTTCATTTTTTTCCTTCATATATATATAAGATTTTTTCACTTCTTTCTTCATCTCATAATCACTTGTAGATTCATCTAAAATCTTATACTTAATTCCTAGCATATCTAAGGTTTCAGTAGTTATTAGTCCTTGCTTTTTATGTTGAGGTTCATCTTTTTTATTCGGCTCCCCTCTCCATCCTATAATTAAAAGCATTGGTATGCTGTATACTAATTTATCAGCAAGGGAAGCAAGTGGATTTAATGCATTTCCCAAACCTGAATTTTGCATATATACTAAAGGAATTTTTTTTGTTGCTAAATAATATCCGCTTGCTAACCCTATAGCATTACCTTCATTAGCAGCAATTATATTTTTTTCATTACTCACATTATCCTTGATATATGCGCAAAAAGACTTTAACAAAGAATCTGGAACTCCTGCAAAAAAATCTATTTCATTATTTAATAATTCATCATAAAATTCTTTAACATCAATCATTTACTTCAACTCCTATAAAATATAGATATCCAAGCATGAACTTAGACTTATGTGGTAATCTATCGAAATTCCATACATTTTTGTTCCACAGGACTATGAAATTTTCACTGGAAGGTTCTAAGCACAAGGTTGTGCCCATTTCTGCATGATCCAAATATAAAATTTTGACAAGCAGTAAATGGTACAACCTTGTACTAAGAACCTTCACAGCTCAATTTCAAATGCCTGTTTCACAAAAATGTATGAAATTTCCAATATGGAAACACCTACTAATTATAAATCTATTTATTAAATTGGATATCTATAATATAGATACCCAAATGTTAACTGACCTACATTCCACCCGGAATTAAAGTGAGTATTTCCTTAATTGGCATGCAATTAGTCGATGCTTCTTTTGATCTTCCATTCTCTAAAATACTTTTTGCAGTATTTACCATTGCAGGATATGCACTTCTTATTAAATGATTTGCATAAATAATAACATTAATCCCTAGGTCAACTAGTTCTTCTTCTTTCATGAAATTATATGAAGTTGGCACTACTATTAGTGGCACTCTATTTTCAAATTCATTATATCTCCTACAAAATTCAACTATTTCTTGTCCATCTTTTTCTTTGCTATGAATCATTATTCCATCCGTTCCAGCCTCAATATAAGCCTTTGTTCTATTTATTGCATCATCCATTCCTGCTCCAGCAATTAAACTTTCAATTCTTGAAATTATCATAAAATCACTGGTAACTCTAGCTTCTCTTCCAGCTCTTATCTTATCCCTAAAATGTTCTATGGTATCTTGCGTTTGAATAACATCTGTTCCAAACAATGAATTTTTCTTAAGTCCAGTTTTATCCTCTATAATAATTGCCGATACACCTAATCTTTCTAATGTTTTAACTGTATAAACAAAATGCTCAATTTGTCCACCAGTATCCCCATCAACAATTATTGGCTTTGTAGTAACTTCTAAAATATCATTAATTGTATTTAATCTTGATGTCAAATCAACTAACTCAATATCTGGTTTCCCTTTTGCAGTTGAATCGCATAAAGAGCTTATCCACATACCATCAAATTCTTTTATTTTTCCTTCTTTCTCTACTTTAGTTTTTTCAACAATTAATCCCGTTAATCCATTGTGAGCTTCAAGTATTCTAACCGGTTTTTTAGAATAAATTAATTCCTTTAGACTTTTCATTCTCATTTGAGGAGTTATGCCTATTTGCGCTAGTTCTTCATCCAATTTTGAAATTGAGACACCTTTAGTATATGGTACTTCTACAAGTTCCCCTCCCCATTCCTTTATTGCACTAATAACTTTTTCTCTAAGTTCTTTTTGAGCGCCTTCTTTCCAGTCATCTCCATGAAGAACATAGTCTGGTTTAAGTTTTTTAAGATTTTCAACTTGATCTAAACTATCTTGAGGAATTACTAATTCAACTCCTTTAATATTACCAACAACTTCCTTTCTTTCTTCATATTTCATTACTGGATTTCTCCAATACCCTCTAATAACATCATCTGTGTGTAAACCCACTATTATATCTCCAAGCTTTCTTGCTTTATTCAACACATTTAAATGTCCTTGATGTATTATATCTGCACTCATAGCTACATAAACCTTTTTCATATTATTAACACTCTCCTAAACTTTTTATTTTTGATAGTTATATAAGGCAAATAAAGCCTATAATTTATTATTTTCTTGATTGTGCCTTACATATTGCAAATTTTCTCTTCTGTATTTTTTTCTAACTTAGGAAGTATTATTTCCTTTATTCTTTTAAGATGATTTTCATCATCTACTTCTCCCCATATTAAATTTTCAATTTTAAAATAGCCGACCCTTCTTTTTTTTGCTGCATCAAATATCGCATTCTCATAATCATATTTTTTAGTTGCTCTATTTCCGCTTCCAAAGAAGCCATCTTCATTTTCATATTCATTAATGGTACAAATAAAACTTTTATATTGTTTTAGCATTTCTTTATATAAATCAAATGATATCTTAGATATCCCAACCAATTCTCCATACACAGCGTCTATTTCATCCCTATCTTTAGATATCTTATATAAGTTATCATCTTTAACTTCCACATAACATTCATCACCTGAATTTGTTTTTCCACTTAATAGAACGCAATCCTCTTCTTCATAGTTCATAACTTTTATTAATCCATAAACTTCATATATCAAGTCACTTTCAAGTAATAAAAAATCTTCCTTTAATTCATCCTCTAATATTGAAAGTGATGTCATACTACCTGTAGCCTTATATTTTCTATTTCTTCTTGTTTCAATATAATTTTTTTCTTTTGCTAATTCATCATAAAATTCATGTAAGTGACCTGTGACTATATAAATTTTCTCTATCCCTAAACTTCTTAATTTTTCAATAGACCTTTCAATTAAACTCTTACCATTTATCTTTATAAGGCCTTTTGGAAGCATATCCTTAGTTATATCTTGCAATCTTGTTCCCATTCCCGCTGCTAAGATCACAGCTGTCTTTACGCTCCTCATTACTTCCCCCTCCTTTTACGTTCATTTTATGAACATTTTTATATTAACACCTTTCATTGTTCATGACAATATGTTCATATAAAAAATTACCTATATCTAAAAATATATTTCATAGCCATATTCAGCAGTCTATTAATTCAAAATATACACATTAAAAAAGAGCAGCTATGCACTACTAAAAAGAGTAGCTATGCTTCAATACGGAACTTTTATGCATATAAAAACATCTCATAGCATCTTTGACCTGTTATTTTCTTTCTAGTTCCTAATAATTTCTTATATCACAAAAAAGCTGAACCAAATAATTTAAGAATTACTTGATTCAGCTTAGACACAATCAAAAAGTTAAATTTAATTATATATTATTTAGCTATAACATTTGTAGTAGTTGATGATACAGTTGTATCTGTTGGAACTAACATTTTATTGAATTCTTCTTGTGTAACTTTAAGCGTGCTAGTTGGAAAAGTTATTTCTTTAACCTCACTTTTAGTATCTGTTGTTTTCATAGTTAATAAAATACTTCCAGCATCTTTAATTTTTAAATTCATATTGAAATCTGCAGTATAGCTAGTATCTGTAAACACTTCTTTTGAAGTAATAGTTGTTCCAGTTAATGCTGTCTTAGCATCAGCTAATCCTTTATCAAAATCTGCACTATTAACTGTTGCTTTCATTTGAGTAATACTTTCAGCTGGTAATCCTAATTTGAAAGTATTATTAATATTATCTAAATTGTTACCTGCTGCTTTTAAAGCCTTTGCTCCTAACTCTACAGTTTGATCTGCATCAAGATTTACTGTATATTCTCTTCCATTTTGAACAAAAGGTATATCAAAATCAGTATTTTCTCCAAATATCAATTTACCTAGTTCAACCATTGAATCTGGTTGAGTTGCTAATGCCTTTAATTTATTTACATCAATGCCTGTAGATGCAGTATTAATTCCTATATAGTCTTCTTTTATGTTAGCTAATGCTGCTGGAGCAGTTTGTCCAGTTAAAGCGTATATTCCTTGATAAAAACCTTTGTTTATATAATTCGTTGTTCCATCGGAATATGCCTTGAGTTCTGGAATATTAACCTTACCTGTTGGATCTGTAAATGTCATATCTACATAAGAATTATCATTTGCCTTGTATCCATCAGCAGATATATTTATTTGTTCTTTCACACCTTTTACATCAATATTAATTGTGCCTTGGATATTTGATGTTGATGCTTCCCATTTAGCTGTATTGGAAATCTCTTGTGAATAATTAATTGTAGCTTGGCTACATCCAGCCATTGTTCCAACAGTTAAAGCTGCTGTCATAATAAATGCTAAAGTTTTTTTCATTTTCATTTTTCTTTCCCCCTTGTCAATACTTACTAACTATGATAAATATACAATATATACTAATAATTTACTTGTTAGCATATTTTTATTATACATGCTTTTTTCATTAAGAAACACTAGTATAAATATTAAATTAACCTTAAATTTCACTTAAGTTTTCATAGATAATCACTCTTATATTAAACAATTCCCAAATTAAATTTCAACTAGCTTATAGCCTTCCCATCTTTGTTACACATCCTTCTTTCTGCAAATTCTACACGATATTAAATAAGAAAAATAATCTTTTTCATCCTTTCACATTTCTTTGCAAAGATAATAAGCATTGCCTAATAGATAACAGTTATATTTCTTTATAACCTGATATCTACTATACAATGCTTATTGTACTTTAACTTATTCATGAAGCCTTCTAATTATTTTATATGCAACTACATCTTCCATGACTAGTGGAGACTTATGCGCAAAAAATATTATTCCATCCGTTGGAGATATGATTTGTTCTATAACAGTTCCTTCATAAGGATGAATTATTTCTCCAAGAACATCTCCTCTTTCAACACCATCACCAGGATTCTTCAGTCTTCTATATATTCCCCCAGCTGTCGTTTTAACTGAACGTAAATCATCTTCCTTTAGTACACTTGCTATATATCCGCTATGGCTATTATATTTTATTACTCCCATCCTTGTTAAAAATCTTAAAACAGCAACAACTGCATGTTTTGCTGAAACTTCATCGATTTGGTCTGTAGCATTTGTGTACAATGAGAAAGCGCTAGCTTCCCACATCTGCCAATTGTAATTTAATGTCATTGTATCATATGGCTTTGGCTTACGAATTAGCACATATTGAAGACCAAATAAATTTGCAAGACTTGGGCTTTGATATCCAGTTTCCATCATTCTTATATGAGGAATAAAATCTCCTGGCATATAAAAACTAGTAAATTGAATTCCAAAAGGATAATCTTTTACCTGCTCAAAAACTCCATTAGCGATTCTTTGAGTTGTTTCACCATTTTTTTCTCCAGGAAACATCCTGTTTATATCAGTGTTATCCATTGTCCAAAACCTTTTTCCTATATTCATAGACTGCGGATTTACACATGGAATCACAAGAATTTCACGATCCTTTGAAATTGCTCCTCTTTGCTCTAACTTGATCAAGGTTCTAATTAATTGAGAGCAGGTATATAATTGTTGTATTTCATTACCTCTAATGGCTCCTACTATACATGCTGTTTTTTCACCTTTTCCAAACTTGTATCCTGTAATCCTCATATCATCCCTATGGGGTGACTTTAATGTATATAATACTTCTTTTTTCATTTTGCACCTCCAAGTACTCTTGCAATAAGAGATCCCTCATAAACTACAGGATATTCTCTTAATGTAAATATTACTCCGTCACAAGGAGAAACAACCTTTTCATCTATTTCGCCAGTTAAAGAATTAAAAATCTCTCCAATTTCTTCTCCCTCTTTTATTTCAGCTAAATGTTTTACACATGGCATAAATACACCTGATGCATTAGCATTTATAAAATTCACTTCTTTTTCAGCAGATATGATTGGCTCCCTAACTGCAGCGACTTCCCCTGACCATATATTTAATTTCTTCATTAAATTAAATATCCCATCTACTAATTGATCACCATATTCTTTTGTAATTCTCATTCCAACTCCCATTTCCACGAGTAAAGTTGGTATATTTTTATTATTTAAATTATAAGTAAGAGTTGATTCCAAAACAGTTGATTCTGGATGTACCCATATAAAATCCATATTTAATAACTTTGCATAAGGTACTAACCCATCTTTCATATTTTCACTTATTCTGACTTGAGGAACTTCTCTTAAAAATATGTTACTTGCATGTAAATCAATGCACATATCAGCACCATCTATATCCTCCATAATTTTTGCTGCAACATGTTCTGCCATAGCACCATTTTCTGACCCTGGAAATATTCTATTCATATCCAAATCAAATGTTGGGATACCCCTATGTACTGTATCTATTCCAAGTGGATTAAGTGATGGATATACATCAACTATCCCCTGTAAACATTCAATATTTTCTTGTATTTCTTTTATTAATTTGTAGCATACGTATTGCCCTTCAAGTTCATCCCCATGAAGACCTGTAACAATGCATATTCTTTTTTGTCCTTCTTTTAAATTAATTGGGGCAAGCCTGTTTTTCTTAATTATTAAATTTTCATCTACCGCTAACCCTAAAGATACCACCGTCTCTACCATAATGCCTCCCTATGTTTATCTTATAGTATTTTATTAATGTATATAAAAAATAACAAATCATAATGCTAGCATATTTTCTTTCATATGCTTAGATATATAATTTATATTGTAAAAAAATTTTCTTCTTACCTATTTTCATTATATAAAAATAAGCAAAGATCTCAATTCATGAGCTTCTTTGCCTTTATTTAATATTACTACTTGAAAATTTTGTTGTCAATTACTTTAGATGCTGATTCCGCTTATTACTCAAACAAATTTAATTCATATTTTTCTTTTTTTAAGTTCCGCATTGTGCTATCGCACTCTTTTTATAGGTGCATATTTCTTTCCAATTGTAAATCTTGAATCAAAAACAAATATTCTAAAAAATCTACTAATGCTTTTATTTGCTCATTACCTTTAACTTTATCATAACTCACAATCTCTTCCGCTAATTGTATTTTTGCTTCATATATATCTTCATCTCTTGGTTTTATTTCCAGTAAAGTTTTTGCCATTTTAAAAACCTAATTTATTGGATTATCATCACTTATTTTGTCTAAATCTATTTTCTCTATATCTATAGTTTTAAAGTTGTATACAATTATATAAACTTCTATCTCTGGCAGTTTATATACATACCTTTGGTCTTTCCCTCGTTGCCCCTTATATGTATATATTGCGGCTCCTACTATTTCTGACTTTAAGCTCTGTATCGTGCCTATAATATCGATTTCCACGCAGCATCAAAGTCATGCTTTCTTGCCAAATTTATTCACATCCTGTTTTTTGTTTTTATTATATATTTATCTCTAGTATTCCCTTTATTAATATAATAGCCTATAAATTATTTCCTTAAAACAAAAAATCACACTAAATTAATCATTTAGTGCAAAATTCAAAATTTTTAATTACCATTTCTTATGTGCCCCATGAAAAAAACATAACATCATTAGTACTAGTGAACAATAAACTGTAACTATAATCATGTATTCTACCAACTTTCTGATATAAATTTAATTTCCTAATTAAAAAATGTCTCTCTAAAATATTTATCATATTTTGTATATTACATAATTATAAACATCTAATCTAAACCGAATTTGAACAAAAGGTATTAGGCAAAAAGGTCATAAATAGCTAAAAATCTTGTAAATTCAGCGTTTCCACCAAATTTACAAGCTTTTCTTTTAACATTCTCTTGATTTAAACAAAAAAATTTTTTTTAAAATTTTATTTATTACTCAACCAATGCTCCATAGCTTCCTAAAGTATAACCATCAACTTCTGTGTTGCTTGCCATCGCCCCATTAGCGTTGAAGTAATACCAGTTTCTATTTATATATTTCCATCCTGTTTCCATAACTCCTAGAGCTCCATAGTCACTTCCATCACATAGGTAATACCAATTACCGTCTGTATCCTTATACCAACCTGTTGTTAACTTTCCATCAGCATCTAAGTGGAACCATTGTCCTACTGTATCTGTTTTATCGTAAGTCCAGTCTCCAGCTTCTGACTTGTACCAGCCTCTTACCATAGCTCCATTATTATCATTAAAGAAGTACCACTTATTATCTATTAGTTTCCAGCCTGTTGCCTTGCTTCCATCATCTTTTACATAGTACCATGTATCATTTGTCTCTTGTGACCATCCTATTTTATTGCTGCTGCTGTTGTTATTATTATTCTTGTTTGTATCGGTATTAGTTGAAGTATCTGTTGTACTTGAATTATGATGACTTAAACTACTGCTTGATGATAAAACCCTTCCAATAACATATTCAAAAGAATGTCCATCAAATGTAACACGTACACCTATATATTTACTCAAATCACTTCCAGTTAATTTATAAGCTGCACCTGTTCCTATTTCATCACTAAATTCGGAATCTGCATTATCTAATCTATACCATTCATATGTTACTGCTGCACTTGTAGTATAATTATTTCCATCTGCATCTTTAAGCTGTGCTGTTAGAGTGTCTCCAACTTTTGTAGTTCCTTCAATTCTTACTGCTGCTGGTGTTGTTTCATTATTCCCTGGTGTTTCATTACTCGCTGCTTGTACAATTACTCTTACACTTGCTGTATAATTATTTGGATTTGTTACTCCATCTGGTAATACCAAAGTTCCTGTAAATGTATATGTACCTGCAGTATTTCCATCATATGCTGGACTTCCATTGTCCCACGTTACTGCTGCACTTGTTGTTGCCCCATTACTTAATTCTACATCAACCGTTGCTGGTAATCCTATATCACTTTCATCTGTTCCATTTGATACTGTTATATTATCTAATGAATTTACACTGTCAACAGTTACTGATGATGATGTAAGTGCTTTGAAAACCACATTAACTTCTGTTAAATATGGTGTATTCCAGTCAGGAGGTGTTGCACTTGCAGCTTGAGCATCATATATTCTTAAAGTTAATGTTGCATCAGATGTTATGCTGCTACCTATATAACTCCATGGTGTTGGTACGTTTGTACTAGCCCCTACAGGTCCTCCACCCATATACACCCCATTCAGGAATGCTGCTCCTAACTGACCTGAAGGTGCATTTGTGGTAAATGTAACAGACTCTCCTGATGATACAGTAGTTCTGTCTGCATTAATATAAATTGCAGCATAAGTATACTTATCTGCTGAACTTGTAGAACTTGTCCCACTTGCAGTTGTAACAGTTATATCAACTGCTCCTGCTGAACCAGCCGGTACTGTTGCAGTTATTTCTGTATCTGAAACTACATTAAAACTTGTTGCTGCTGTGCTGCCAAAGTTTACTGCTGTTGCACCTGTAAATCCTGTTCCAGTTATTGTTACTGTATTTCCTCCTGTTATAATTCCACTTGCTGGACTTACTGCTGTTACTGTTGGTGCTGCTGTATTCACTGTCAAGCTAGCTGTCTTTGTATTTGTTGATTCTGCATCTTCCCATAGCCCATTACCGCTATTCCATCTATATAATTCATAGGTTGCCGTGATAATATGGTTTCCAGCTGTCGACGGGGTATATTGAGCGGTGTAGCTACTTCCGCTTAGAGTGAAGCTTGCTGTTGCGCCATCATCAGAGGACCATATTGTCGGAATGTAGCATTCATCTCCGGTCACATTTCCAACTATACTGCTGTAGGCTGACTGCCTGTCTCCTTCTGCAGTTATAGTTACTGAATCACCTAATGATATACTATTAGGATCTACACTGAAACTGTTGTTGCTTGCATTTGCTGTGAATATTTCATTCACCAAGTTATATGGATCTGCCTCCGTTCCAGATCCTCTATACACAGTAAGTCCGGAATTCATGTGCAAGGCTGGGTAAATATCGTAATATGCATTAGGGGTTGATAGACGATTATTCCTTGCATAACCAAAGCTTAGTGCAAACGGAGATTGAGACGATCGAGTCCAGCTAGCATCTGAATAGTTTTGAATGTAGCTCTCATAACTTGAAACTTCAGCTGGAGACAGTAATGCCACATTACCTGTCCACACTCCTCCATCCCATGAATAATTTGTTACCCAACTATTATTGGATAAACCGTTGAAGAAAGTCCCATTTAACCAGGTGACAATATCACTGCTCCCCCAATCTAGTGTACCAGTAAATCCAATTAGTACACTCTTCCACTGTCTTGAGTCAACAGCACTTGTTGTTATCATATATCGTGAACTTGGATCAAGCATCCTCCATGTGTAGCCCCCATATTTCACATAGTCCCCTGCACTAACATCATCAATTGTTGCTACAGTTGATGCATGTGCCACCTGTGGAAGCATCACAAACTGTGAAGTAATCATTAATAACATAACTAACATTGAAATTCCTTTTCTAAAAATCCTTTTCATTCAATCACCTTCCATTCAAATTTAAAAATTATTAATTCGTATAAGTACTCTTAGGCATTCAACATTATAAAATTCTTATGCAGTCTCAACATAAATGCCAGAAATAGAAATGATATAAAACTAAATTCTATAAAATTTCAATTTGTTTTTTTATATCCCCCCCATATATAATTATAAACATCGAATCTGAACCGAATTTGAACAAAAGACATTGGGCAAAATGCCAAAAACAGCCAAAAGGCTTGTAAATTCAGCATTTCCACCAAATTTACAAGCTTTTCTTTTAACATTCTCTTAATTCAAACAAAAAAATTTTTTTATAAATTTTTCTTATTACTCAACTAATGCTCCATCGCTTCCTAAAGTATAACCATCAACTACTGTGTTACTTGCCATAGCTCCATTATCGTTGAAGTAGTACCAGTTGCTATTTATATATTTCCATCCTGTTTCCATAACTCCTAGAGCGCCATAGTCACTTCCATCACATAGATAATACCAATTACCGTCTGTATCCTTATACCAACCTGTTGTTAACTTTCCATCAGCATCTAAGTGGAACCATTGTCCTAATGTATCTTTTTGGTCATAAGTCCAATCTCCAGCTTCTGATTTGTACCAGCCTCTTACCATCGCACCAGTATTATCATTAAAGAAATACCACTTATTATCTATTAGTTTCCAACCTGTTGTCTTAGTTCCTCTATCTTTTACATAATACCACGTACCAGTTGTATCTTGCGTCCATCCTATTTTAGTGCTGTTGTTATTATCATTCTTGTTTGTATCAGTATTAGTTGAAGTATCTGTTGTACTTGAATCATTATGATGACTTGAACTGCTGCTTGATGAACTTGAACCACTGCTCAATGGTAAGATTCTTCCAATAACATATTCAAAAGAATATTTACCACATGTAACACGTACACCTATATATTTATTCAAATCACTTCCAGTTAATTTATATGTTTTACCTGTTCCTATTTCATTAACAAATTCAGAATCTGAATTATCTAATCTATACCATTCGTATGTTACTGCTGCACTTGTAGTATAATTATTTCCAGTTGCATCTTTAAGCTGTGCTGTTAAAGTATCTCCAACTTTTGGTGTTCCTTCAATTGTTACTGCTGCTGGTGTTGTTTCATTATTATTACCTGCTTGTACAATTACTTTTACACTTGCTTTATAATTATTTGGATTTGCTACTCCATCTGGTAATGTTAAAGTTCCTGTAAATGTATATGTTCCTGCAGTATCTCCATCATATGCTGGATTTCCATTATCCCATGTTACTGCTGCACTTGTTGTTGACTCATTACTTAATGTTACATCTATTGTTTCTGGTAATCCTATATTACTTTTATTTGTTCCATTGGCTACAGTTATATCATCTAATGAATTTACACTTTCTACAGTTACTGCTGATGGTGTTGTTTCTGATGATGTAAGTGCTTTGAAAACCACATTAACTTCTGTTAAATATGGTGTATTCCAATTAGGGGCTGCTCCACCTGTTATTGCAGCTATTACTGAATCATCATACATTCTAAAAGTTACAGTTGCATCAGATGTTATACTGTTACCTATAAAACTCCATGGCACTGGTGCACTTGTAAGAGCCGCTAAAGGTCCTGCGCCCATATATATCCCATCCTTGAAGCAGGCTACTAACTCACCTGGAAATGAATCTGAGGTAAATGTAACCGATTCTCCAGATGATACAGTAGTTCTGTCTGCTGTTAAGTTTATTGGTAAAGCACCTTTCATAATCCTTTGAGGGCATTCTCCAGAATCCGCCACATATATATTATAGGAACTGTCTACTGCAATTCCAACTGGGTAGTTGAAACTTTCCGTTCCAGTTATATCAACCCAAACCGTCTCACCATCCGGTAATTCCTTGATTTTGCCGTCAAACATATCTGTCACATACAAATTGCTATAACTGTCTACCTCGATTCCTTTAGGACCTTTGAAAATTTCCGAACCAGTTATATTGGTCCATCCTCCTCCACCATTAGACAATTTCCATATACTATTACCTGATATATCTGTTACATACACATCAAAATTGTCGGCTACTGCAATTCCACCTAGATAGTTGAATGTGTGACCATTTGTTATGTCAATCCACCCATTTCTATCCTTCATCCATACTTTTCCATCATTAGAATCTGTAACATATACATCGCCATTCTTGTCCACTGCAATTCCATTTAGCTCACCGAAAGTTACAGAACCCGTTATATCTGTCCAAGTCCCACTATTAGATAACTCCCAAATCTCAGCACTATTTCCATTATCAATCACATATACATTACCTGAATTATCTACTGCAACTCCGTTCAGCCCTAAGAAGCTTGCACCACCCGTTATATCCGTCCATGTTCCACCTGATAGTTTCTGGATGCTTTCATGGTTGGAATCTGTCACATACGCATTGCCTGAACTATCCACTGTAACTCCCGTCACATCTCTAAAGTTTCCAGAACCAGTAATGTCCGTCCATGTCAAATTTGTTGACGCAAACGCCACCTGTGGCAATGCTATAAACTGCGCTACCATTAACATAAATGCAATAAAAATAGAACTTCCTTTTCTTAAATATCCTTTCATCCAATCACCTTCTACTTCCTTAGATTTTCTTCATTTTTTTATGATCACCTATAATACATTTCCCCTTATTCAATATACATAATTAATATTCTTTCACCCCCTATCTATTATTATAAACATCGAATCTGAACCGAATTTGAACAAAAGGCATTAGGCAAAAAATTCCAAAAATATCTAAAAGGCTTGTAAATTCAGCGTTTTCGCCAAATTTACAAGCCTTTCTTTTGATAGTCTCTTAATCCAAATAAAAAATTTTTTATAAATTGTATTTCCCAGAGTAAAAAACAAACTGATTTTTACCATTCTTTTTTGCAACATACATTGCTTTATCTGCATTACTTATTAATTCCGCAGAAGTTTCACCATCATATGGTGCTATTGATATACCTATACTGGTTGTAACTGTTCCTTCAGTTTTCTTTTCATCAAGTAAGATTGGTTTTCCTACTGCTGTAATAATTTCGTGGCAAATTTCTTCTATTTCAGATATACTGGTAACATTTTTCAAAATCATTACAAATTCATCCCCGCCCATTCTTGAAACCGTATCACAGCTTCTTACAGCTTCTGAAAGTCTTTTAGCGACAGCAACTAAAACAACATCTCCCTTATCATGACCATATTTATCATTGATTGCCTTGAATCCATCCAAGTCGACAAATAATACACATATTTTGTTTTTATTCTCCTTAGCCGTTATAATAGACTGTTCAAGTATACCCTCTAACCTTCTTCTGTTTGGGAGATTTGTAAGGTGATCCTGGTTAGCCATTTCTGATAATAAATTCTCCGCTTTTTTACGTTCGTTAATTTCTTCTCTAAGTTCAAGTGTTCTTCCATCAACTAATTCCTTAAGGTTATTATATAAATATACATTTTCCAGTGAAATAGTAGGCTCTGGAGGTATAACTGTGTTTTCCGTTGGAATACGTATTGTCATTTTAGTTCCTCCACCTGCTCTTCCTCCTATTTCCAGACCATGACCATATATCTTTATCAGTCTCTGATTTATATTTTTCAAAGCAACACTCTTACTTTCTCTGTCAGATAGCAACTTTCCATAAAGGGATTCTGGAATCCCTACACCATCATCTTCAACACTTAGTACAATAAAACTTTTTTCACTGTAAACAATAATTTTTACTGTTCCACCATGTTTTCGACCTGCTAGTCCATGTTGTACCGAATTTTCCACTAATGGTTGAATAACAAGTGGTGGCAGCATGCAATTTATATTATCTTCAATATCATAAACAATCTGCAGTCTTTTTCCAAATCGTGCTTTCTCAATAAACAAATAAGCTTCCACCAATTCTAGCTCTTTATTCAAAGTTACAAGCTTATCTCTGTTTTTAAAATCAAAGCTGCCCCTCAAGTACTGGCTAAGATTTGCTAGTAACTCCCTCGTCATCTTAGGATCATCTAATGAAAAAGCTGATATAGTATTTATGGCATTGTAAAGAAAATGAGGCTTAATCTGAGCTTGTAAAAAAGCAATCTCAGAACGTAAGGATTCCTCCATAGAACGATGTAGTTCCTCTGTAGTGTCAAGCAGGTTCGAGAATAATTGAACATTTTTAATTGAAATTGAAAATTGAGCTGTCAGCAATTGCAGCACCTCAACATGATTATCAGTAAAAACATCCGCTGATAAATTATTTTCTATATATAAAATCCCAATCAACACACCTTGATTTGTAATTGGCATACATAACAAAGACTTAGTTTGATTTTTCTGAATATATGGATCTTTGCAAAAGTTACCTTGTCTTGCAGCATCACCTAGCACAACATATTCTCCAGTGCGTATACAAAAATTTATAATAGAAGCCGCCAATAACCCCTGTGCTTCTTCCAAAGATACAGAGTGTAGTACTTTAATTTCACTTTCTCCTTGTAACCACTCTGCTTCTATATTCCACCCATGTTCATATTTCAAAAGTATATATGCTTTCTGTGCTCCCGAATTTTCCACCACTATTTTCATTATCTGCGGTAATAGATCAGTAAGCTGCACTTCCTTAGATACAGCACGGTAGGCATTCATTATAGACATCAAGTCTATATCTTTTAATCCAACCATTCCATCAGCTTTCAATGCTTTCCCGCTACCTTCTGAAGTCTTAAGCAAATATCCATATTTCTCTGACATATGGCTTATCTTAGCATCTGCTCCCCACACTTTGTATCCCTTGAAAGGTTCCCTCATATAAAATCCAGCTTGTTTATTCATACCAGCAGCTAAAAACATTTTGGCTGCCAACTCATTAGCTAGAGCTTCATCCCGAATAAATCCATTCCTCCTGGCAGTTTGTGTAGCCAATTCATACAATTCGGCTGCCATATATGTTTTTCCGTCAATACGTTTAAGCTCAGCCTCTAGCATATATTGTAAATGCAAGAAATTAATCGGGCAATGCTTTGCCCAAGATTTTACATATTTATATTCTCTCTTTAATCTTCGAAGGGCCTTGCTAGCTTCTTTCGCTCCCATTTCTGGTATGTTTGCAGCTAAAACCAAAAAATTACATATCCTACATTCTACTATATATGGAGTACCTGAATGCTGCTTCATATATTTATCCGACTCTTTTAAATATTTCATTGCTCCTGCATAATCATCATAAATATAATGAATATACATCTTTTCCTTGTAGTAGACGCCTATTCCAGATAAAGAGTTAATTTGTTGCATATACTCTAAGCATTCTTCCTCACTGCATACAACTCCAATACTGCCATTTAACTCATAGGTTTCTTGTGATACATTTATAGTAAACTGTTCATCAGTAAGACCAATATAATTGAGCCACCTATGAATAAATAAAAATAACATATAATATCCATATTTGTTATTTGTCTGAATAATTAAAGGAACTTGTTTCATAGTTTTTTCTATTAGTAACTTCAAATTCATATCAGCTTTAAAAGCGTACATGAAGGTACCAGCTAAACCAATTTGATAATGATCTCCATATTTTATTGCCTCTTCCATGGTTTTTTCAAACCATTGATTTAAATTCTGCCATGACTCGTTCCATGCATGTCCCATGAATCCATAAGCAAATAATATACTTGCCCTATATTGAGCACGTTCTTCAGATTCAACGAGCTTAAGTGCTAATTTATTAAATTTATACGAACCCTGTAGGTCCCCCAATACTGACAATAGAACAGCGTATCCACAATAAATTGAAGCTGCTTCACGGCTATTTCCATAACTAAGAGTCAGATTCAAACTCTTTAAGGTCGATAAAAGAAATAAGTTAATATTCCCTGCATTATAAGAGATACTATTTAATTCACCCATGATTCGTATTGCCAACTTTATTTTATCATTCTTTATAGGTGGTGCATTTAGAAGGATTTCTGTATCTTTTTTCCACAATCTCATTTTAACAATTATCATTTCTTTAATTATATAATGCCAGCCTGGTTTAGATGACATACGTGTTCCAAGAAGTCGCAAACCAAGGGTTCCGTATTCTATAACCTTATCAAATTGCCCTAAAAATCTATATATGATACTTTGCATTAACCGTATTTCTGCCTGATCTATTGAGGTTTTAGCGTACTCCATCAAAATCTCTATCTGCTTCTCAGCTAAAGCATATTCATTATTTAGATATGCACATTCTGCATATATCTTCGTAATTTCAAAAGTAAATTCATAATCTTGCTTCCAAGCATTGTCAGGTAACACTTGTATACCATTTGAAACATATTTCAGTGATAGCTTAAATGAGGAAGCTGCTTTTGCCTTCTGGCAAGCCCATAGATTTAACCTTGATGTCTCAAAGCGTTCCTCTAAACTCTCGATCTCATCAAGCCCTTCATTCAAATGGCACACTATATTCATAGCGTGATCTTTCAGCATATTTACTGGTATATTCTGCTTCATGCTCTTACCTATTTTCAAATGCAGCTGCTTTTGAGCCTCTTCTTGAATTAACGCAGCACATGCTTGCTGCACGCGATCATGGGTAAATTTAAAATCTATATTAACGTCATTGAGCCTAATCTCTGAGGCTATATCATAATAATCACTTTCTGGTATGATAATTTCGCTATCAACGGCTTCCTTAAGCCCAACTGCTGCCTCTAAAGCATCAATATTTTCAACATCAGCTAATATCTCTAGATTAAATGTGGTACCCACTAAAGCTGCCACTTTAAGCAGATTCTGAGTCTTCGGTGGTAATTTTAAAATTTTATTAATCATAAAATCAACAATATTATCGCTAATTGCTATATTTTTTATTTCATTATCATCCCATTCCCACTGATGCATTTCCTCACTATACCTAATGAAATCACTAGTATATAGATGAAGAAGCAAACTCCTTACAAAGAATGGATTTCCCTGAGTTTTTTTGTAAATTATCTTAGCTAGAGACTGAGCCTTAACTTCATGGCAATGTACTGTGTCCACAAGGATATCGGCAACATTATTCTCCTCTAGCGGCTTCACAGTAAATGTTGTAGCCTTATCCGATTTTCGAAATTCATTAAGGGAATTATACAACGGATGTTCTTCCATAACTTCATTATCCCTGTAGCAGCCAACTACTATAAAGCTTTCCATATCCTCAAGAGCCAGCAGGTACTCCATGAACTTAATGGAAGCTAGATCGCACCATTGTAAATCATCTAAAAATACCGTTAGCGGATGTGTTTTATCTGCAAAAACTTTAAAAAAGTTCCCAAAAGTATTTAAAAAACGGTTTCTATTTTCTGTTGGTTCAAGTTCTTCCACCTTAGGTTGAATTCCAATGATAGCTCCAAGTTCTGGAACTAAATCCATAATTAATCGACCATTATCATTCAGTGCTTTTAACAAACGTCCCTTCCACTGTTCCAAGATTAAATCTGGCTCTTGTAAAAGAATTCGAATTAATTCTTTAGCAACCTGAGTAAAAACAAAGTAAGGTGTATTTATTTGAAGCTGTTCTGCCTTACCACTTGCAAAAAAACCACCTAGTTCCGCAACCGGGCGATAAATTTCTTGAATAATGGACGTTTTTCCCACACCAGAATATCCACCTACCAATAACATATGTGACCCACCTTTAGCCACCTGCTCATAGATCTGCTTAAGGGTCTCTCTTTCTTTATCTCTGCCATAAAGTTTTTGAGGAATTTGAAATTTATTTGATATATCATTCATACCGACTTCAAAATCTCCCACAATACCTGATGAACCCAATGCTTCTAAACATTTCCTAAAGTCATACACAATACCTTGAGCAGTTTGATAGCGCTGCTCTGATTCCTTTGCCATTAGTTTCATTATGATTGCTGAAACTGGCTTCGGTATATCTGGATTTACAATATGAGGTGCTATAGGTGTTTTGGCAATATGACTATGGATCATCTCCAGCATATTATTAGTAGTAAATGGCCGTCTTCCTGCTATTAATTCATACATTGATACGCCAAGAGAATAGAAATCTGTGCGATAATCGATGAATCTGCCCGTTCTTCCTGTCTGCTCAGGAGAAATATAAGGCATCAATACTTCAATTCCATCACTATTATAGAATTCTCTTCTGGAATTATTGATTTTTTTAGTCAATCCCAAATCTAGTATCCTTACCTGACTAAAATCTGACTTAACCAGGAATATTCCAGGATTAATTTCTTTATGTATTAAATTTTTGTCATGAAGCTTTTCTATAACTTCTGTCATTTTAATGAATATCTTTAATATTAACATTAACTTATGCGTAGAGAGTTGCTTATTCCCATTTCGTATACTTTCAAACACTGGAACATTTAAAGGAGACATTCCCTCAATATTTTCCATAACGATAATATGTCCTTTATAATGTTTAATCAATTCACGTACGTGAATGATTCCTCGACCATCTAATTGATTTAACATATTGTATTCATATTCCAGTTGTGCTAATTGTTCCTCTGATGGGTAATTATCTTTCATTGTTTTCAAAATAGAGATTTCACCTTGCTTATTTCGTGCACGACAGACAATGGCATCTCTACTTTCGTATAATGTTTCTATATTTTCATAACCCTGTATATGGATTGTATCCATTAATGATAACCTCCGCATATTAAATTAAATTATATTACATCTATAGATATCCAAATTATAGATTAGATTTATACTTTGAAATATATTCCATACCAGAAAGGACAGGTACTCTTTTGTGCAGCGTTACATTAGAGAATATGTTGCAGGTATTTCTTCATCAGAAGTTGTTCCATTTATTGCTTGTCACGAGCTTGCCTCGGGAGCATGCTGAAATGGTGCAACTTCTGATGGTAGAAATCCTCAACTTATTCTCAGTAACCGAAACAACAGAGTACCTGTCCTTTCGGTGAGTTACCACATAAGTCTAAATCTTAGTTTGGATATCTATAGCATCTTTAAAATGCTAAATAAGGATTTGAGATTAATGTATCTATATTAATTTCAATTGATAGTCCAGCTTCCTTTGCAAATATTTCTTTAATCTTTTGGTAATGCAAAATTGCAGCCTCCTTGTTGTTTATAAGTAAGTATATGGCAATTATTTTGGCATGAATACTCTCATTAAAAGAACTTATCTCTACCCATTTTTTTAGGTATATCAAGGCAAACTCAAACCTCTGTTTCTGCACTTCATTATCAACAATACTGCCTAACAATTCAGAACAATTTAGTTCTAACTCTGCTTGTTTTTCCACTGCCCATCTATATCCATTATGTATTAAATATCCATTTTGATGAATCTCTATTGCACGTTTTACGTCTTCGACACTTAACTTTCCATCTTTATATTGTTTGTATACCTCCATATACTCCCCACAATCCCAATAATCTGGAGACCGTAATAAGCGGCAGATTCCACCTTCTTTCCGACTATTCTCAATAACATTATTTAAACCGAAACCTTCCAAGTCTTTTCTTAATTGATAAAGTGTTGTATATAGAATTGATTGTGCCTTATCTATATCTCGATCATACCATAACTCTTCCATTATTTTCTCCTTGGATACCGGGTTTCCTTGGTGATGAATTAAGAATGCAAAAAGTTCCTCAGTCTTAACTGTCCTGAATTTCATCTTCTCTCCATCTTCTGATTCCACAGAAAAGCGACCAAAGGAACGTACATATATACGTCTTGACTTTTCATTCTTCTTTTGAGGTTCACACCTTTTTATATATCTTTCTAACGTTTTTTTCATTCGTTCTTCCGTAATTGGTTTCATAATATAATCAAGTGCATCCGTCTCAAATGCTTCAATAGCATAACTGTCATATGCAGTTACAAATACAATGAATATATCAGATCTAATCTCATTAATACGTTCAGCCAACTCGAGACCGTGCATGCCAGGCATTTTAATATCTAATAATAATAAGTCCACCTCTACCGTAGGTATGCATTCCAATAGCTCGTCCTGATCCGAAAAAGTACCACATATTAATACATCGTCAAATTCCCGCAAAACACTTTCAGCCATTTTTAATGCTGGTAACTCATCATCTACAATTATTGCTCTAATCATAAATTATGTCTCTCCTAATTATAATATAAGATAGTTACTTTGCTTTCTGATTTTAATCTATAATAATATTCAACAAAAAAATTATTATTATCTAACATAATTATAGCATCATTAATTAATCCACTCAAACAATATGAACTTTTTCAAATTTTCGCTTTCGCCGAGAGACCAATCCGCTTCCTTTCCTGATAAAAAATAATCATGGTTTTGGCCATATTATTTTCTTTCATACGCCTTATATGTTTTCTAACGACACTCATATTGGATTTTATTAATGTAATTTGCATATAAAATAAAATTCATGAAATCTATAAACTATAATAAATAATTAATAGATCCCATGAATTAATTCATAAGTTTAGGCACAATCCAAAAAATAATAAGTCTATCTGCCTTAAATATTATATTTTTTAATCATTAACAAATTATTAATGAATTGCTCAAGTAGAAATAAGCAACATATAAGTTTAACTTATAATTTGAGTGTATTTCCATACTAGAAATTCCATACATTTTTGTGAAACAGACATTTGAAATTGAGCTGCGAAGGTTCTTAGTGCAAGGTTGTACCATTTACTGCTTGTCTAAATTTTATATTTGGAGCATGCAGAAATGGGCACAACCTTGCGCTTAGAACCTTCCAGTGAAAATTTCATAGCTCTGTGGAACAAAAATGTATGGAATTTCGGTAGGACACCACTTAAGTCTAAGTTCACATTTTGATATCTATATGCATTCCTTAATTGATTCTTCTAATACATCCATTCCATATTTAACTTGTTCATCTGTCATTACTAATGGTGGTAAGAAACGAATTACGTTACTAAGTAATCCAGCATTTAAGAATATAACTCCTTTTTCATAACATTTTTTAATTATAGCTTTAACTAAATCTGCTGCTGGCTCTTTTGTAGTTCTATCTTTTACAAGTTCTATTCCTATCATAGAACCAAGACCTCTTACTTCACCTATAACCTCGTATTTTTCTTTCATTTCGTTAAGTCTTCCAGTAATATATTCTCCAAGCTTTACTGACTTACCACATAAATCTTCTTTTTCAATTTTTTCTATAACTTTAAGTGCCGCGATGCATCCAAGAGGGCTTCCAGCGTAAGTTCCTCCAATTCCTCCTACACATGCAGAATCCATTATTTCCTTCTTAGCAACTACTGCACTTAATGGAACTCCTGCAGCTATTGATTTTGATAATGTAACGATATCCGGCTCAATGCCATAATGTTCATGAGCAAACATCTTACCAGTTCTTGCAAATCCAGCTTGTATTTCATCAACTATAAGAAGTATATTATTTTCATTACAAAGCTTTTGTAATTCTTGCATATATTTTGCAGATGGTACTACAAATCCACCTTCACCTTGCAGTGGTTCAATTATTAAACATGCTATCATGTCTGGAGAAAGTGTAGTTTTAAGCATAGCTTTTAACTTATTAAGACATTCATCTGCATATTCCTCTTCTGAAACTCCAAGTGGTGCTCTATATGAATATGGATAATCAAATTTATAAGTTTCTGGTGCAAATGGCCCAAAACCATTTTTATATGGTTTATATTTACTTGTTATTGACATAGTCATATTTGTACGTCCATGGAAAGAACCTGTAGCGGAAAGAATACCTGTTTTCTTAGTATAAGTTCTAGCTATTTTAATAGCATTTTCTACTGCTTCTGCCCCACTGTTTGCAAACATAACTTTCTTTTCAAAATCTCCAACAGTTATTTCTGTCAATTTCTTTGCTAAAGCTCCATATGATTCATAAGTTACTACGTTATATCCTGGATGAATATATTTCGCTGTTTGTTCTTGTATTGCTTTTACTATTTCATCATCGCAATGTCCTACATTTTGAACACCGATTGCTCCTGCAAAATCTAAAAATACATTACCATCGACATCTTTAATCAAAGCACCCTTTGCTTCTGCAATAGCAATATCTGTTGATACAGATACTCCATTAGCTACATATTTTTTTCTTTCTTCAAAAATTTCCTTTGATTTAGGTCCTGGTATTGATGTTACTAATTTTACATTTGATTCTTCTATCATTTTAAATCCCCCTCTATTTTGATGAAGAATGAATGATTAATAATTAATCATTAATGATGAAATTCCTTTGGAATTTCCTCCTTCATCTTTCACTATTCATCATTCATTTAAAAGTCTATATTTTACTAAACATTAAAAATGGAGTCATCATGTTTCCATACATGAAAGACTCCGTTGTCTACTAAATCATTGTTTTCTATGTGTTAGCTTGTTTATATAATAATACTTTCTCTATAGCTTTTCTATGTCCAGACGCCATAAACTTTTTGTATGTTTTGACCAAAAGCCATATGCCTTTACAATGTTGTTGATTGTAAATTTTCTTTAGTATAAATTGGGGGTTCATTGTTTAATTTCATATAGATATCCAATTTATAATTAGAAGGTGTTTCCATACTAGAAATTCCATACATTTTTGTGAAACAGGCATTTGAAATTGAGCTGTGAAGGTTCTTAAGCAGAGAACCCAAATCTATGATTTGGTGTGAATCGCTTACTCAGGGAACGTAGTGAGTCGAGTTTCATCTATTGGTTGTACCATTTACTGCTTGTCAAAATTTTATATTTGGAGCATGCAGAAATGGGCACAACCTTATGCTTAGAACCTTCCAGTGAAAATTTCATAGTCCTGTGGAACAAAAATGTATGGAATTTCGGTAGACTACCACATAAATCTAAGTCAATGTTTGAATATCTATAAAGTTTTGCTAATATAAAGCGCCATTTTTATTCTGAGACAATCTTCAAAATTGTGCAGATTGCAATTTAATAATTGCTCTATCTTCTTTATACGATATGTAAGTGTATTTCGATGCAAATACAATTTTTCTGCTGCTAAAGTAAGATTGCAATTCTCATTTAAATACATATCTAATATTTGAATAGAGCTGACTTCTTTGCTTTTCTTATTTTTTTCTATAATTGGCCCAATTACTTGCTTACAATAATTTTCTAATATTTTTTTATTATCAACACTAAATATTAAGCTATATATTCCTATATCAGTATATTTTTTAATTACTTGATTACCACCCTCACACTTTAAACTCTCGATAACCATTTTAGCCTCGTTGAAAGATTCTTTCATTAAGTTTAAATCTTCATATCCATTCCCAATTCCCACATTTACTGAAATTCCACTCAGTCGTTTTTCAATTATTTCTTGAATTTCTTTAAGTGCTTTATTTAGCCTATTCATAGAATTTTCTTCTGCTCTATTTAAAAAAATAATTTCATCATCATTATTTATAATTGGTACTTTTAATGAATATTTCTCTAATGTATCTTGTACAAGTTTCCTTAATGTAAGTTTAATTTTAGATATACTCATTTCATCATACAAATTTTTTGTTTTTGGAAATTCTTTAAATCCATTAATTTCTATAATACATATACAACACTTTCCATGCAAATTGTAGCCAAAATAGTTTGCTTTTTCTTTAATATTTACCCCTAAGTCCATTTGACCAAATAATATATTATTCAAAAAATCATTCATAAATTTTTCTTCAATACGAGCTAATATAATAGCATTACTTATTTCTTTTGAAACCTCTATTAATCTTACTTCCCA
This sequence comes from Clostridium sp., assembly GCA_031292145.1. GTDB lineage: Bacteria > Bacillota > Clostridia > Clostridiales > Clostridiaceae > Clostridium. The sequence goes on along the minus strand of JARLHR010000041.1, from coordinate 13,939 downwards.
GGGTAATGTAAATAAAGCTATCTGTAATTTGTCAGCTATTTCAATAGCTTGCTCTGGAATTTCTTTTATATATTTGCCCACATTTACTATTAGTGCAGCTCCATTTTTTTCGCTGATTCCCTCTATAAGCTTTGTTAAAACACTAATATCGCTCTTTATTCCAACTCCAGTAATGATCACTATCTCCCCACCCTGTAGCCACTTTATACCTTCTAGCGGATCCTCAAGGCATTCTGATACATATATCCATTCGATGCATTTTTCTAAGCCTATATTTCCTCCTACTAATTTCATTTCTTCTAGAGATTTTAATTTTAAAATATCCTTCACTAAAATTGACATATAACCACCCCTTATTCAGTTAACAGTTAAAAGTGAACAGTTAACATTCAAGTCTAATAACTAGGCAGCTCTTGAATAATTAAATATCTCCATTCAAAATTATTGTCTAAAAAAACAAAAGTCTATCACTAAGAAGTGATAGACTAACGCTGCCCATTGAATTTTTCAATTGCTTATTTTTACATATTATATAAAAATCTTTTTATATTTCATATGTCCAAGGGTTATAATAATTTTGTTCACGCCCTCCAAAACTTAAACAATAGAAACCGGAACACAATATGTTACTTATTTTGGTAAGCTATTGCTTAAATCTAAGTTCACATTTATTATTTTAAAACCTTATTAATATACAATGCAATTTTTACATTCATACAATCATTAAAATTATGTAAGTCACAATTTAATAATTCCTCTATTTTTTTTATTTTATATTTAAGAGTATTTCTATGTAAAAATAGTTTTTCTGCTGTAACTGTAATATTACAATTTTCATTTAAGTACATTTCTAATATTTCAATTAAATTATTATCTTTATTATCACTGCTGCTTATTGGTCCTAAAACTTCTGTTAAATAATTATCTAACACTGTTCTATTTTTTACATTAAAAAGAAGTCCATAAATACCTATATCTTTATACTTTGTAATTGTATCATCTAATCCTTGGCATTTTGCACTATCAATCGCTAATTCTGCTTCGCTTAATGACTGCTTCATCATCTTTAGATCCTTATAAGAATTTCCGATTCCCACACTAACAGAAAGACTATCCATACGCTTTTTTATTACTTCCTGAATTTCTTTTAATGCCTTGTCTAATCTATTCATACAATTTTCTTCTGATCTAATAAAAAAAATCACTGCGTCATCCTTATCGATTATAGGCACTTTAAGTGCATGCTTTTCCAATATATCTTGCACTATTTTTCTAAATGTGATTTTAATCTTAGATATACTCATTTCATCCTCTAATTTTTTTTGCTTTAAATACCTTTCAAAGCCATCAATGTCTATAACGCATATACAGCAATCCCCCGCTAAATTATAACCAAAATACGCTGCTTTTTGTATCGCATCGCCTTCTATTTCTCCATCACCAAATAAGATATTACTTAAAAAGTGAGTAAGCGAATTTTCTTCTATACGTGATAAAACTATAGCATTACTAATATCTCTAGAAACTTCAACTAGTTTTACTTCCCAAGGCAGTGTGAATAATGGAACTTCAAGCTTATCTGCTAGTTTAATTGCTTCATCAGATATACTTTTTATATATGGACCAACATTTACTATAAGTCCTGAACCATTTTTTTCATTTATTCCTCTTATTAACTCTAACAGTATCTCTTCATTATCTTTAATTCCGACACCAGTTATAAAAATTATTTCTCCGCCTTGTAACCACTTAATTCCTTCTAATGGATTTTCAAAACATTCCGCTACATATATCCATTCTATATACTTCTCTAAACCTGCTTCTCCACCTACAAGTTTTATTTTTTTCAAGGAATCTAATTTAAGTATATCTTTTACCGAAATTGACATAAGCCCCACCTTTATCCTTCAATTATTTAAAAAATACTTTTGCTTATTATATTTTTATCATATATTCATTCATAAAAAAAGAGTGACTTATACGAAAATTTCTTTCATTCTATATACTTTCCCGGTTATTTAATAAAATTTTCATTATTAATTAACAATGAAAAAAAGATTGCACCACTTTTACTTGTTTCAATTAACTATAAAACAAGTAAAAATAGTACAACCTGTAAAAATTTTAACTAACAATATTCAAATAATATATTTCTAGTTATATATATTTTTAAAGTAATGTATCTAAGATACATTCAAGAAATTAATAGACCAGCATGCTTGTTTATTTTTTTCATGTGCCTAAAAGAAAATAATTTATCAGATGATACCTAACTGACTGATCTCCTCATACCCCTTAAATAATCTAGTTGAATTTTAACATTTTCTTTTCTACTAATTTTACTAACTGAGCAAGTGGTAAACTTAATATTAAATAAAACCCTGCTAAAATTGTGTATGATTCGATAGTTAAAAATGATTGTGAAGCGTAACTTTGAGTACGTAATAATAATTCACTAACTGATACATATGCAAGCAGTGATGTATCCTTTAACATCATTACCAAGTAGTTTCCGAATACAGGTATTACATTTCTTAGTGCTTGAGGTATTATTATTCTAAATAAAACTTGGTTATTTGTTAAACCAAGCGCTAACGCTGCTTCTGTTTGTCCAGCATCTATTGATAATATTGATGAACGAATAACCTCTGATATATAACAACCATAATTAATTCCAAGTCCTATTGTTCCTGCAACTAACGAACTTATTTTACATTGATATCCAGGGCTCCAAATTTGCACAATAGCAGATACTAAAAGTGGTACTACATAATACATATATACTAATTGAACTAATAAGGGAGTTCCTCGAATAAATTCTAAAAATACAACTAAAAATCCTCTTAAAATCTTTATTTTACTAATACGCCCAATTGCAATAAACAATCCTAATATTATTGCTAATAAGAATCCAAATACTGTTGCTTGTACTACAATCCAAAGCCCATCTGCTAGTGAAGGTACTAAATATTTAAATGCTGTGCTAAAATCCAAGTTAGACAAAATGTCCATATGTACTGCCTCCTTTTCTAAAAAGAATCCATATATGGATTCTTTTTAGTTTGTTTTATTACTTGTCTGTAGTTTTGCCATCCTCTATTGATACAAAATTATCTTCATTCATTCCATACTTCTTAAGAAGTTTGAGAATTGTCCCATCTTTTTTCATTTCATCAATTTTTTCGCTAATTGCATCTGCTAAAGCTGTATCATTTTTTCTAACCGCTGCTGCTATCATTCCAGCTGCTTCTGCTTTATATGGTGATAAAATTTTTAAACTAAGGCTGCTGTCTTGTGATAATGTATATCCTGCAACCGCTCCATCAGTAATACAAGCATCTATTTTCCCCGTATTTACTGCTAACATTAATTCAGATTGGCTTCCAAATATTTTAACATCTTTTACTATGCCATCTTTTTGCCATTTTTGAGCTGTTTCTAAGAAAGCTGTTCCTTTTTGTCCACCTATTACTGCATTTTTCAAATCATCTTTACTTGCAATTTTTGAATCTTTAGGAATAACAATAGCTTCCCCTTCTTTGTACCATATATTAGTAAACTTAGCTTGTTTTTTACGTTCGTCTTTTACATACATTCCGTCTGTTACCATATCTACTGAATTATTGTTTAATTCAACTAATAAATTTTCAAATGGTATTTGCTTCATTTCAACTTTATTAATACCAAGTCTCTTAGCAACTTCTGTAATAATTTCTGCATCGATTCCAGTAAATTGATTTGTCTTAGCATCCATAAAAGCAAATGGCGCATCATTTGATGAAGCAACTGTTAATACCCCTTTTTCTTTTGCTGCCGCCAAAGTATCTTTTGCCTTACTGCTGTCTGTTGATGCTGAGCTGCCACCAGCTCCTCCTGAGCCACATCCTACCATTAATCCAACACAACTCACTACAACCATTGCTGATACTAATAATTTTTTCCATACTTTCTTCATATTAATTTCCCCTTTTCATAATTATTTTTTTATATTTAAAGCTTATACTTATTTTTACAACCTTTAATTAACCTACTATTTTTCTAAATAACCAAGTTTTCTTTATATCTAAATCTTAATTTAATACTCTAGATAAAAATTCTTTCGTTCTGTCATTTTTAGGATTTGTAAAAATCTCTTTTGGCGAGCCTTCTTCAACTATATAACCCTTGTCCATAAAGATTACTCTATCAGATACATCTCTAGCAAATCCCATTTCATGAGTTACAACTACCATGGTCATACCGTCTTTTGCTAATTGTTTCATAACATCCAATACATCTCCAACTAATTCTGGATCTAAAGCTGATGTTGGTTCATCAAATAAAAGCATTCTTGGTTCCATTGCTAATGCTCTTGCTATGGCAACCCTTTGTTGTTGTCCTCCTGATAAAGTTTTTGGATATACATCTGCTTTATCTTTTAATCCTACCTTTTGAAGAAGTTCCAATGCTATTTCTTCTGCTTCCTTTCTATTTTTCTTTTTTGTAAGCACTGGTGCGAGCATTACATTTTCTACTACTGTATGTAATGGAAACAGGTTATATTTTTGAAATACCATTCCTACTTCTTCTCTAAGAGATCTGCTATCTAAGTCCTTATCCATAATGCTTTTTCCGTTATAATACATTTTTCCACCTGTTGGAATCTCAAATAAATTTAAGCATCTTAAAAATGTACTTTTTCCAGAGCCCGATGGTCCTATAATGCATACAACTTCGCCCTCTTTTACATCTACGCTTATGTTTTTTAATACTTCTAGTTCCCCATATTTTTTTGATAATTCGCAAACTTTATACATATTCTCAACTCCAATTTCTCTGTAATATAAAAAGGCGCACTGTTTTAATTTCAGTGCGCCTTTGCATTCAATATAAATTATTATTTTGTTTTATTTTAAAATAATATTATCATGATTCTTTTATAATTTCTATGCCATAAGTAACATTTTTTTGTGCAGTGTGCATAATATTTAATCTTAAGTTTATTTTTTCCTCACCATTGATTTCTCAAAATTAAGATCTATTTCACTAAACTCTCCTTGTTACTTCGATAACTTATTTGCTTGTATGTATATTATCATATTAAGATTTATAAGTCTATCATCTTTAATAACAATATTTTAGTGCATCGTGCACAAAATAAGGCACATGAAAGAAAATAACAAGTCCAAAATGCTATGATTATTTTTCATAAGGCAAGGAATCAGATTGGCCTCATAGCGGGCCTATTAGGTCAATCTGCTGACGTAGCATTATGGAAAATAGGCGCATTAGAAAAAAGCAGCTATGCACTTATGAAAAGAGCAGCTATGCTGCAATACGGAACTTTTCTGCATATAAGAACTTTTCTAGCAGATGGACTTGTTATTTTTTTGATTGTGCCTAAATTCTTAATTCTATAATGCCCTATAATAAATTTCCTTAATTTCCTCTAAAGTAAATTCTTTTGGATGATTTGCTATACTTGGCTTTGATACTTTCATGCAGTTCTCTGCCATCCAGTCAATATCTTTTTCTTTAGCTCCAAGCTCTCCTAAAGTTACCTTTAGATCTATTTTTTCAAGAAAATTTCTTATAGCATCAGCACAATCCTTTGCATCAGATCCTCCAAGTATCTTTGATATATCACCATATTTCTGAATGTCACTTTCCCATGATTTTTCAACAATTATAGGTGTAAGCGCAGCAAGGCCTTTTCCATGAACGATATCATAAAGACCGCTTGCTGGATGTTCAAGTCCATGTGGCGCTGCTACTCCCGCTACCCCAATTACCATACCTCCTAAAGTACTTGCTAATGTTACCTTTTCCCATGCATCTAAATCAGTAGGATCATCGTATACTTTAATTAAATTTTCAGCCAATAATTTTATTCCATAAAGAGCCTTCATATCAGTTAATGGTTGTCCTATTTTAGACACATAAGCTTCCATATTATGTGCTAGTGCGTCAAATCCAACAGATGCAAGTATGCTCTTTGGCATTGTTGTCATTAATTCTGGATCAATAATCGATGCTTTTGCAATAATTGCATTTGTTCTAAGAGATTTTTTATCTTTAGTTTCAGAATTAGTAAGAACTGAAAAACAGTTTCCTTCACTTCCTGTACCACATGTTGTTGGTACCAAAACTATAGGTAGCGCGTCGTTACCTTGCTTTATTCCAAATATATATTCTGAAATATCCCCAGGATTTTTAGCTGAAAATGCTATACTCTTTGCAGCATCCATAATACTTCCACCGCCAAGGCCTAAAACAACATCACATCCTGTTTCCTTTATAACATCTACCCCTTCATATACAGTTGTAGTGAGTGGATTTTGTTCTACTTTATTAAAAATTTCATATTGGATTTTTGCTTCATTTAATAAGCTTATTGTTTTATCAAGCAGTCCACTTTTCTTAGTACTACTTCTTCCAGTTACAATAAGTGCCTTTTTACCATACTTAGCTACTTCTGCACCTATTTCATCGCTTCTACCTCGTCCAAACAAAAGGTTTACTGGTAAATTATAATTAAAATTCATTTTTAATTCCTCCTAAAAACAACTTAATATTATCACTCTATAACATTTTTATAACTTTACTTAGAAACTATAAAAATGCCTTTATCAAAAAAAAAGACATCTCTGTCAAAATAATAGTACCATATTAAAAATCCATATTCTATGCTTCCTTCTAACAATATTTTAGTGCATACTGAACAAATTCAAGAAGTTGATTTTGATAACTTTCAAAATATAATATAATCTTCATCCATATTAAATCACTTATGCTTGATTTTTCTAGAATGACTAAGCATTGTAACTATTGTTACGTACTTATTTATTATTACCATTTATACTATAATCAAAAGATAATAAAAATGAGGTGTTAATTTATGAATATAGATAACTTAATGAGAGAACATAAAGGAATTTTTGAAGAAATTAATTATATAAATGTAAAATTAGCTGAAAAAAATCTTGAAGCAGATCTCTTAGATATAACTAGCCACATTAATAAACTTGCTGGCAAATTAAAAATTCATTTAGGTTCGGAAGATAAGTTTTTGTATCCTAATTTACTTAACGGAACAAACGAAACTCTAAAAAATCTAGCAAATTCTTATATCGATGAAATGGGCGGGATTGCAGATATATTTACAGATTATAAAAATCAATTCAATACAAAAAGTAAAATTATAGCTGCAGGTATTGAAAGCTTTCTTACTGAAACAAGGAAAATATTAAAATCAATAGAAATAAGAATAAATAAAGAAGAAAATGAATTATATAAAATGATAAACAAGTTGTAATCTAAAATTAGGTGATATCTTACCGAAATAAGTAACATGCTGTGTTTCGGTTTCTAAGGAATTTAGATGGGTGATTCTAAAAGCAGAATTTGTACCCAAAAGGCTTGCTTCAAAAGTAATTTGAACAAGCCTTTTGGAACAACTTCTGTTTAAGAATCACAGCCATCCAAATTCCTAATGAAACGCTGCACACAACATGTTACTTATTTCTAATGCAGAAAATTCACTTAAACTTATATTAATAATTCTATTTGCATTAGTAAAAGCCATTCATAAATAAATCTGTGTACCTATTTATGAATGACCATTGTTTATTTTGTAGAAATTTATTATTACATATCAATAGTTGAAATCTGAATGATTGATTGTTCTAATTTTATTTATCTTCGAATAATGCAGTTGATAAATAACGTTCTCCTGTATCTGGTAATAGGGCTACGATTGTTTTACCTGCATTTTCTGGGCGTTTTGCTAGTTCTGTTGCAGCATATATAGCCGCTCCTGATGAAATACCAACAAGTAATCCTTCTGTTTTTGATAATTCTCTAGCGCCAGCAAAAGCTTCTTCAGTTTTAATCTTTATAATTTCATCATATATTTTAGTATTTAAAACCTCTGGAACGAATCCCGCTCCAATTCCTTGAATCTTATGTGGGCCTGTTTTACCTTCTGATAATACCGGCGAATCTGCTGGTTCCACTGCAACAATTTTAACCTCTGGATTTTTAGATTTTAAATATTCTCCAACTCCTGTAACTGTTCCACCTGTACCAACACCAGCTACAAATATATCAACCTTTCCATCTGTATCTTCCCAAATTTCAGGTCCAGTTGTATTCTTGTGTATTTCTGGATTAGCTGGATTCCTAAATTGTCCTGGTATAAATGAGTTTGGAGTTTCAACTGCTAGTTCATCTGCCTTAGCAATTGCCCCCTTCATCCCTTTAGCTCCTTCAGTTAATACTATTTGTGCTCCATAAGCTTTTATAAGACTACGTCTTTCCACACTCATAGTTTCTGGCATAACAATTATAACTTTATATCCCTTTGCAGTTCCTACAGATGCAATTCCGATTCCTGTATTTCCACTAGTTGGTTCAATTATTACTGATCCAGGTTTTAATAATCCATTATTTTCAGCATCTTCAATCATAGCTTTTGCAATTCTATCCTTAACACTTCCTGCTGGATTAAAATATTCTAACTTTGCTACTACAGTTCCTTTTAAGTCCTTTCCTTTGCTATAGTTCGCAACTTCTAATAATGGTGTTCTACCTACTAATTCTGATAAATTCTTATATATTTTTGACATATCAACCACTCCTTATTCTTTCTCATATAATTCTTATCTGCTTACTATGTTATAAGTATATTCTTCTATTATTAGATAGTCAATAGTTTTATATATATAAGTTATAAAAAAATTTATTTATCATAATTGGATTTCTGTCTTTATAAAAATAAGAACACCATCTCGATAATTATGAATATCATAATTCTTCCCTTATTTTTCTTTTTCAAAATCAGTTACACTTTCATTCATATAATTTAAAAATTCTTCTTCTGTAATTATTCCATTTATTAACTGCGGAATTTTAAATTCAAAAACTTCTTGTTGTAAAATTGAATTCCATTGAAGCTGATAATTAGGTACAATGATTGGATTACTTTTTACTAAATTTATATAATCCTGCTCCAAAGCAGTTTTCAGTTGAGTATTTAAATATAAGAAATCTTGCTTTTGTTGTTGACTTTTTTGAGTTCTATATTTTAAAAATAGCAGAGCGCCTTCTTGCACTTCTTTACTATAACTAGTTGTTATAGACCAACCTGACATTTCAGCAGACGCTACAGTTACATTTCCCGGAAAAGAGGCAAACCCAATCGTATCCTTCCATTCTTCGTTCATTTGTTCTAACATCCAGTACCCATTTGGTAACATTGCAGTTTCCCCTTTAGAAAAATGTTCAAACGCCACATCAAAATCTCTATTTACAGAATCTTCTGTTGTATATGTAAATAATCTTTTTAGATTTTTGACTAATTCTCTTCCACTCTCATTATTATAGTCTTTTGGCAATCTTACTTTCATAAACTCTCTACCTTCTAAAGAATCACCAAGCGATGCAGTGCTAAACAACATAGGTGCCCATGCTGTTCCAGCTGTATGAAGAGATAGTGGTGTGATACCTTGTTTAGATAGTTTTTCACAACACGCCCAAAAGTCCTCCCATGTTTTAGGAAAAGAATATATACCTGCCTTTGCAAAAAGCCTTTTATTCCAAAATACTCCTGAATAAGAAAAACAATTTGAGCTCATAGGTGATAAGTACATTGATCCATCCTTTTCTAAACAAGAATCTAACACTTGTGGTTCAAAACTGTTTTTCCATTCTATATCATTTTCAATATAAGGCCTAATGTCTAATAATCTATTTCCATCTAACAAAAGTTGATAAAATTCTGGAGAAAACCTTGCATCTGTAATAATTGCTGGAAGTTCATCTGTCGCATTTAGCATTTTCATTCTAGAGCGATAATCACTTGCAGTGCCTGTCATCCATTCTACTTCAATTCTATACTTTCCTTTATATTTTTCATTAAAACCATTTACTAAATCCTCATTATTCTTAATATTAGTTGCTGCATCAACTAAAAAAATAGTGGGGATTACAATTTCTTTTTTATATTCATCATTATAATCAGTTTTATCTACAGTCTTGGAATTACACTCATTCAAAGAAATTATACAAAAAATGCACATAGAAAGAAGTAAAACTATTCTCTTAATAAAATTCATATACACTACCTTCTTTCAAATTGACTTTAGGTATTTTTATAGCACACTTTATACCATCATCTTCGTTTTCATAACATAATTGCACTGCATTTCCATACTTTAATCTTAGACGGCTTATAACATTCCCAATTCCATATCCGCCGTTTTTATTAGAGAAGTTCTCTTTAATTTCATTCAAATTCATATTTATCATATTATTAATCTTATTTTTAATATCTTGTTGTATTTGCTTTCCATTATTATAGATTATAAAAACTAGATTCTCTTCTTCAATATAAATGTTTATTTTAATAATACCTCCCTCATATATATCACAAAATCCATGTTTAATTGCATTCTCAACTATTGGTTGTAAAATTAATTTTAAAACCTTACAATACAGCATCTCTGGATCACAATATATTTCATATGTGAATAGATCATTATTTCTTATTTTCTGTATATCCATATAGCTTTTCACATGCTCAATTTCATCTGAAATACTTATAACATCGCTTCCTTTGCTTAAACTAACTTTTAAAAATTTTGAAAGAGCTTGTATCATTTTCATCGTACATTCTTCTTTACTAATTCTAGCTAGCATATAAATAGTATCTAATGTATTATATAAAAAATGAGGATTTATTTGATAAATCAATGAATGTAACTCACTATTTCGCAATTCTTGCTCTTGTTTCTTAATTTCATTTACAAACTTTCTCATGTTCAGTAACATTTTGTTATAAGATTTTCCTATAGTATCTAACTCCGTATTAGTATTAATATGTAATGTTTTTGAAAAATCTATTCCATCAAAATCTACCATAGCACTATTAATATCCTTGATTGGTTTTGTAAAACGTTTAGAAAAATAAACACTGCAATAAAAAACAAACAATAACACAATAAGATATCCAACTAACATAATACCTATTATCCTTTTGGTGACTTGGTTTAATACACTGTTAGGAATTAATGTTGCTATTGTAAATCCAGATTTATTATCATAATTATATAAATAGATGCCTTCTTTTAAATCATTTATTTTATAAGATTTATTTGAAAAACCTTCTTTTATATTAAGCTGAATCATAGAAGCCATTTTTTCTTTACTTTCATCTGATATATAAGAACCATTTGGTAACTTTTCATAACATATATTACCCAAGTTATCCATAAAAAAATAAGTTCCTTCATTTTCATTAACTGTTTCTAGAATCTCTTCAAAAAATTTATTATTCATTTTTAAAAATAGCATCCCAGGCTTATGATAAAAATCCATATTGCGAATATAACGTCCGATAAATAATGCTTTTTGTTGTGTATTAAATAAAGTATCTTCTCTCCATATCCATTTTGTCTTTGAATAATCATTACCTAATAATTTCGAAAATCCACTTTCTTCAAAAGTCTTATAATCTAGCTTTTGATACGGCTTTACATATACATTTTCTTTATTATCAATATATGCATAATCTTCTAGATTGGTAAAGTTAATATCCGATAGCCATCGATATAAACCTTCTTTTTCTAACATTGTCGTTTCACGTTTTAGTAAGCTTTTCTGAAAATCATTATGAATAATGCATTTTTCCATAATATCATTACTTTTTTCATATTGATTTTCTAAAGAAATCATTATTTTTTCATTTATAAATTCATACTTTTCAATTACAGATTGTCTGATATTTCTACTAACTATAGCACCTATGCCTATACTTGATAAAAAAAATGAGCTTGCTAATATAATCATTACATATTTTAAAAAACGATTTTGAATACCATAAAAGTTAAACTTTTTAATTTTTAATTTTCTCATATGTCATGTTCCTTTTTATACTCACTTGGCAAAAAACCTGTATATTGTTTAAATAACTTAGAAAAATAAGAAGGATTTGGCATACCTACTTTTCCACAAATAAAAGAAATACTCTCTTTTCCTTCTAATATTAATTTCTTAGCGAACTCAATTCTTCTTTTTAATACATATTGTTTAAAAGATATTTTTTTTGTATTCTTAAACACTCTCCCAAAATAAACAGGGTTTAAATATATCTGCGAAGCCACTGATGCTATTGTAAGTGATTCATCATGTAGATTTTCTTCAATATAAGCGAGAGCTACTGATATATACTCGCTAAAGTATTGAACATTTTGTGTTTCCGTGCATTCTTTTCTTTCATTAATTACATTACACAACAATTTATAACATATATCAATAGCCTTTGACTCCTTTATGTTATTTAAATTAGAATAAAAATGTTGAAAACTATTTTCAACACCTTCTACTAAACCATAAGAATCTTGTAATAAAAGTTCTACCTTTATTACAAGTTTATGTATATACTTTTTTCTATTCCTATTAGAAGAAAGTGCATAAATAAAACTACCAAAAGCTGCTTCTAATTGATTTATATCATTCTTATGAACAGAATTTAAAACCATCATCTCTGCATCACTAGAATATATATTACCTTCAATTTCTTCAACTAATTCTTTTGCTGTTGTAAATGCACTTGCTCCTGATTCACTAGCCATTTGAAATAAACAAGTGGCCTGCTGATAACTTTTTTGCAACGCTATGAAACCATTATATTCTCTAGAAATTGCAGATATAATTTGGCTGTTTAATATGTTTTTAGTCTCCTCCATAATTTTCTTAACATTATTAATGCCAGTATTATTATTGGTTTTTAGGAGAAATATTCTGTTGCCATTTTGTTTTTCAAAACTCCAATATGTATATTCTGAACCAAAAGTTTTCTCTAAATGCTGAAATAAAGTAAATCTGTCTGCTTGAAAAGATAACTCATTTGTTATTTTGCAAGATATATCTACATCTACACAAACACATATATATGTATCTTCTTCCTTTATTTCTTGATTTAGCATTGAAAACACTTGTTTTATTTTTGTCTCTTCTATTCTATTTTCCAAATATTTTTGCACTATAACTTGTTGAAAATTTTCTTCATTGTCTATTAAAAGTTTTTCCCAATTATCATGTTTTGTTTTATTTTGAATTTGCTCAAAACAATAATCATGAATCGCTTTCATAGTGTCTTTTAATTTATCTTCATCTAATGGTTTTAGCAGATATGAAAAAGCACCTATTTCACAGGCTTTTTGAGCATATTCAAAATCTCTATATGCACTAATTACAATAAATGAAATGCTATCATCAAATGCTTTTACTTTTTCTATAAGCGTTAATCCACTCATTTGTTTCATACAAATATCTGTAAGCACAAGATGCGGTTTTGTCTTTTTAATAACATCTATTGCTTTCTCTCCATTTTCAACAGAACCTACAATAACGAAACCCATCTCTTCCCAATCATAGGTTTCTAGTAATCCACGTAAAATAATTGGTTCATCATCAACAATTACAAGCTTTAATAATTCCATAATGCTTTCCTCCGGTTAATAAACCTTTTTTATTTGTAATAGTATACAAAGTGCTGCTCTATTTATTATAATACAGCAGCACTTTGCCAAGCAATTACTTTTTAAGTTCTTATTTTCCAATTACAAATGCACTAATTGGTGGCGCTAATGCACTTTCTTTTATACCCGTTATACCTTTTGCATTGCTCCTGACGATTCCATATAATACCATGCTCCATTATCATTTATCCAACCTGTCTTCATTGCCCCTGATGATTCCATGTAATACCATGTTCCATTGTCATTTATCCAACCTGTCTTCATTGCTCCTGATGATTCCATGTAGTACCATGTTCCATTATCATTTATCCAACCTGTTTTCATTTCTCCTGATGGTTGCATGTAGTACCATGTTCCATTATCATTTATCCAACCTGTTTTCATTTCTCCTGATGGTTGCATGTAGTACCATGTTCCAT
>JARLHR010000040.1 GCA_031292145.1 Clostridium sp. | reverse complement strand
GCAGGAATGAATCTTTCAACTATTATAACAGCTGGAGGTCCTGGTATATTATTAGGAATCATAGCTGCATTTACTGGAATAGGAGCTTATATACTTCTTAAAATATTTAAAGAAGAACCTATCATTGGTTTAGCAACAGGGTCAACAGCAGGAAATGCTGTAGCAACACCAGCAGCTATTGCAGCAGCAGATCCAACATTAGCTGCTATAGCAACAATAGCAACAGCACAAGTTGCAGCAGCATGCGTAGTATCAGCTATAGTATGTCCGTTCATTGTATCTTATGTATTCAAAATGCTTAATAACAAAAAAGCAAAAAAATTAAATAATGAAGTTGCTGCATAATAAAAAATAATTATTAAAATTTTAATATTACCAAGAAAAATTATTTAATGGGTGTCAAATTAAACACGGCAGAATGGAAGGCAATAATGAATGAAGTACAAATAGTAGGATTGAGGTATATATTTCTATATTAATCCTCCTATCTGTGTACATAGTATTCCATGATTCCGTGTTTTTTAAAGAATTTTAGGCATATAGGTTGATGAATAAATTTAGAGATAAAAAATGTAGGGAGGAAAAAACTTGAATTACAAATTATTAATAATTAATCCGGGTTCTACATCAACTAAAATAGCAGTATATGAAGGTGAAAAGCAATTGTTCGAGGAAACTTTAAGACATTCCTCAGAAGAAATAGGACAATTTAAACATGTGGCAGATCAACAAAATTTTAGAAGAGAGATAATATTGAAAATATTAAAAGAAAATGAAATAGATATAAACGAAATGGATGCAATAGTTGGTAGGGGTGGACTTTTAAAGCCAATACTTAGTGGTACTTATAGTGTAAACGATAAGATGTTGCAAGATTTAAAAGAAAATGTGCAGGGAGAGCATGCATCTAATCTTGGAGCAATAATAGCAAATGAAATTGCTATTTCTATCGGTAAAACTGCTTTTATAGTAGATCCAGTAGTTGTAGATGAGATGGAAGAGATTGCAAGATTGTCTGGCGTTCCAGAATTACCGAGAAAAAGTATTTTTCATGCACTAAATCAAAAAGCAGTAGCTAAAAGATATGCACAAGAGCATGGGGTAAAATATGAGGATGTAAATGTTATTGTTGCTCATATGGGAGGCGGAGTTTCAGTAGGAGCACATAAAAAAGGAAAAATTGTGGACGTAAACAATGCTCTTGATGGAGATGGTGCATTTTCACCAGAAAGAAGCGGAGGAGTTCCAGCAGGTGATTTAGCCAGAATGTGCTTTAGTGGAAAATATACATTAGAAGAAATTATAAAGAAGTTAACAGGGAAAGGTGGTTTTGTAGCTTACCTTGATACAAATGACGGGAGAGTTGTGGAAGAAGCAGTATTAAAAGGGGATATAAAATCAAAATTAATTCATGATGCAATGGCATATCAAGTTGCTAAAGATATCGGTGCAGCAGCAACAGTTTTAAATGGGAAGGTGGATGCTATAATATTAACCGGAGGTATGGCATATGGAAAGCCAATGGTAAAATTAATAAAGGAAAAGGTAGATTTTATAGCATCTATAGTAGTTTACCCAGGTGAAGATGAAATGTTAGCATTAGCACAGGGAGCAATTAGAGTCTTAAACGGAGAAGAACAGGTTCAAGAATATAACTAGTTTTAGACAGATAAGTATGTATAAAGGAGCGAATTCTTAGGAGTACGCTCTTTTGTTTTGTGTAAAACGAACTCTAGTGGAAAGAAAACTTCGACGAGATTTATATTATTTATTTTCTTTTAAACTAGTAGTCTATTTTGGCTAAAATTACAATAATCTGTTATCTATGTAGAGTTTTAAGTTATAATATAGTATTATTAAAGAGGAAATAAACTTTTCATTAAGTTTGTGCTTGGAAGTTACGAATAAAAGGAGGAATAATAAAAAATATTTAAGGTAAATAAATTAAAATTAAGAAGTTATATTAAGGAGGATAGAATGAAGCTAAAAGGAAAGATAACCTCTTTGGTAATTATTATTCTCTTAATTTCAATTGGGAGTATAACAATACTTTCTTTTATGGAAATGAAAAAGTTATTAAGAGAGCAAATAGATAGGAATATGCTCAATATAGCTAATACATTTGCAACAACTTACGAAGTAAGAGAATGCTTAAAGGGAAATAAAGATATTTCTAATGAATTATTAAATGATGAAATTGAAAATGCTCGTATAAAGGCAAATGTAGAATATATAGTAGTTATGGATATGAATGGTATAAGATATTCTCATCCAAACCAAAGTAAGATTGGCGAAAAATTTGTTGGAGGGGATGAAGAAAGGGTATTAAAGACAGGAGAACAATATATTTCAACAGCAAGTGGAACTCTTGGAGCTGCTGTAAGGGCTTTTGCTCCAATTTATGATGAAAACAATAAGCAGATAGGTGCAGTAGCTGTAGGAATGTTATATAATCAATTTGATGATGAAGTATATACAAAAATGTACAAATTTATTTCTATAATAGTAATGGGATTGATTTTAGGTGCTACAGGAGCTGTTGCTCTTTCATATAACATCAAAAAAACTATATTTGGCTTAGAGCCAGAAGAAATAGCTTTAATTTTAAAGGAAAAAGAAATTGTAATTGAAAATATAAAAGAAGGTTTAATTGCAGTTGATCACAATGGATGCATAACATTATATAATGAGGAAGCAAGTAGAATTTTGATGTTAGAAAAAAGTGATATAGGAAGTCACATTACTAATTTTACCTATGAAAGTATTGTTGATTCTGTAATAAAGAATGGAGAACCAAGGAATAATATAGAAATTAAGGTACGTCCAGGTTTAAATATTATGTGCAAATACAGTCCTATAAAAGGTTCTAAAAATGAAATTTTAGGTTTGGTTATAACTTTTGAAGATTTAACAGAAGTGCGTAAAATGGCAGAAGAACTTACTGGAATAAAAAAAATGGCATGGTCTCTTAGGGCTCAGAATCATGAATTTATGAATAAATTGCATACGATTTCTGGACTTGTTCAATTAGAGGAATATGATGAAGTTATTAAATTTATTAACGTTATAGCAACAAGTAACAAGAGTATAACAGCCATAGTATCGAATAACATAAAGGATGTATCTATTGCAGCATTGATATTAGCAAAGTATACTAAGTGTGAGGAAGCTAGAATTAATTTATTAATAGATCAAGATTCAAATATAAGTAAATTACCTGAGTATATGACTTCTGATGAATTGGTATCTGTGATTGGAAATTTAATAGAAAATTCTATAGATGCAGTTAAAAATGATGGCACGGGAGAAATATATGTAAAAATATGTGAAGAAGAAAATGAGATGAAAATTATTGTAAAAGATAATGGAACAGGGATACCTGAAAACATAAGGAAAACTATTTATCAAATAGGAATCTCAAGTAAAGAGGGGAGCCGAGGTTTTGGAATGTATATAGTAAGAAAAATCATTGATGAAGCTAATGGAACTATAGGCTTTAATGTAAACGATGGTACTGAATGGAATATATCAATACCTATGGAAAGGAGCTAAATACATGATTAAGACGATGATTGTTGAAGATGACCCTATGGTTAGGGAAATAAACTCTAAATTTTTAAATAAAGTAAAAGGTTTCTCATTAAAAAAGGCTGCAGCCAATCTTACAGAAGCCAAAGAATTTATATCAGAAAATGATATTGATTTAATCCTTTTAGATGTTTTTCTTCCAAATGAAAATGGAATTGATTTTTTAAAATGGCTAAGAAAGAATGAAATATCCTCAGATGTTATATTAATTACTGCGGATAAAAGTATAGATAGAATTAAAGAAGCCTTTAGATATGGAGTTGTAGATTATTTAATAAAACCTTTTACTTTTGAAAGGTTTAACGAGTCACTTGGCATTTTTAAGGAAAGAATTAATAGCTATAGAAGTAATGAAACCATTGAACAAGGAGAACTAGATAAATTAATTTTAAATACCAAGCATAATGAATTAACTGATGAACAATTCGATAATAATCTTGAAAAAGGATTAAATAAATATACATATAACTCAATAGCAAATGAGATTGATCATACTAAAGCGGAATACGTTACCACCGAAGAATTATCAGAAAAACTTCGTATGGCAAAAGTTACAGTTAGAAAATATCTGGATTACATGAGTAAACAAGGAAAACTAGAAAAAATCATAGAATATGGAAAGATTGGAAGACCATTATATAAATATAAAATAACAAACATTTAAATTAAGTATATACTACGCCAAAAAGTATATGGACTCTTTTGTGCAGCGTTGCAATTAGGATAGGGCTATAAGCAACTGAAACAACAGAGTCCATATTTTTTCGGTAGGATATTTCGTATATTTAAGGCACATGAAAATAAATAACAAGTCCAAAGTTGCAATGATTATTTTTCATCAGGCAAGGAGGCAAATTGCCCTCATAGCAGGCCTATTATAAGTGAGAGTCCAAATCTTGTATTTGGTTTCTCGAACTTAGTTAAATTGCGCATGCAATTTAACCTCCTTTGATGATGGGAAATAAGCTGGCAAATGGACTTGTTATTTTTTGAATGTGCCTAAAGTATAAACTGTCTAGTTTTTCCCATCATGTATGCAAGTTTTATTATGGATTCTTCTTCTTCTGACATTTCTCTATTATACATTTTTTCAAATTGATTTATTACAGCTGTCATGTCAATTTTTTCTTTAGATTTTGATATCCTATTAGAATAAGTTGGGATATAAATTGTAGATTGTATATTATCATCATAAATTAATTTAAAAACTTCTGCAGTGTAACAAGCATCATTAAAAGCATCATGAAATTCACCTGTAATAGGTATTTTTAGAAGCTCAATAGCATTTCTTAAACCAATTTTTGATTTATTTGGGGATTTCAGATACTTTGAAGCGTATTTCTGAATATCTATATACTTGGAAAATTTAGAGCCAGTTAAATTATAAAATTGCACATTTCTTATTATTTCTTTGATATCAGTAATTCCCCAAACACACAATATAATTTCATCATTTCCAACAAATTTTAAAAAATCTTCATATACCGCAACAAAGTTTTTACACAAAGCGACCTTGTCATCGGTGATTTTTGTTAGGTTCTCTACATAAGGATGAATTGTTTTATATACAGTTGGCTTAATCAATGCATCAAAAGTAGAGATTGTTTCAAAATCATTATTAAGTTTTAATGCACCAATTTGAATAATCTCAAAGGGCATATCACGAGAAGCATTTACTTTAGTTTCTGTAGAATCATTATTATCTGAAGACGTATTGTTTTTTTGGTTGAATTCTAAATCATATATTATGTAATTCATATTATCACCTGCTTAATATTTATAAGTTCACTATTTATATTATATCAAATAAAAACAGTAATAATGAAGGAAGTAGAAAAGTAATTATATTGTATGGAGGAAATTTTATAATTCTAAATTAAAGGGATTAAATATATCCAATTAATAAAATTTAATTATGATATTTCCCTTATAAAAATTATTATATGGAGAAGACGTATTATGGCAAAAAACCAAAAAGTTAATAGAATTGAAGACGATAATATTGTACAAATAAATAAGAAAAAATGTATCGGATGTACAGCTTGTGCATTTACATGTGTGCAGGAAACTAAAACATGTGTCTTAAAAAAAGGATATGATGGAAAAACTATAATAGTCCCTAAAGATGGAACACTTAAAGCTTCTGGATGTCTATATTGTGGACAATGCATTCTTGCGTGTCCAGTAATGGCAATTGAAGTTAGAAGTGATACAGGTTTGGTAAAAGAGGCGTTGAAAAGTGGAAAATACTTAGTTTTAACTGCTTCTTCAGCTGTAAAAGCAACACTTGGAGAAGAGTTTAATCTTCCAATAGGGACTTATGTGGGAGGTAAGATAGCACCATCAGCTAAAAAAATAGGATTTCATAATGTATTTGACACAAATTTTGGGAATGATATGGTATCCATAGAAGATGGAATGCAGCTTGTAAAGAGAATTGCTAGTGATGAAAAGCTACCTATGTTTACTTCTATTTGCTCGGTATTTGTACGTTATATGGAACTCTATTATCCAGAAATGTTAGGCAATATTTCAAATTCAAAATCTCCACAGCAAATGATGGGAGTAGGAATAAAAACATACTTTGCAGAAACTTACAATATTTTGCCTACAAATATTTTTACAGTTTCAATACAGCCATGCACATCCAAAAAATATGAAGCCCAAAGAGAAGAGATGGGGAGAAATGGATATAAAGATATTGATGCTGTATTAACAGTAAAAGAATATGCAGATTTTTTGAAAGAAAATGGAGTAAATATAACTGCAGTAGCAGATGAAAAGGTAAACTATTTTATGGGAGAATATACTGATGCAGCAGAAAAGTTTGCCATAAGTGGAGGGGCTGTGCATGGAATTCTTGCAACTGCAGCTAATTACTTAAAAAGTGATATATCAGAAATAGAAAATATAAAATTTAAACTAGTAAATGGATATAGTGAAATTATGGAAGCAATTGTATCCTTGGGTGGTAAAAGTTATAAAGTAGCTGCGATAAATGGGCTAAAGGATATAGAAAAATTCATATTAAGCGGAAAATGGAAGGAATATTTGTTAATAGAAGCTATGGGATGCAGAGGAGGATGTTTAAATGGAGGAGGAACTCCAATAGTTGAAAGAAAATCTCAAACTGATGAAAAATTATGTATACAATGTGGAACTTGTGTAGAAAATTGTCCTGTTAAGGCGAGAGCATTTAAGCCAGGTGACGGAACAGTAGTAAATAGAGATTTATGTGTTGGATGTAAATTATGTGATAATATTTGTAGGTCTAAGGGCACAACAATTAAATATTATGATAAATTTACAAGAGAATTAATAGAGGATTATGTAGCAGTAAGAGCAAATGCTTTAAAAAATATTCATAAAGAGTCAAGAAATAAACTTCCTACTGAAAATGAAAATCTTGAAAATATGTATGAGAATTATATTGGAGATCCTGATGGAATGAAAGCAAATAATTTACTGCATACTAATTATTGTGATAGATCATCAGAGCTTAAAAAAAATAATAATAAAAGAAAGAAGCATTAAGAGAAGAATTTATTAAAAGATAAGAAATATTTAATTTAAGATTATATAATTCAAAAGAGGTAGCACAACCCAATGGCTACCTCTTTTGAATTATAAAATAGGGGATACAGAAAGTTTATGCATTAATATATTAAACAGTAACTTCGAAAAATATACATTATAACAAGAAAAATGTGATATAATTTATGAATTGGAAAAGACTAATTAAATCATATTCAAAAAAGTAAGAAAGTGAGTGACGTTAGAATGAAGTTACAAAATAGAGGAAGAGGAGTAATCCTAATAATTCTAGCAGCGTTGTTATGGGGAGTATCAGGTACTGTTGCTCAATATTTGTTTCAGGAAAAAGGCTTTAGTCCAGAGTGGCTTGTAGATATTCGTTTATTAGTTTCTGGGGTTATTTTATTGTTATATGGTTTTATAAAAGATAGGGAAAAAATGTGCAGAATTTGGAAGTCTAAATATGACATATTAAATATTTTATTATTTGGAATTATTGGAATGCTAGGCGTACAGTATACATATTTTGCCACCATTAAATATGGAAATGCAGCAACTGCAACAATACTTCAATATCTATCTCCTGTAATAATAACTTGCTATCTATGTATTGTAAACCAAAAGTGGCCAAGTCTAAAAGAATTTCTAGGTGTTGCTTTAGCAATGCTTGGTACATTTTTAATAATTTCAAAGGGAAGTTTCCATAGTATATCTATATCAGGGCTTACCGTGTTTTGGGGGATAACATCAGCTTTTGCAGCAGCTTTTTATACAGTGCAACCCAAATATTTATTGAAAAAATTTGGTTCTACGAGTACTGTATCATGGGGAATGGTTATTGGAGGAATAGCATTTAGCTTCATACATAAGCCGTGGGATTTCGTCGGAGAATGGTCAATAAATTCGTTATTGGCTGTTATATTTGTGGTGTTATTTGGAACACTAATTGGATTTTATTGCTACTTAGAAAGCTTGAAATATGTACAACCAACGGATGCTAGTGTATTATCATCTGCTGAACCATTATCTGCAGCTCTTTTATCAGTGTTATGGCTTAAGGTTCCGTTAGATATATCTCAATGGATAGGAACATTATGTATTATAAGTACAATTATTATATTATCTTTTGCAAAAGATAATAAAGGGGCTGTTGCAAAACTAACATAGTTTAGTTTTGTAGCGGCTCATTTTTTGTGGAAATAAAAAATGTGAATTCCGAAGAACTCACATTCATTGTATAATTAACTTATGCAACTAAATAAATCATACATTAAAAATTAT
>JARLHR010000039.1 GCA_031292145.1 Clostridium sp. | reverse complement strand
TGAAGTAGATGGCAATTCTTGTTGCTTATGCACTGATGATCAGTGCGTAAGTACCTGTTGCACATTCAATTTCATGAAAAGGAAAAAGAAACGCAAAGACATTCAATCGAAATCCTCGTAGGACTTATAAGGCATTCCATCATCACAATTGTAACATTGATCAATTACATATTCATTATCATATCCACATGAATGCCTTAAAATAGGATCATAAATTAATGTACACTCAAAGCAATACTTACCTCTACAATTTTCACATATAGTAAAGTCATCCATACTCGTGCAATATTCATCATCACAAAACCAACAATAAGTGCCACACATTTTATATATTTACTAAATATATAAAATATCTTCGTAACTGAAGTTGATGGTAATTCAATTTCATGAAAAGACATTCAATTTAATGAATAATTGATTTAAGTATTCCTCAACCTCGTGTTGTTTCTTCCAGTTATCCTGTTTGAATTTCCATTTTACATATATATAACTACCATAATCTATCTCAGTATACTTAATCACCTCAACTTCTGATTCGGGTATAGGATATTTATGCCTAAATAATTGATTAACTAGATTTTTTCGTTTTGTTCGACGTTCATCAACTGCTTTTTCTAATAATTCAATTTGATTACTTAATTCGAATGCACTTCCCCTCAGATCATTAATTGGGTCTAATACAGCATGTTCCTTTTTATTGAGATATTTGCATGTAGATATAATATGCAATCTATCTATCATTGGTGTATAATTGAAAATTAATCGAGTACAATCATGACCAATATATTTCAATTGATCTCGTTGTGCCATTTATATAAATGTGATATTTTTCCAATTTATTTTTCAAATCAAATTTTTTTCTCTATGAATCCGATGTGAATTCCTTGATCAATCTAACAGAATTTTTATTAAATGTGGCATGGTAACATCCAATATCTTCACAACAACATATTGTATGCCATCTTTTATGTAGATTTGGGTAAAGTTCGTTGAATATGTCTTCGAAGTCTGTTAATGCAAGTTTACCTTCACTTGTACCATTAATAT
>JARLHR010000038.1 GCA_031292145.1 Clostridium sp. | reverse complement strand
ACTTAGCACTTGGTAAACAAGGTGGTTCAGGTAATGGAGGAAGTTCAAATACTGGTGATCCTTTAGGGGATCTAATTGATAGATACTAAGAAGGGAGAGGAAACGAAAATGTCAAAAGAATTAAAATTAAGTAAAAGAGATCGTATTTCTGTTTGGTTCCGTTCATTTTTCCTTCAAGGTTCTTGGAACTATGAAAGAATGCAAAATGGTGGTTGGGCATTTGCAATGATTCCAGCAATCAAAAAATTATATAAGACTAAAGAAGATAGAGCAGCTGCGTTAGAACGTCACTTAGAGTTCTTTAACACTCACCCATATGTAGCTTCACCAATTATTGGTGTAACATTAGCTTTAGAAGAAGAACGTGCAAATGGTATGCCAATTGATGATGTAACTATTCAAGGTGTTAAAGTTGGTATGATGGGACCTTTAGCAGGTATTGGAGATCCAGTTTTCTGGTTCACTGTAAGACCAATTTTAGGGGCATTAGGTGCTTCACTTGCTTTGAGCGGTAACATTCTTGGACCAATTATCTTTTTCCTTGCTTGGAATATTATCCGTATGGCATTTACATGGTATACACAAGAATTTGGTTTCAAAGCAGGATCTCGTATTAGTGATGACTTATCAGGTAATATGCTGCAAGATATTACAAAAGGATCATCAATCCTTGGTATGTTCATTTTAGGATCATTGGTTAACAGATGGGTATCAGTTAGATTTGCACCAGTAGTATCATCTGTAAAATTAAGTGATGGTGCATTCATAGATTGGAGCAAACTTCCTCAAGGAGCAGAAGGTATAAAACAAGCTCTATTACAACAAGGATCTGGTATGTCATTAACTGATACTAAGATTACAACACTACAAGGTAACTTGGATTCATTAATTCCTGGTCTTGCAGGATTATTAATTACATTACTTTGTATGTGGTTACTTAAGAAGAAGGTATCTCCAATTGTTATAATTCTTGGATTATTCGCGATTGGTATAGTTTTCCACTTAATTGGTTTAATGTAATATTTTTAAATTAGCCTAGGCTTTTAGCCTGGGCTTTTGTTAACATATTAAGCAGTTAAAGTAAATTTAGAAAAACAATTTGTACAATACTAACTAAGTAAACTGGGAAATATATGTTACTTTTAATCGATTTTTGAATACTTGATAGAAATATATATAAAATATATAATAAAAATAAATGTGTGCATAGATAGAAAAGAGGTAGATCTGATGGTTCAATCACTCAATACAAAGGTGGATTTAGCAATTGATGCAACAGCTTTTACGGGAGTTGCAGATTATGGTAAAATTATGATTGGCGACAAAGGTTTTGAGTTTTATAATTCTCGTGATGTTCACAAATTTATTCAAATTCCTTGGGAAGAGGTCGACTATGTCATTGCATCCGTATTGTTTAAAGGAAAGTGGATTCCACGATATGCAATCCGAACGAAGAAAAATGGTACCTATACTTTTTCTTCTAAAGACGCAAAAAAAGTACTTCGTGCTATTCGAAATTATGTTGATTCAGATCGTATGGTTTCTTCGTTAAGCTTTTTTGATGTGGTGAAACGAGCGGTGAAGTCGATATTTAAGAAGAGTTGATAAACTAAAGAAGTTATCATGTGTATCAAGTATTAATCTAGTTTTTCATTAAACAAAAAAATTAAAGAACTTGCACTTTATGTAGTAAGTTCTTTTTTTGCGTTTGGAATTTTTGATATAAAGGAGATAGGAATGAAGATAAATATTTGAATAAATTTGAAAAAGTTTTACTTTGAAAGAAGCAGAATATAAGAAAGTAGTTTGATGTTTGATTTAGGGGCTAAGTATCTTAATAAATAGTTTTATTCCGATTTTTACAATTTTAATATGGATAAATAGAGTAATATAATTTACATGAAAGACAAAGAGGTCTGGTTTCAATGAAGAAATCTGACCTCTTTTTTGTATATTAATTTATATTTTAAGGAGGCAAAAGGATATGAAAGATACAAAAATAGATTTCTTATATTTAAATGAAGAAGATATGATTAAAGCTGGAGTTAAGGAAATGGCTGGCTGTGTAGATGCCATGGAAGAAATGTTTAAGCTATTAAAAATTGGCGACTATCGTATGGGTGGTCCTAATGGAAATTCACATGGAGTAATGATGACTTTCCCTGAAGAATCACCATTTCCTAATATGCCTAAAGATGGACCAGATAGAAGATTTATGGCAATGCCTGCTTATTTAGGCGGTAACTTTGATATGGCCGGTATGAAATGGTACGGGTCAAATGTGGAAAATAAGAGTAAAGGTCTTCCAAGATCAATACTTATGCTTACTTTAAATGATAAGGATACTGGTGCTCCAATTGCATATATGTCAGCTAATATTTTAAGTGCTTATAGAACAGGTGCAGTACCAGGTGTAGGAGTAAAGTATTTTGCTAAAGAAGATTCTAAAGTTGTTGGTATCATAGGGCCTGGTGTTATGAGTAAGACAGCTTTTGTAGCAACTATGGCTGTTAGAATAGGAATTGAAACAGTTAAGATTAAAGGAAGAAGTAAAAAGTCAACAGATGGATTTGTGAATTATCTTAACGAGGAATTTCCACAAATTAAAGATATAAGAATTGTAGATACAATAGAAGATGCTGTTAGAGATAGTGATGTTGTACATATTGCTACATCAAGCCCAACAGGAGATGTTAATGAATATCCATATATAAGTGAAGAGTGGATTAAACCAGGTGCAATATTATGTTGCCCAGCAGCAGCAAGATTTGATGATGATTTTATTTTAAATAGGGCAAGAACTGTTACTGATAATATTCAGTTATATGAAGCTTGGGAGGAAGAAATGGATTTTCCAGCATACAATTCTATTCCTATTCCAGCGGTACACTGCATGGACTTAATTGCAGAAGGTAAAATGAGCAAAGACCAAATAGATGATTTAGGAGATGTATTAACTGGCAAGATACCAGTACATCGTAAAGATAATGAGATTGTTATTTATTCAGTTGGTGGTATGCCAGTAGAAGATGTTGCTTGGGGTACTGTAGTTTATAGAAATGCTATTGAAAAAGGAATTGGAACTAAGTTAAATCTTTGGGATGTGCCTAAACTTGCCTAACGCACATTAAGAAATGTAATAAGTCGATTTGTAAAATTATTTTTATAATATTGATTTATCATTTTCCTCAAAATAATTAACTTATTTGATTTGGAAGGAGAGTTTTATATGAGAATTGAAAAGCACCCAATTTTAGGTGAGCCTAATAAAGGTCGTCTGGTAAATTTTGAGTTTGATGGAAAAACATTCGAAGGATATGAAGGAGAACTAATAGCAGCTGCTTTAAGAGCTGCTGGAGTATTAGTGCATAGACATACTAAAAAAGGTTCACCAAGAGGTATATTTTGTGCTATTGGAAGATGTACAGATTGTGTAATGGTAGTAGATGGTAAGCCAAATGTAAGAACTTGTGTCACTCCTTTAATTGAAGGTATGAAAGTTCAAACACAATATGGTGTATCTGCTAAAAAAGAAGATTAATTTTAGAAGTATTTTTCAAGAAAGGATAGGTATTCGTATGAAAAGATATGATTGTATTGTTGTTGGTGCAGGGCCAGCAGGTCTTTCAGCAGCTATAGAAGCAGCAAAAAGAGGACTAAAGGTTGTTGTATTTGATGAAAATTCTAAACCAGGCGGGCAGTTATTTAAGCAAATACATAAGTTCTTCGGCTCAAAGGAGCACAGAGCAAAAATAAGAGGTTTTAAAATAGGTGAGGAACTTTTAAAGGAAGCAAGTGATGCTGGAGTAGAAGTTGTTTTAAATGCTATAGTAATTGGTCTTTATTTAGATAAAGAAGTTACTGTAAAGATAAATGATGAAGTTGTTCATTACAAAGGAGATGCAGTAATAATTGCAACAGGTGCATCTGAAAATATGGTTACTTTTGATGGATGGACACTTCCAGGAGTTATTGGTGCAGGTGCAGCACAAACAATGATGAATCTTCATGGAGTACAACCAGGAAGGAAAATTCTTATGCTTGGGAGCGGAAATGTTGGTGTAGTTGTTGGATATCAACTTATACAATCAGGCTGTGAAGTGGTTGCAATAGTAGATGCCGCACCTAAGATAGGAGGATATGGAGTTCATGCTGCAAAGGTAGCTAGATGCGGAGTTCCATTCTATTTATCTCATACTATCATAAAAGCTGAAGGGGATGAATGTGTAACAGGAGTTACTATTGGTGAAGTTGATAGCAAGTGGCAGATAATACCTGGAACAGAAAAACATTTTGACGTTGATACTATATGCCTTGCAGTAGGACTTTCTCCTATGTCACAACTTACTAAAATGGTTGGCTGCATCATGGAGGAAAATCCTAAAAAGGGTGGATATGTTCCTGTATGTGATGAATATGGTGAAACTTCAATTAAGGGAATATTTGCAGCAGGAGATGTTTCAGGAATTGAAGAAGCAAGTTCAGCTATGATAGAGGGGAGAATTTCAGGAGTAGCAGCTTCTTATAGATTAGGATTTATTGAAAAGGTAGAAGAAAAGGTAGAAGAATTGGAAAAGGCATTATCTAGTTTAAGACAAGGAATGTTTGGACCTGAAAGTAAAGGAAAAGATATTGAAAAAACAGAAGAAGGCTTTGAGGTTTCAAAGAATCTTCTTAAAAAAGGATATTTAACGGATGAAGAAGTTACAAAATATCCAGGGGTTAAGCCTATGAAAGGAATTCATCCTGTTATTGAATGTTCACAAAATATTCCGTGCAACCCATGTCAAGATGCGTGCCCTAAAAACTGTATTAAGATTGGAGCAAATATTACATCTCTTCCAGTTGTTGATGAAGAATCAACATGTATTGGCTGTGGTATGTGTGTAGCATCTTGTTCTGGTCAATCAATTTTCCTTGTGAATGAAGAGTTTGAAGAAGGTTATACTTCAGTGACACTTCCTTATGAATTCTTACCGCTACCAGAAAAAGGTGCAAAAGGTATTGGTTTAGATAGAAGTGGAAAAGAAGCATGTGAGGTGGAAGTAATAGATGTCAAATCTGTTAAAGCCTTTGATCACACAAATTTATTAACAATAAAGGTTCCGAACGAAATGGGAATGAAAGTAAGATTCTTTAAGCAGGCATAGGAGGTAAGATTATGAGTAAAGTAAATGATAGATCAAAAGACATAGGTGAATTCATTCCGCAGCCTGATGACGATATGATAATCTGCCGCTGCGAAGAAATAACAAAGGGCGAAATAAGAAGAGCAGTGCATGATGGTATGTTTACCATAGCTGAAATTAGAAGATATTTAAGAACAGGTATGGGGCTTTGCCAGGGGCAAACCTGCGGTAAATTGGTTAAAGGGATTGTTGCAAGAGAGCTTAAAATATCACCTTTAGAATTAGAACCAGCAGTATCACGTGCACCTATGAGACCTATAGAAATGGAAGTCTTCGGAAATGAAGAAGTAGGAGGTAAATAACATGAAAAATAGTGCAGATGTAATAATCATTGGAAGTGGTGTAATTGGAAATGCAGCAGCATACTACTTATCAAAAAAAGGTCATTCTGTTATTGTCCTCGATAAAGGTGACAGTATTGGAGATGGTGGTTCAACAAGAAATGGTGGTGGAGTTCGTCAATCAGGACGTGATAAAAGAGAACTTCCACTTGCCATGTATGGCATAAAAAATTTATGGCCCAATTTATCAGAAGAACTAGGAGTGGATGTAGAATATTACCAAGAAGGAAATTTAAGATTAGGTAAAACAGTAGAACATATGAAGATACTAACGAATCTTGCTAAGAATGCTCAAGAGTGTGGACTTGATGTAAACATAATTTCTGGTGATGAAGTAAGAGAAATCAATCCATATCTTTCAGAGGAAGTTATAGGTGCAAGCTGGTGTCCTACAGATGGACATGCCAATCCTTTAACTACAACATTAGGATTTTATCGTAAAGCAAGAGAATTAGGTGCTCGTTTTATCACAGGGGAAGAAGTTATTGAGATTAGAAAAATAAAAGGAAAAGCTCAACAGGTAGTAACTAAAAACAATGTATACGAAGGAAATCAAATAATTCTTGCAGCAGGCTATGAAAGCCGTAAAATAGCAGCGACAGTTGGAATTGATATTCCAATGAATCAGGTTTTATTAGAAGTTCTTGTTACAGAGGCTCAGCCACCGATGTTTTATCAAATGCTAGGTACTGCCGAAGCTGATTTTTATGGTCATCAAAGTAAACATGGTTCCTTTGTATTTGGTGGTTCATCAGGTTATGAGGCTTTAAATAAAGATAATGGAACACCAACTACGGCAAGTATTACCGCTTCATGTATCTGTAGAGGAATAATGAAGTATTTCCCTGATTTAAAAGATGCTAAAATAGTTCGTACTTGGGCAGGCTGGATAGATGATTGTAAAGATCACGTACCTGTCATAAGTCATGTGGAAGAAGTTCCAGGACTTATACTTGCATGTGCATTTTGTGGACATGGCTTTGGAATATCTCCAACGGTAGGCATGCTGTTATCAGAAATGGTAGAAGGAAATGGAACTACGATTGATATAAGTGCCTTCCGTTACGATAGATTTAAAGCTAAGATTTAGATATAAAATATTATACGATAAATTATTGCATTGAGTATAAGGTCTAATTAAATTTTTAGTGAAAAGTTTTTTATAAATAAAATTAAAAAAGGAGAATTGATATGGATTTAACGAGAACAAATTATTCATCAGGTGCTCCATTGGAAGAAAAAACAGGATATTCTAGAATGGTAAAGGTTGGTCCATTTGTTTATATAGGAGGTACTACTGCTGTGCAACCTGATGGCACAGTTTATGGTGAAGACAGCGCTTATGAACAGACAAAATATATTTTAGAAAAGCTAGTGAAATTGTTAGGAAAATCAGGTTCGAAAAAAGAAGAAGTGATTAGAATAAAAGGTTATACAACTGATATGAAATATGTACCTGAGATTGCAAGAGCGTATTCAGAGATTTTTCATGATATCAAGCCGCTTTTTACAATGGTTGGTACTCCTATGCTTAATCGACCTTCTCAGTTAGTTGAAATTGAAATGGATGCAGTAATTATAACTAATGAACAATAAGAAAGTTTAGGCATACGAAAGAAAATAGCAAGTCAAAATAGCCAAAGAGATTGACTTGTTATTTTTTATAATGACTTATTTGATGAATATAATTAAAAATAAATTTAATTTTGCATAACCATTAAAAATGTATTTTCAATCACAAGTAAATAATATATAGTTAATATAAATATTTATTTTCAGAATTTAATATTTATATTCTAAGTAATAACGTACATTGAATAATTGACACTTATTGATGAAATTCTTTGAGAATTTTTCAAATAATTATTTGGCAATAAATGAAATTTAATCAGAACTTATATATGTGAGTTCTGATTAAATTTATACTTTTAAAAGATTGTTCTACAAATTCAAGAATGTTTAATCTATGTAAGAAAAGTAGGGGAGTGGAGGAGATATGATGGGAGAAATAAAAGAAAATATTATTAGTCCTAAGCAGCCATACTTTGTAATGACTACATCTCATTATTATAAGGCAGTTATAATGAATTATGGAATTTCTCATTTCTACTGTTTCCAAAAAGAAGATATTATACAAAGGCCTTTTATCGCGGTACCAGATGGATGTATTGATATACTATTCTGTTGTGATGATAAGGCTCCATATGCACATGTATGTGGAACAGTTCTTCGTCCAACATTAACCCATAATAGTGAAAATAAATATTTCTTTGGAGTAAGATTTTTACCGGGAAGTCCATTTAAATTTAAAAATATCACCATGTCAGATTTGGTTGAACAGGAAATTCCATTTTTAGAAGTGATAAAAGATAACGAGCTGTTTGAAAAAATTACTTCAAGCAGAGATTTTAACTATCAGATACAGGTATTTTTAGAAAGGTATATAAAGCTTTATGCTAATTTTAAAGAAATAAATAAATACAAGGATTTAAAGAAATATATGCTGAATAACATTATGCAGACGGCAGGAAAAATTAAAATTAATGAACTTGCAGAAGCAACTGGATATTCAGTTAGATATATAAATAAGACATTTTCTCAAGAGTTTGGATTATCTCCGAAAGTATTTTGTAAACTTATGAGGTTTCAATATTTATTAAGTACTTTAAATGAGTTAGATAAAGATATGTTTGAATCTAATTTGGCACAGATTTCTATGGATTTAGGTTATTATGATCAGTCTCATATGATTAAAGATTTTCACGAATTTACAAATACAACACCTAAGATGTACATAAAGTCATTAAAAGAAATCGAATATAAAAAACGAATAATTATTATATAATGAATAAAAGGTAAAAGGAATATTCAGAGCAATAGGTGCTTTGAGTATTCCTTTTACCAATATCATGTGGAATTTTATGAAAAACCATATAGATTCAAACACGATTGTTATAAGTAAGTTGCAGCTGTTAGAGCTGCTTTATTTTTTGAATGTGCCTAACCTAACTCTAACTGTGGAACAGGGTTTCTAAAGAATTTTGTAACACCTGCTAAATATAAGCAGCCAATTAACAACCAAATTGCTCCAATTAAATGTGCATTTGCATCTAGATTAACAAAAATCCATACAGTTACTGCCAAGCCAATCACAGGACATATTCCATAATTTATTATCTTCCTTCTTAAGCTTATTGGTTCATTATTTTGTAGTAAAAATCTGCTGATTACTGCAATGTTTAATAAAATAAAACCTAATAAGGCACCAAAGCTTACAATTGAAGTAATAAAATCAAGAGAACAAAACAGTGAAATAGGTGTTATTATTATTCCTACTAATACTGTAGCTACTACAGGACTTTGTGTTTTTTTACTAACATATGACAGCTGCTTTGGCAATACTCAATCTCGTCCCATTGCAAAAAGCACTCTTGTAACTGCCACTTGTGAAGCTTGTGTTGTTGCTATTCCAAAGGAAATAATCAATGTAATTGTTGTTAAGATATTAAGCCATGTCCCACCCACAAAGGTAACAACATCTGTGAAAGCAGTATCAGGATTTAAGTCTTGATAATTTGGATATGCCATTCCTGCAAAAAATGTGGTTGCGATAAATATTAGTCCAATAATTAAAATTGAAAGTATAATTGCTTTTCCTACAGCTTTCTCTGGATTAATAGTTTCCTCAGCTAATGTACTGATTGCGTCATATCCTAAATAGCTAAGAATAACAACACCTGTTGCCTTAAGAATGCTGGATAAGTCAAATTGTTCGGGATTATAAAATGAAATCATGCTAAAATGAATAGTTCCATTAAGTAGAAGTCTGATAATACATCCTATAAAGGCTACAATTACAACAATCTGCAATGCAAATAGTATCCAGCTGCATTTAGACATTAGATCTACTCCTAAAACATTAATTATCGTACTAAAGGCGATAAATACTAGTATCCAAATCCATGTTGAAATCGAAGGTATAAGAGAATTACCATAAATACTTCCAATAATAACAACAGTTGCAGGCATTAAGAAATAGTCTAATAATATTGCCCACCCTGTTAGAAAACCTAATGCAGGTGATACACCTTTCTGAACATATACATATACAGAACCTGCTGCTGGAAATTTTTGAGCCATTACCCTGTAACTCATTCCGGTAAAGAACATAGCCACCATTCCTATTAAATAACACAATGCAACCATTCCACCAGATGGTCCTAAATATACACCATACATGCCGGCTGGAGCTAGGGGTATCATAAATACCAGACCAAAAATTACTAGATCGCTTGTTTTCAAAGTTCGTTTCAATTTTCCGTGTTCCATAATAAACTCCTCCATTATATTCCAAATTATAAAAGGCAAGGGTATTCTGCTTAGCAGAGCACCCTTGCCCTAAATCCAATATAAATTACTTTTAAATACATGTTTATAAGAAGCTTCTTTCTGTTATAATAGCAAATTTTAATTTTTGAAGATTGTAAATTTCGGAACAAAAGATTTGATTTTTATTTATTATTTTAAATAATATCCCAAATGTATAATAAGGTGAATAAGAAATAATTATTCTATGCCGATAAGAATATTATTTATAGTGGACTTTAAAGGTCACACTTCGCCTCCACCACATAAGAACTAAGATTTTGATACGATGCACAGCCACTGATTTCAGTGGCTTTTAGTGTTTCTTGGAACAGATCTTGGTAGAAAATTTTAAGTTTTAGAGTTAGTCAAAGTTGTTTTGGGGAATTTTTTAGTTTAGCGGGTCTCACTTTTATGCAGAAATAATGTATTTAATTACTATGCTGTTCAATCAAAAAACTGTGAAAAGTCACGGGAAATGTGATAAAGCACAGTTGAAATGTTCCTTTCACTAAAGTCCACATATCTATTGTAAGCCACTTTCTGCAGGTGTATTATGTAAATAGAAAAGCAAAAAATAAGTAGTTTTTTAGGGTAAAGAATGGCAAAATTAATTTTAGATGATTTAATGTAGTATAGATGCCCAAATCAAATATTTGACTTATTAGATAAACATATTTACAAATTTGCTAAAACTTTAAGTTGATATCTTCACTAGAAATTATAAATATTTTTATGAAGAAAACATTTGAAAATGAGCTGTTAAAGGTTCTTAGTTGTAGGTTGTTCAGCTTTAGCTTGTCAAACTGAAAGTTGGAGCATGCTGAAGTTGGTGCAACCTACAACTTAGGACCTTCAGCGATATTTTTACAGTTTTTCGGAATAAAAATATTTATAATTTCGGTAAGTTATAACATAAGTATGAGTTATATGTTGTTTATCTATAAGGATAAACAGCGTGGAAACTATACTTAAATTAACACGTATTTTGTAAAAGATTACAAGAGGGGTAATAATACTGCTTAAGGGGATGAGGAAATGTTAAGTATATCAGAAGTTAAAACATTTAAAGCTATTGCTCAAATGCAATTAAAT
The DNA here is from genome assembly GCA_031292145.1 of Clostridium sp. Classification (GTDB taxonomy): domain Bacteria; phylum Bacillota; class Clostridia; order Clostridiales; family Clostridiaceae; genus Clostridium. Next base: position 13,334 of record JARLHR010000038.1, on the reverse strand, counting down.
AATATCCGTGGAGGAGCAATTTATTTTGTAACTGAGGGAAATAAAATTAAATGGAGTATATCTTCTAAGGGGTTAAGAATTAAACAGTTAGAAGAAGGAGAAACAATTCCTAGCGAAAGCTGTTCAGTACGTGCTATGCAAGAAAAGAAGTTAGTAACAATGAAAATGGCTAGATCAGTTTACGGAACACGTATAGAGGCTTCGGCTATACCTATTGAAGATGAGTCTGGACATATTGTTGGAGCTGCAACAATAGTTTATCCACGATTACATCCTGTTGCTGCTACATTTAATGATTTTGCACCTATTATTTCAGAAATGTTTCCAGAAGGTGTCTTTTTATACAGTACTGATTTAAAATACATATTGAGTAGACAATCTTCTAAAAACTTTGATATGCCTGATATTGTAGTTGGATATGAATTAAAAGAAACAGATATAGCAAGTAAGACTATTAAAGCAAAACAATTTCAGATGTCTGAAGTTGATGCTAGCGTGCATGGGGTACCATTGGTGATAATGAATTATCCTTTATATGATGAGGAAAAAAGTGGAGAAGTAGTGGGGACCTTTGGAATAGCTATGCCTAAAAGTGTAGCAGCACAATTGCGAGGGATGTCAAATAATTTGGAAAGTGGTTTAAGTAGTATAGCTGCATCAATAGAGCAATTAAGTTCTTCAGCACTACTAATACAAACTAATGCACAAGAACTAGATAAAGATATTAAAGAAATATCTACATTATCAGATAAGATTGATGAGATTTCAACATTCATAAAAAGTATTTCTGATTCAACAAATATGTTAGGATTAAATGCTGCAATTGAATCTGCAAGAGCAGGAGAGCATGGTCGTGGGTTTAATGTGGTGGCGAAAGAAATAAGAAAACTTTCCGAACAAACAAAAAGTACAGTTCTAAAGATAAAGGAATTAACAGAAAGTATTAAAGATAAAGTAAAAATCACTTTTGAAAAAAGTAATGAATCTTTAGAATCAAGTAAGGAACAGGCTGCAGCTACACAAGAAATTACAGCTAGCATAGAGGAACTAACTAGTTTGGCAGGAGAATTAAATAAAATTTCGAGACAGGTATAAAGTATTAACAAAAAATTTTCGTATACATATCAAAAGGCATTTAATCCTGGTGGTTAAGTGCTTTTATTAGTTTCTAAATAAAAAGTAGTAAATATGCTGTTATACATATAAGTTTCAAGTTTGCATGGAATTTAAAGTTTTCTCTACAATTTTATTGTTTATTTTGTAATAAATGTAGAAAATGTACATACATGAATAAAGTTTGTTGAAATAAGAAAAATTGAGTGTTAATATTATACTTAATTCTACACAAAATGGATTAAAAGGGATAAAATGTATAGGTGTTATTTTTGAAAGACCTTGGTATTAAATATTTATAAAATAATTACTTTGGAACTTTTAAAACATCTTGATTAAGGGGGAAAAGGTTATGAGGAGCTTTTATGATTACAATGTGTTATCTATGCTTTACGAGGATGACGATTTAAAATTTGCACGAGTTTGTCAGCCAAATAGTGATGAAAAAGTGATATTAAAAATTGTTAGAAAAAAGGGTGGTTCTACAAAAGATTTAATATCTGTTAAACGAGAATTTGAATTGCTTAGGGATTCAAATAAATATGGGTGTAGGCATATTGTTAATGCAAAAAGGGTACTTAATTTTGAACAAGAAAGTTGTCTTGTACTGAAGGATGTTGATGGTGTGCCGCTGTTACAGGTTTGTAACCATATTAAAGAGACAAGTGAAGATTATATAGGAGATCTATTAGATGTCGCTATAGATTTAGTACAAGCAGTAGAACATATACATTGGATGGGTATACTGCACAATGATTTAAGATCGGATAAGATATTAGCAGATACTAAATCTCGAAAGGTTGTAATAATTGATTTTTCTTCTGCTTTGCCAATAGATGCTTATGGTATAGAACCAGAAAAAATTAATAAATTAGAGGGGCTATACTCATATATTTCACCGGAACGTACAGGACGTACAAGATATAAGGTTGATCAGCGCAGTGATTTATATTCTTTAGGAATAATTTTATATGAAATTTTTAGTGGATATCTACCTTTTGTGACAAAGGATATTTCAGATTTAGTCCATTGCCATATGGCGGTAAATCCTCCAGCATTATTAGATGTAACGTTAAATTTTCCAGTAATGATTTCGTCTATTATTCAAAAGCTAATGAGGAAAGAATTAACTGATAGATATCAATCTGCAAAGGCTCTAAGGTCTGATCTACTTTACTGTCGTGAGCAATGGAATTTAAATAAGAATATTCCTATATTTGAATTGGGATGTAATGATTATTTTGGAACCATTTGTTTTCCACAAAAGTTATATGGACGTGATAAAGAACTTTCATATATGAAAGAATGGCTTGGAGAATCCAAAACTGAGAAAGCACCAATGCTTTTGGTTTCAGGATACTCAGGTATAGGCAAGACTACTTTAGTAGAGAGAAGCTGTGAATATTATATTGATCAAGAAGCATTTTGGGCAAAGGGTAAATTTGAACAGTCAAAGAAACAGATACCTTATTTTGCCTTAAGTCAACTTTTTGTAGCACTTATAAAAAGAATAATGAAGGAAGACTCAGTAGTTTATGAGGAGCTTTCTAATAGGTGTATTGAAGCATTAGGAGAACAAGCAGGAGTATTAATACCCCTTATTCCAAACTTAGAGAATTTCATAGGCAAACAAAAGGAAGTTACTAAAATAGATCCGAAACAAGCAGAAAGTAGAATGTATTATGCATTGGAAAAGCTTTTAAAAACTTTCGCTACACTGGAAAGACCGCTTATTTTCTTTATTGATGATATCCAATGGGCAGATGATGCATCTATTGATATGATTAGCAATATTTTAAATATGGGATTAGAAAACACTTTCATGATTTGTGCTTATAGAGAAAATGAAGTTGAACATCAGGTTCAGCTGAAAAAAACTATAGAATGGTGGGAACAAAGATTTAAGGCAGAAGTGCTGCATTTAAAATGCTTAGAAAAAGATTATATTGAGTGGTTTGTAGCAGATTCATTACTTATGAAATGTTCTGATATTAAAGAATTAGCTTTTTTTATTCAAGAGAAAACTCGTGGAAATATATTTTTTACACGTCAATTTTTAACTTTTCTGCAGAATAAGGGCATATTATATTTACATTCGGAAAAAAATGAAGTATTTAACTATCAGTGGAAATGGAACATTGAAGCAATACGCAATCAATGTCCGACTGAAAATGTAATTGATGTTGTTCTAGAAAACTTAAAATTAATGTCTAAAGAAGATTTAAGTACTGTACAAAAAGCAGCTTGTATAGGTAACTGCTTTGATATTGATATTTTAGCAGTTGTTTGTAATATGAATAATGATTATATAAGATCAATTTTATTTAACTTATGGAAAGCTGGAATGATCACTTATGGAGAAAACCAAGCCCTCTTTTCACATGACCGCATTCATCAAGCAATATATTCCATGGTATCACATAATGACTTGCCTAAAATACATTTAGAAATTGGTAAAGTTATGTTGGAAGTTCTATCAACTGATATTCAAGAAGAAAAAATTTTTGATATAGTATTTCAATGGAACCAGGGCGGAGCAGAAATTAAGAGGTTAGATGATATTATAATGATAGCAAAACTTAATTTGCAGGCAGCACGAAAAGCTAAGGAAAATTCAGCGTATATAGAAGCAAAAAATTATGTACAAAAAGCACTGGATTTTTTATCTAGCATCAGAGTAGAGGAGAATTATAAATTATTTTTGGAACTTTACAATGAAATGTCAGAAATAACTTTATTGCTAGGAGAATATGATGAAGCATATGCATATACAGAAAAAGCTATATTTATTGCTAAAACAGTTGAGGAAAAATTTGGTGCCTTTCAGATACGTGTTCACATTAAAATTGCAGAAAGCCACCTTAGGGAAGCATTAGACATTGCATGTGAATACGCTGAATTACTTGGAGAAAAAGTTGAAAGAAATGCTTCGATAGATGAAATGAATAATACGCTCATAAATATTAAAAATAAACTTGGAACTCCACCTGCAGAAGCAATGGAGCAGCTTCCTAAAATGACGAGTTACCGTCATCTTGATGTTATCAAGATGTTAACTAATGTATCGATTTGCTCATATATGATTTTACCATCAATACAAGCTCCAATATTGATAAAGATAATTGATCTTTCTGTAAAATACGGAAATACATTATATGCCGCTGTTGCATGGGTTACTTATGCAGTTTTATTTGAATTAGAATATGGAAGTTTAGAAAGTGGATACAATCTTGGTAAAAAAACTATTGAAATAGGAGAAAAATTTGGTGATGAAGAAGTAAAACCAAGGTTTAATTTTAATATTCTCCTTGAACATCGTAAACATCCAATGAGGAGCATATTGAATTCTTATTTAGAAATATATGATAAGGGATTAAAGATTGGAGATTTAGAATATGCCTGCCAAGGATTAGCACAGTATGGAATCTTAGCATTTCATTCAGGATGTGAGCTTGCAGAATTAGAAAAAGAACTCACCGAAATGCTTAGTATAGCTGAAGGGTATCAACAAAAGACAGGCACTAATCGTTTGGCAATAACTTTGCAGATTATAATAAATTTACGTCAATCTAATAAGCCACATATTTTATGTGGAGGAATATTTGATGAATATAAAATGATTCCAATTCTTAAGGAATGTGAAGATGGATCAGCAATGTTTGGCTGGGCATCACAGAAGATGATGCTATGCTGTTTATTTGGTAAGTATGAAGAAGCAGATGAAGTAGTTAAGTTTGTGGAAGATTATGAAATCAATACTACTGGACAAATTTTTGAATTTAACTATCATTATTATAGTGCTTTATGCAAACTTAGAAGAATAAAGATAGCTGACAATATGAAAGAAGAGGAAGTATTAGAGATTGTTAAGAAAAATCTCAAAAAAGTTGAAGACTGGGTACAGAAATCTGAAGCTAATTATATTCAAAAATACTTAATTTTAAAGGCTGAATTTAATCGTGCTATAGGAAAGCCATTGGAAGCAGTAAAATTATATAATGATGCAATGGAAAAGGCATCCGAAAGTGATTTTATACAAGATACAGCTTGTGCGTTAGAATTGTTAGGACTTTATCATTTAGAATTGAAAAATAACGCTATAGCTGAAGTATATCTACAAAAGGCCAGTGAATATTACGAAAAATGGGGCGCTTTAAGTAAAGTAGATCATATAAGAACACAATATTTTACGAGAAATAGAAAAAGATTAAAATTTGAAAATACTACAAAAAATAATGAAGTAAATATTGATTTACATTCTATTTTATTAGCAGCACAAACCTTATCTCAAGAGATAGAGATTAATTCTTTAATTAGGAAGATGATGCAAATTGTTATGGTAAATTCGGGAGCTACAAAAGCGTTATTTTTAGAATATCGAAACGAAAATTTAGTGGTTGAAACAGGAGGTATTGCTGAAATAGATAGCAGTAATTCCATACAGTTTATAAATTGTATGGAGGAGGAAGTTCTGCCATGGAGTTTTATAGAACATACTATAAGACAGCAGGAAGTAATTGTATCAGATAATCCTTTAGAAGAACCAGCTTTTAGTGCAGATTTGTACATTCAACAGGAAAAACCAAAATCAGTACTTTGCATTCCACTGAATAGAAAAGATAATTTAGTAGGAGTTATATACTTGGAAAACAAAATATTTTCTGGAGCATTCACTTCAAAGCAGATAGAAGTAATAAAAATGATTTCAGCACAAATTACTATATCCCTAGAAAATGCAAGATTATATTCAGAGCTTGGGGAAAAAGTAAAGGAACGAACAGCAGAATTAAAGGATACTGTTATAAAATTAGAAAGTGAAATTAACGAAAGAAAGAATACAGAAAAAGCTTTATATGAAAATGAGGAAAAGCTCAGGGAGGTAAAAGAGTATGATAAATTAAAAACTGAGTTTTTTGCTAACATATCTCATGAATTAAAGACACCATTAAATGTAATATATAGTGCTATTCAAATGTGTAATATGTTAATTAATAATAACAATAGCAGTTATGAGCAAAGAGATATACATAAATATATACAAATGAGTAAGCAAAATTGTTATAGGTTACTTAGATTAATAAATAATATAATAGATATAACAAAATTTGATTCAGGCTATCTTAAACCAAATTTTAAAAATGAGGAAATAGTAAGTTCTATTGAAAATATTGTTATGTCAGTTGTAAGTTATGCTGAACTTAAGGGTATAAGTATTACATTTGATACAGATGTAGAAGAAAGAGTAATGACTTGTGATATTGATAAAATTGAGAGGATAATATTAAACCTTTTATCTAATGCAATGAAATTTACTGAAAAGCAAGGTAATATATATGTAAATATATTTAATAAAGAAAAATCCATCATAATTTCCATTAAGGATACAGGTATAGGGATTCCTAAGGAAAAGCTGGATATAATTTTTGAAAGGTTTGTGCAAGTAGACAAATCTATTTCAAGAAATAATGAGGGCAGTGGTATAGGATTATCTTTAGTGAAGGCGCTAGTAATTATGCACAACGGTAGTATAAGTGTTAATAGTGAGATTGGAAAAGGTAGCGAATTTATAATAGAAATACCTGTATATACTACTAATAATAGCACATTGTGCATAGAAAAGTGTGAAGACAAGGAAAGTAGTAAAATTGAGAGGATGAATATTGAATTTTCGGACATATATTTCTAGATGGTGTAATACTCTATAATCAGGGTTTCCATAAATTTAATAAGTTTGTAGATTCTCACAAAATAAGAATCTACAAACTTATTTCTAATTATTTGAGTTATGCTCTTTCAGCATTTTTAACATAATTAACTTACTATGTATAGACGAAAAAATATAGGTTTTGTATTAAAGAAGTTGGATTATCTCTAACGTTTTCCAAGTTTAATAGACAAAGGAGAGAAGATAGGGTAAAATTTAAGAAATTGTGAATAAGATAATATGAGTGGAGAATATTATGAAGTTAGATGAATTAATAAATAAATATTATAAATATTTAAATGAAAATGATTTATATATATGGAATTATATTTCAAAAAATCGAAAAGAATGTGAAGGGCTTACAATTGATCAATTGGCCTATAAATGTAATGTTTCTCGAACAACTGTTCTCAGATTTGCTCAAAAATTATCTTTAAAAGGGTATGGAGAATTAAAAGTTTATTTAAAGTTGGATAATAAAAAAATAAAAGAGACTATTAATAATGTAGAAATTGTTTGTGATGCCTATAATGCAGTAATTAAAGAGAGAAAAAAAAAGGATTGTACAGAAATTTTTAAAGTTATTGATAAAGCTAAAACTCTTTATATATATGGCATGGGAGAGATGAAATCTGCTATAAAAAAAGAAATTAAGCGTACTTTTTTAACTGCTGGAAAAATATTTTATGATTTTAGTGGCTATGCAGAAGCAGATGCCAGTGTAAATTTGGTTACAAATAAAGACTTATTTGTAATTATTTCTATGTCTGGTGAAAATAAATTTATTTTAGACTTTGCTAAAAAATTAAAAATCAGAAATGTTCCGATTGTGTCGATAACGAGGTTGAAGGATAACTCATTGGCTAAGTTAAGTGATTACAATTTTTATGCGCCTACAGTATTAACACCCCAAATATCTAATGATATAGATTTTGAGTCTTTATCATCTTATTTTATTTTAATTGAAATTTTCTTTTTAAAGTACATGGAATATCAAACACAAGAAAAAAAGAAGGAAGAAGAGCATGAGATTGGAATCTTTGATTAAAGAAAATTATGAAAAATTAAATGAAAATGATTTGTACATATGGAATTATATTTTACATCATAAAAAAGAGTGTCAGACTATGTCAATACAAGAATTAGCTTCTAAATGTAATATTTCTCATACAACAATTTTGCGATTTACACGTAAATTGGGATTGCAAGGATATGGTGAAATGAAATTTCATTTAAAATGGGAAGATAAGCAACAAAATCAGCTTGATAATAGGGGAATTGAAAAGAGCTACAAAGATATCGAAAAGACTATGGAAATGATGAAAAAAAGAGATTTTTATGATGTATTTGAATTGCTTGAGAATGCAGATAGAATTTATGTATATGGTTCTGGAGAAGTGCAAAAAAATGCTGCAAACGACTTAAAGCGGAGTATGATTTTTGGTAATAAGTTATTATATGCTTTGGAAGAGAGAGAAGAAACTAATGTTATTATGGATGTGTTGTCTTCAAAAGATATTTTTTTCTTGTTATCTTTATCTGGAAACAACTTGTTTATGAATAAGTTTGCGCACAAATTAAAGCAAAAAGGTGTGAAAATTATTTCTATCACCCAAGTTGGAAACAATGAGCTAGCTTCCTTAAGTGATGTTAGTCTTCAATTTTATACTCATCCAATTTCAGTAAATGAGAATCAAATGCAGATTTATTCTACGGTGCAATTTTTTCTAGTTAATCAAATTCTATTATTAAAATATTTAGAATACAAGAATAGTTAATGTTTCATCATGTATTACACATGGAGACAGTAATGTTGTTGTCGGAGAATGATTGGTAAATAAATGTGGTAATAACACTACTTGAATAAAGGAGCTTTTAAATATATGAATTTTTATTTCGCGCCTATGGAAGGTTTGACTGGGTATATTTATAGAAATGCCCATAATGCCTTTTTCAATAGGATAGATAAATACTTTTCACCTTTTATTGTTGCAAATCAAAGTAACAGTTTTAAGGCACGGGAATTAAATGATATTTTACCTGAAAACAACCAAGATATAGTTTTGATTCCACAATTACTAACAAATAATGCAAAAGATTTTATACATACTTCAAAGAAAATAAAGCAATTTGGATATAATGAGATCAATTTAAATTTGGGATGTCCTTCTAGAACTGTAGTTTCAAAAAACAAAGGATCAGGATTTCTTTCAAAAACAGAAGAACTTGATTTGTTTTTTGAGGAAATTTTTTCTCAAGCGACAACAAAAATCTCAGTAAAAACTAGAATAGGAAAAGACCAGCCAGAAGAATTTTATCATTTGATCGAAATATTTAACAAATATCCTATAGAAGAGCTTATTATTCACCCTAGGACTCAAAAAGATTTTTATAATAATAAGCCTAATTTGAAGATTTTTAAGGATGCTTTGAGTTTAAGTAAAAATCCTGTTTACTATAACGGTGATATTCGTACAGTCAAAGATTACAAGGAGTTTTCCACTGATTTTCCTAGTGTAGAAACTATAATGATTGGAAGAGGATTATTAGGTAATCCTGGATTGATTAGTGATATTGAAAATAACATTAAGCTCGAAAAAGAATTACTAAAACAATTTCATGATAAAATTTATGAAGATTATAAAGGAATACTTTTTGGAGATAGAAACGTCTTATTTAAAATGAAAGAATTATGGTTTTATATGATGCCGATGTTTTCTGATAATGCAAAATATGCAAAAAAAATTAGGAAATCAGAAAGATTATACGACTATGATGAAGCTGTTTCAAGCCTATTCAGAGAACAGGATATTTTAGAAAATTAATAAAAATAATATTTAAGGCACATGAAAAAAAATAATAGACCAAAGATGCGGAGTATATTTTGTACCAGACAAGGAAGCAATTTATGCTCATAGCGGGCCTATTAGCTTAAATTGCTGACGCAGTATGGTGCAAAATAGACGAGCATACTGGTCTATTATTTTTTTGATTGTGCCTAAGCTAATATTATAGAAAATTGGAGTTACATTATATGAATAAAGTAATAGATATATTAAAAGTTACAAATTATGATAAGTTTAAGTGCATAGCTGATAAATGCAGATTTACATGTTGTGAAGGATGGGATGTTGGTATAGATACTGATACCTATAATAGATGGAAAAAAGAAAATGATAAGTCTGATAATATTTTAAATAATGTAAAAATAAAAAAATGTGGAAGAAAAACAGAGTATTTTATAAATAAGGAAACTAATGAAGTATGTCCGCTTTTGGATAAACAGGGATTATGCCAGATAGTAAAAAGCCGCGGAGAAGAGTATTTATCTTTAGCATGTCATATGTTTCCTAGGATAGAGAATATCTTTGAAGATAGAAAGGAACTCTCATTATCATGTGCATGTCCTGAAGTAGTAGAACTTATAAGCAGCATATCTGGAAAAATAAATATAAATTCAGATAATGATACTAATTTAAAAAATAATTTATTAGAACTTAAAATCAGAGAAGCCGTGATTAATATTATACAGCAGGAAAATTTTTCATTAGAAGATAAGCTGATTATTAGTTTTGAAATGCTATTAAATATTTTAGAAAAAGAAAACCTTAGGGAAGATAGTTTGTTAGAAGAACTAGATAAGTATAAGAACACAGATTATATTCAAGAAGTAATTTATGTGTATCAAAAAATAGAGTTAAACAAAAATGATTCAGTTGAAGAAAGTAATAATCTATTTTTAGATATTATACAGAATTATAAGGAGGTATCTGGTTTAGATATTCTTTTAAAAGATATTTCTGACTTTGCGGAGGATATTAAAATTGGAAGCCTTTCAGCTAAGTGGAATGATTACAAAAGTTTGTTTGAACAATATAATAAGCTAATTGAAAATTGCATTGTATCTAAGATTTTAAGCAACTGTGTCAGCAATGATATTGAGGAGATGACCATTTCCTTTCAAATGATTATACTAGAGTTTTTATTAGTAAGATATGCTGTATTCTTGAAATATTGTATGAACAAAAATAAAGAAATACATACTGAAGACATAAAAGATTATATTGTAGCTTTTTCAAGAATTGTTGGTAACAATGCTGAAGCAGTTATAGAATTTTTTAGAGATGGTTTTGGTAAGGATGTTTTAGATATTGGATATTTGTGTTTTATAACTTTATTTTAGGCACATGAAAGAAAATAATAGACCCAATATACAAACATACTGGTCTATTTTAGGATGTGTATCTAAGGTAATATAATAGGAAGTCTATGGTGGATTTTAAGGAGCACGCTTCGCATCCACCATGAAACCCATTAAAATCTTTTATAAAATGCACTCTATAGATGAGAGGTGAATATGACACGTATCAATATGAACTTAGAGAAAAGAAAAAAAGCACGAATAAAAATTAATAGTCTAAATGAGTTTAAGGAGGCATTAAAAAGAGAAGGATATAAGATAAATGAATTTGATGAAGAAAAATTCAAAGAAAAAATCACAAAGACTTTTAAAGTAGATAATAGTGTAACGGAGAGGTTGCATATATGCATTAAGGATACTGAGATTACCTATGTAGCAAATGATATAAGGGATTTTATTGACTATGTAGAAAAGATTATATTATTTGAAAATGAACATAATAAACTATGTAAAAAAATAAGTAAAATAAAAAAACTAAATATAGATAGAATTGAATATGAACGAGAGCCGAGATTTCAAGAGAATGTTGAACATATCATAAATGCCATAGAAGAAATAAGAAACGATATATCTAGAATAATAAGCAAAGAAGAAAAAGCAAAATTGGAAAGCTTAGAAAAAGAAATAGAGAAGGAATATCTTTTTGCAAAAGATATTGAGCTATTGAAAAAAATGGTTCTTATTAGAAAAGAAGGCGTAAAAGAAAAATATAATGACAAAACTAAAACTAAAACAATATCAATAGAAATACCTAAACAGATAAGTTATGAATATATTACGCCGAAGAAGGGGACTGTAGAGCATCATGAGCATTTAAGCAATAACATACCAAGAATGCAACGTTTAACAAAGAATATACATAAATATATGAAAGCTGATGAAAAAGAAAAAACAACATTTAAAATAGATCAAAGCAAAGCATTGCAGGACTCTATAAATATAGCATTAGCAATATATGATAATAAAGAGTTTAAAGCAATAAGCGGTAGTAATGATATAACAAACTATTGCATCGCACCACCACAAGATGCGGCAGTTTTTATAAGTAGTAAAGTTAATAAACTGGGTAAATTAGGAATAGGATATGATAGAGTTAATGATAGTGAAAAAAAGATATTTGAAGAAATACACAAACAAATAGAAGCAAAAGTATTGAAAAATGAAGGAAATCTTATTATGTATAGTAAATGGGAGCCATGTCCAAGTTGCTATTTTGTAATTAGTCAGTTTTGTAAAAAGCATCCTAATATAAAGGTGCAAGTGAAATATATTAAAAAATATGGTGAATAACAGCTAAATAAAATTATTACAGAATTCATTAATTATGAAAATCTATACAAAAGATATTGACTAAGAATATAAAAGAAATATAGAATAACATTATTAAATAACATTTCAAAAGTTATTTAATAATGTTATTCTATTATGCAAATTTTAATGATATGAGGGGAAATGGGAACAATGAGGGATTTTAAAAAAATTATAGTCATTCCATTAGTAATGATTTTTTTTTGCAGTAATTTATTTTTAGTTTACTTATTAAAAGATAAAAAGATAGACAAGGAACCTATAAAGCCCAAAATAGTATTGATTTCTCATATTAAAACAAATCCTTACTGGCTTAGCATAAAAGCAGGTGCAGAAAGAGCTGCTAAAGAAAGAGGTGCAGTAGTTGAATTTTTAGGACCTACAACTGCAAGTACAGAGGATGGATTAAAGCTCTTTGACATGGCTACTTCGGCTAAAGTAAGTGGAATAATAACATATGTTCAAGAAGAAGGTAAATATACAAAAAATATAAATAATGCAGTAGAAAAGGGAATACCAGTAGTAACAATAGATTCAGATGAAGAAAATAGCAATAGAATGGCATATGTTGGAACGAATAATGTTTTAGCTGGACAAGCTGCGGGAGAAGAAACAATAAGGCAGATAGGTGAAAATGGGAATATAGCTATAGTAATGGGAGGGAAGGATGCTAAGAATCAAAAAGAACGGGTAGAAGGTTTTAAAAATTATATAACTTCAAATTCAAATTTAAAAATTGTAGATACAGATTCGTCAGATGCAATGCTTCTTGAAGCTGAAATTGCAACTAGAAAAATATTAAATAGAAATGAAAAAATTGATGCATTATTTTGTACATCAGCATTTGATGGAATTGGAGCTGCTAAAGCGGTAAACGATTTAAATTATAAAGGAAAAGTGAAGATAATATGTTTTGATGATTTGGAGGATACTTTAAATGATATTAAAAACGGTTTAGTAGCTGCAACAATAGTACAGAAGAGTAATGAAATGGGTTATAGAGCAGTT
>JARLHR010000037.1 GCA_031292145.1 Clostridium sp. | reverse complement strand
TTATATGCTGCAAGTATTATTGACATGGCTTTTTTTCCTTCTTCTCCAGACACTAATGGATCTCTATCTTCCTTTATAGCATCAATTACATCCTTAAATAAAGGTGTATGTCCTTCGCCATATACATTATCTATTTTAACATTTACCAATTCCTTAGCTGCTTCTTCATCTTCGCCTTCAAATCTCCATGTTTCAAGCTCATTAACAGCAAGGCCGCCAATAGATACTGCTCCTGTTTCCCCAAATATACTTAAAGTTTCTTCAAGGTTTTTAGGGTATACACAAGCTGAACCTTCAACAATTCCAATTGCACCATTTTTAAATCTTATTACTATAGCTCCAAAATCTTCGGCTTCAATATCTCTTAAATAAGTATCACATTCCGCATATACTCTTTCAACTTCTCCGCCCATCATCCATTGAAGTAAATCAATATTATGTATGCATTGGTTCATAAGAGTACCACCATCTAAGGCCCAAGTTCCTCTCCAAGGTGCTTGTTCATAGTAACCCATATTTCTATTCCAAAGTACTCTTGCTGTACCATTAATCAATCTTCCAAATTTATTTTCTTCCACTGCTTCTCTTAACTTTTGTATCGGTTTATTGAATCTATTTTGATGACAAACTCCGAGTTTAACATTGTTTTCTTTTGCTACTTTAATCATTTCATTTGCATCTTCAATAGACATAGCCATTGGTTTTTCAACTAAAGCACTTGCTCCTTTTTTCATAGAATAAATAGCAATTTCTGCATGATATCCACTTTCAGTAGCTATTGTAACCACATCTATATCTTCTTTTTCTAACATTTCCTTATAATCTGCATATGCATGAACTGAGTTTTCTGCTGCTCCAGCCTTTTCTATGTATTCTTTCTTCTTTGCTTCAGCCTTTTCTAAAATCACATCACAAGTTGCAACTAATTCTGCTTCTTCATTATTTTTTACTAAAGCTTCAACATGCTTATAAGAAATTCTTCCACACCCGATAATAGCAAATTTTAATTTTTTCATAATGTTTTTCAACCCTCTCCTCTTAGTTAACTGAATTAAATGCATTTTATTATTGTTTTAAAAATTATATAAATATCAAAAAACACATTGTTTTTATTTATGTATTCCAAATTTAAAGCTAACTTATCTGGCATAATTATATTTATATAAAACTCATCTGGATTTTCCGCTTCTCCTAGCAGATCATTTTCATCTCTGTATCTAATAGATGCTAGGTCAGTTATTCCCGGCTTAACTTCCAAGACTTTTTTTTGCTCTTCATTATATAGTTTAACATATCTTGGTACTTCTGGTCTTGGGCCAACAAGACTCATTTCGCCTTTAAATACGTTTATCAGTTGTGGTAACTCATCTAGCTTATATTTTCTTAAAAATGCACCTATTTTAGTGATCCTGCTATCGTTTCCTACGGTTATTTGCCTTCCTAATTTTTCGGCATCTACAACCATAGTTCTAAATTTAAGAATTTCAAATTCTTTATTATTTTCACCAACTCTTATTTGCTTAAAAAATACTGGCCCATCAGAACCTGTCTTTATTCTTATTGCAATTATAATCAAAACTGGACTTAAAACTATAAGCCCTAAAGTAGAGCATATTAAATCAAATATTCTTTTAACTATTTTGTTAAACTTATTCATATATCTACTCCTAAAAATTTATTTACATTATTTTATATAACCTATTTTACAACATTTTAATCAACTTACATTTATTCATAAAAATTTAATTTATTTCAAAGCATTTAGGAATTTCTCAGCTAATCCATGATAGGTATGATTTTTTAACACATACTCTTTTCCACTTTGCCCCAGCTTATTTTTTTCATCTTCACTTAAACCTTTAATTTTCATAACTGCATTAACTACTGCTTCTGCATTTTCAGCTGGAACTGTAATACCACAATTAGACTCTTTCACTGGATCATTTGAAGCCTCTACGGCATAAATTACCGGCCTTGCCGCCATCATATAATCAAATAATTTATTTGGACTTACTCCGTAATTGAATAAGTTTTGCTTTTTCAAGCCGATATAACATATGTCAAGCAATTGCAATACATTATCCATATTATCTTTTAAAACTGGATCCAAAAATTCCACATTCGTTACGTTATTTGTTTTTGCATATTGTATTAATTGATTTTTTACATTTCCGTTTCCAACCATTATATATTTAACTTTTTCATCAGTTGTAATCTTAGCCGCATCTATCATTGTATCTAGTACATTTGCTGGTGAATGATTTCCTGTATATCCTACTAAAAAATAACCTTGTTTTTTTAATTCCTGTAATCTTTCAATAGTCTTTTCCATAGGAGCATTTTTCTTTTCTCCAACAATTATTCCATTCGGAACATGCACATAGTTATGTGTACTAAATCCTCTATCATTCATATGCTTATCTGCATTTGGTAAAATTGAAATTATCTTATCACAATTTTTAAATGCAAAATCTTCTGCTCTTTGAAGTATTACTATAGCAGGATTATTCTTAGAATATCCTCCTATTTCCATAGGTGTTAATGGCCATAAATCATGTATTTCAAAGAAAAGCTTACCATTAGATCTCTTTGCAATCCTATGAGCTGGATATATATCTAAAGGATAAGTTGAAGATGCTATAACTGCATTTGGTTTATATTTATCTGAAATTTTTTTATAATTCATTCTCAATTTATACATAAACGTTGATATATTTTTTATTCTTCCAACACCATTCCCATGATATTCTGGAGTTTTAACCCATACATATGTAATTCCATCTATTTTTTCTTCTTGAAAATCTTGTTGCACATCAGGATTTTTCTTTCTCAAATGAGAAAAGTCAGCAGCAAGAATAGTTACATTGTGCCCCATATTCACCCATTCTCTCGCCATATAATAAGGTCTAAATTCCATCCCATGATAATCAGACCCCGCATAGTGATTTATAAGTAAGATATTCATCTTAATTTGCTCCTTTTTTACAATATAATGCTAATTAACTTCATAGATTATAACATAATTGAACACCAAAATCTACGATTTTGATGTGTGAACTTATCCAGGAGCGGATGCGACTCGGGAAAGTGAAGCTCAAAATCTGCGATTTTGCTCTTAAATACTAACTAAATTTAAATACATTTATGAATTTAAATTACTTCTAATGTATAATATAAATAAGATTCAAATGTGGAGGTATTAAAATGGCAGATATAAATAAAAATATAGATATAAATAGAGATATCTATGAATATATGCGACATTGGAAAGAAGTGATATTAACCGAATAAATGAACTATTTAGAAGGTTCTCTCGTAAATTTGAAGATTCTTCCGAGTGCTTAGTAATCATAGATGAAATTCAAGAAAGCCCAGAGATATTTAGTATGATAAGACAATTCGCTAGAGATGTAAAAACAAATTTTATAATAACAGGAAGCTATTTAGGCAGAGTACTCGGAGATAAGCGTTTTTGGATTTCAATGGGTGATATGATTGATATAACTATGAGCCCAATATCATTTGAAGAATATTTAGGAATCTTTAATTTAAGAGAATTATATAATTCCCTTGATTTTTATGGAAAGTCAAATAAAGCTGACTATGATTTAATTTCTGGAAAGTTCAATGAATATATAA
This sequence comes from Clostridium sp., assembly GCA_031292145.1. Taxonomy (GTDB): domain Bacteria; phylum Bacillota; class Clostridia; order Clostridiales; family Clostridiaceae; genus Clostridium. The sequence continues at coordinate 15,553 of JARLHR010000037.1, read as the reverse complement.
AAATTGGTGGATACCCAAGAGCAATTATAGAATATTTAGTTGGAAATATAGACCAAATTGAATACACCATTGAGGATATATTGAATAGATTTTGTGAAGAATCATTTAGTTATATCTCCGATAGTATAATGAATTTAGAAGTCTTACAACAAAGCTTTGTAATTATAACAAGTATTATGCTTAATGAAAAGGATGGTCTAACAGAAGATTCATTAAGTGAAGAGTTAAAGAAAAATTTATATAAAGACTATTCAAGTAATATAGGTAAAGCTAGCGTTAACAGTGCGTTAAATTGGATTTTTAAATCAGGAATAATTAAATTTTGTAATAAAGTGATAAATCTGGATTATAATAACTTCAAAAGTAATCAACGCATGTATTTTAATGATTTAGGTTTATTTCGAACATTATGTAATAAATTAAAGGTAACTGATGGTGGAGTCAATGGGTTAGTATGTGAACATTTTGTATTTAACTGTATTAATTATGATAAATTAAGATTTCCTAGTTTCGCAAGTTATAAGGGTGGAGATATTGATTTTGTATATTTAAATAAATTCACTAAAGAACTTTACGGTATAGAAGTTAAAGCTGGAAACAATTCTGATAAAAGTATAACTAAAGAATTAAATGATGGAAAAATAAATAAAGCCATTTATTGCAAAGGTAATACTTATGGTGGAATTAAAGAAAAAACAATTACAATACCAATATATCTATTTCCAAGATTTATTAAAGAAGTGTTAAATAATAAGTAAAAAAGGAGTTTTGTACAATGCATTTAGAAAAAGATAAACTTTTCACTATAGATGAATATGAAAAACTTCAATATAAATATAAATACAATATAGAATTTATTAATGGAGATGTAATACTTCATTCTAAAACTTCTGTAAAACATAATGAAATAGTTAATAATATACAATTTAAATTGATGACTTATTTTAATAATAGTAAGTGTAAAATATATACTGAACAAATAGAATTAAAATTTCATAATGAACAAGATACAATAAATGTATTTCCTGATGTTTTTGTAATGTGTGATGATGCTAAAAAAAATGGTGAAAGTTTCATATCACCTCCAAGACTGATATTCGAAGTAGTTTCTCCAAACTATTCTGGACATGATTATATAACCAAGCTTCACATTTATCAAAAATATGGTGTTTTAGAATATGTAATAGTTGAACAAACTGGTGAGCTGATACAATATAATTTAGAAGATGATGTCTTTAAACCATCAATAAATGAATCATATGTTAGTAAAGTATTTGATGGCTTAAGCATTAGTATAGACGAAATGCTTAAATAAGCCTACAACCATTAATTTGTAGTTATTCTTTAATCTGTATTAAATTTAGTGTTACTTAATGATTTTAAAACTCATTAAGTAACACTTTTTTAGGTGCATGAAAGAAATCAGCAGAAATTACAAAGTAATTTCCCCTCTCATCCTTCATTATTCATTTATAAGTGTATGATTAATATATATAATATGCTAAAATAATACTGTGTTTTAGCTAAATAAGTTAGCTAATAAAGTAAGTAATAAATTTATATTGAAATAAACTTTTGAAATTTAAGGAGGAATAGTACATGAAAGTACTAACTGTTATAGGTGCTAGACCACAGTTTATAAAAGCTGCAACAGTATCAAATAAAATTAGAAGAAATGGAAATAGTGAAATTTTAGTACATACTGGACAACATTATGATAATAATATGTCTGATATATTTTTTGAAGAGCTTGGAATTCCAAAACCTGATTATAACTTAAGTATTGGTTCATCAAATCACGGGCACCAAACTGGAAGCATGTTAATAGCTCTTGAGGCAATATATTTAAAGGAAAAGCCAGATATGGTTTTAGTTTATGGTGATACAAACTCAACCCTTGCTGGAAGTCTTTGTGCTAGTAAATTGCTAATACCTGTAGCTCATGTTGAAGCAGGACTTAGAAGTTTTAATAAAGCTATGCCTGAAGAGCAAAATAGAATATTAACAGATCATATATCTGATTTATTGTTTACCCCTACCTTGACAGCAGTAAATAATTTAAAAAATGAAAATATAACAAAAGGTGTTCATAATGTTGGTGATGTAATGTATGACGCTGTAAATCTTTTTAAAGAAAGAGCTAAAGAAGTATCAGATATTCTTGAAAAATTAAATTTAGCCCCAAATAGCTATATACTTTCAACAATACATCGTGCTGAAAATACAAACAGTATTAAAAGATTAACTTCAATAATTAAAGCTTTAAGCGATTCTGGAAAGAAAATAGTACTTCCTCTTCATCCAAGAACTAAAAAATTTATTGAAGAATACAATTTACATGTTGGAGAAAACATTAGAATTATAGAACCTGTAGGATATTTAGATATGCTTTCATTGCAAGAAAACTCACAAAAAATAGTTACAGATAGTGGTGGAGTTCAAAAGGAAGCTTACTTCTTAAATAAACCATGTATAACTATGAGAGATGAAACTGAATGGGTTGAAACTGTTGATAATGGTTGGAACGTTATAGTTGGCAGTGATTCTAATAAAATTATGGATGCCTTAGAAAACTTTAATCCAACAGGCACTCCTGCTTCTGCTTTTGGAAATGGAGATACTTCTTCAATAATTACGCAAATCATCGAAGATTACCTATAGATGCCCAACGCAGAAACTAGACTTAATCAATAACTTACCGAAATAAGTAGCATATTGTGTTCCGGTTTCTAGGACTTTTGATGGATGATTCTATGGCTAGAAGTTGCACCCAAAATGCTTGCCTCAACGACAGGCGTTGAACAAGCATTTTGGAACAACTTCTAGTCAAGAATCATTACCATCAAATTTCCAATGAAACACTCCACACAATATGCTACTTATTTCTAGTTTAGTTACTAATTAAGGTACAGTAATTAACAATAATATATAATTTGTTTATCTCTATAATTATTTTTAACAAGATACAAATCATCACCATTCATTGTAAGTTCTACTTTCTTTTATGACTTACTTCCATCAGTAAATTTAACTGTAATATTAATGGTGTTTTCCTATTCTTGTGCTCTACTGTAAATATCTTCTTTAATAACTAACTTATTTTATATTCTTTCATTGACGAAGTTTTTCTATATTCATTATCTTCATTTCTATAAACCTGCATACATGATACTGAAAAACCTATGAGAATCCAATATGAAAATACATAAGTTATAGAACTTGGACCAAAACTTGCTGGCGCAAAGGCTATTAACCCTGCAACTGCAGCAAAACACATAATACTTTTTTTCTTTATTCCTAACATCAAATTGCCAATAAGCAAGTATAAATAATAAACTCCAAACAATGCTATACCTGGTAATCCAAAGTCACCTAAAATTTCAATTGGATAACAATGAGGACTATATACCGTTTCAGTGTTTCCTTGATTTTTTATAAATTGTTCTACGTTACCTACCCCATATCCAAGTAATTTTTTCTCTTTTATTATAACTCCATTTAAAACATCTTTAATAATAGTTCCTCTAACATTTATAGAGCCTTTCCCACCTACTTCTATTTCCTCCATGCCTTCTAGTGACTGCATTTTATTTGAAAGTCCATTATATTTCTCAACTTGTGTATTATTTACTGGTTTTATTTTAACAACCATATAGCTAAATCTATATGCTAAAACAAATCCAAATAATATTATCAATGGAAAAATAATTTGTTTTATTCCTAATTTTTTATAATTAATTATTGAATAAATTATATATACAACGAATCCTAAAAGTGTTGCTAACGAACCTGTTCTTGAAGTTGTAATAACAACTAGTGAAAATCCTAAACACGATACTAATGTAAACCATATTTTAAATATTATTTTATCAAATTTGTATATAGAGTAAAAACAAATTGGAAGTAATATTGCTATTGCAGCTGCTAAGTTATTTGTATTAAATGAAAATACTATTGGCCAAGCTTCTATAGTATTAAGTGAAATTGGCGCTAGACTTTCTTTAAAACTGTCATAATAATGCTTTATAGGCAACTGCTGACCTAAAAGTACTTCTATAGATCCAATAACAATTATCATAGAAATTAAAAATAATAAAATATTTATAGTCTTTTTAATTCTTTCTTTATTTATATTATAAATCATCATATTAATAATAAATGCAAACATCATTAAATATATAGCGATGTATTTTATTGATAAGCTCTTATTTAATGCCCATACTACGCTAACACACATATAAATAAACCAAATTGCATATATTATCAATACTTTTTTATCTAATTTCATTAAAATATCTTTATCTTTAAATACCTTATATAGTGTTAAAAGTGTAAAAAATCCTAAAACTATATGAAACATATATACATTTTCCATCTTTGGAACATACAGCGCGTAATCATAAAATACAGATACCAAAAGTACTGCATAAAGCATATTATATAAATCCTTATCTCTAAGTACAAATAACACTACCACTGCTACCGTCAGTATATACATTGGAGCTATTAAATAACTACCATTTGCTATTCCAAAAAATCCGCTGATAGCAAATATAATTGCTAGAAACACATTTCTGATTGCATCTTCTTTAACCATAATTACTCCTTATCTGCATTTTCTGCAGCTACTTCATCTTCATTTTTATAGTGATATGTTGGTACTATTTTTTGCATTTGATGTTTAATTTCTGCAATATCATTTAGTTCCAATAAATTTTGTAGTTGTTCAAGCTTTTGCTTTAAAGTTTCCATATTTTCAAAAGTTGGCTTGCCTACATATATCTTTTTATGAACAGTATCTTCCAGACCTTCTTCGCTCATTAAAAGTTCTTCATATAACTTTTCTCCTGGTCTAAGTCCTGTAACTACTATTTTTATATCTTTATTAGGTTCAAGACCTGAAAGTCTAATTAAATCACATGCTAAATCATAAATTTTAACTGGTTTTCCCATGTCTAATACAAATATTTCTCCACCCTTAGCAAAGGCTCCTGCTTGAAGTACTAATTGGGCAGCTTCTGGAATCAGCATAAAATATCTGATAATTTTCTTATGAGTTAAAGTTACTGGACCTCCATGAGCAATTTGTCTTTTAAATAATGGTATTACTGATCCATTACTTCCAAGAACATTACCAAATCTAACTGCAACAAATTCTGTTTTAGATTGCTTATCCATAGCTTGAATAATCATTTCACACAATCTCTTTGTTGCTCCCATGATATTAGTTGGATTAACAGCCTTATCCGTTGAAATCATAACAAATCTTTCTACATTAGCTGCACTTGCTTCTAATGCTAAATTTAATGTTCCAAATACATTGTTTTTAATAGCTTCCTTTGGGCTATCTTCCATTAAAGGCACATGCTTATGAGCTGCTGCATGGAATACAACATTTATTTTATATTTAGTAAATATTTCATGTAGCCTTTTTCTATCCCTTACAGAACCAATTAGTACATTAAGATTCATATCAGGAAAATCTTCTCTAAGCTCATTTTGAATGTCATAAACATTATTCTCATAAATATCAAATATTATGAGTCTCTTTGGATTATATATAGCTATTTGTCTACAAAGTTCTGAACCTATTGAGCCACCACCACCAGTAACTAAAATAGTTTTTCCTTCAATATAATCAGAAATACCCTTATTGTCCAATTGGATAGGATCTCTTCCAAGTAAGTCCTCCAAATCCACATCTTTAATCTTGCTTACTGTGGCATCCCCGCTTAATATTTCATACATTCCAGGTATTATTTGCAATTTACAATTAGTATTCTTACAAATTTCAATTATTTCCGCTTTATTTTTTGCATCAAGAGAGGGAATTGCAATTACAATCAAATCAATTTCCTGTTCTCCCACAATGTATGGTATATCATATCTATTTCCTTCTATTTTAACTCCTGATATCCTTTTTCCAAGCTTATTTTTATCATCATCTATAAGAACTATAGGATTATACTTAAGCTCTCTTCTTGCCATCATCTCATTGATAATCATAGTTCCTGCTGAACCTGCTCCAACTATCATTACTCTTCTTTGGTCTGATGAATACTTAAACGGTATGTACAAAAGAGTTCTTCTATAAACTCTGTATAGAATCCTATATCCTAATACAAAGAAAATGCTTAAAAGTATCCCTACCACTGAAACATTTAAAGGAATAGTATTTCCAAGTATTCTTGTATATCCAATTGATAAGATACCTGCTAAAATATTTCCCCCAACACCTAATAAAAATTCATCCGTACCAGTTAAATGCCATAAACTTTCATACATTTTAAATAAGTAAAAACATACTAAATAAATTAAACTTAATGCTATGCAATCATGAGTATATATCTTTGCAATTTGTGTAAAATCACCACTGTTCGTTATATTTATGGAAAAAAGGTATGCCATATTAACCATAAACAAATCAATTATCATAACTATTAATGTTTTCCAGCTTCTCAACTCAATTTTCCTCCAATCTGGAAATTTTTTTACTAAAACATTAAACTCTCTTACTAAAAACTTTTAATAGAATATTAGGAAAATACAATATCCCCTTGCATTGAACTAAATACCTAATATAATTTTTATTAATTTTTTGCATTTTATAACCTTTTAAATATTTTCTAACATCCTCTTTCTTTAAGAAATCAAAAAGCACCTCATGAAAATTTTTATCTCTTGATAAAACAGAAAAAATATGAGATATTGCATAAGGAATTTTATATTCATTTAAAAACTTCTTTATTTCTGTAAAGTTACCTTTAGAATCTAGATATTGTAATAACTCAACATATGAATAATAGCAATCAAGATGTCTTAAAGAAACTGAATTAGTAACTGATGAATCCCATCTTACATAATACATTAATGCTTTATTAAGAGAAATAATTCTTTTCATCTCAAGTAATGCTTTAACTGTAAAAACAACATCTTCAGCATATTTTCTATTACTATCAAAAAATATTTTATTTTGCTTTATTATTGAAGTTCTATATAATGCACTTCCCATTCCAATAGTAATATCACAATTTAATTGTTTTAATGCGCCTTCCCTTCCACTTATATCATAATCTAAAAACCTCGTTGTGCTTTCAACTAATACATTATCTTTAGAATCAACTTGCACATAATCACAAAAAACTAAATCATACTTGAAGGTTGCAGCTTTCTCATACATAAGTTTAATATAATCCTTATTAATATAATCATCCGAATCCAAGAAACAAATATACTCTCCATTTGCTTCACATATACCTGTATTTCTTGCAGCACTGACTCCTTTATTTTCTTGAGTTATAATTCTATAATTTACATCTGAATCTATAAGTAAATTTTCTGCTATTTCAATACTTTTATCCTTAGAACCATCATCTATAAGCAAGAGTTCAAAATCTTTAGAACTCTGATTTATAATTGAATTTATTGCCCTTTCAATGCATCTCTCTACTTTATAAACAGGAGTAATTATAGACACATTTACCAACATTATTCACTACCTTTACTAACTTAATATATATTCTCTTTGAATTATACCCATATTGTCTGCTATATGCAATAATTAGTCATTTTCTTAAGTAAAATTTCATATTTTTAATTTTTTTATCTCCTTCGCATGCCATACCCTATCTTCTTCCTTTGGCATTGTCATATAATCACCATATAATTGAGTTAAGATGGCATCATAATTTTTAGGAGCATAAAAATATTGCCCTTCAAATTCTAATTTGGTTAACTCAAAGTAATCAGATTTTTTATAAACATACTCGCTCCAATAAGTATCCACACCATATCCCATATAGTCTGAGTTTAAATCATTCCAGCTAATTAAAAAATCAAATAATTTCAATCTCCTCTTGTTAGGAAACATTTTTACTACAAATCTGTAAAACGCAAAAGTCATTTTATTCTTAATACTTAACTTTTCTGGTATATCCCTAATCCTTTTAAAGCTTTTCAAGATATTATAGCTTATTGCACGCTGTATCTTATATATAAAGTTGTACTTTGGTAAACTATCATAGGGAAATACATCAATAAAAATACCATTATGCATTTTATAATTTTCTTTTGCACCTTCTTCTAAAAAGATAGTATTATTATGCCTAACTTTACATGGTGTAGGATAAACATCATAATATTCATCAGTTTTAAAAGTTTGCAAAAATAAATGCTTTGGAAGTTCTTCTTTAGCTACCTCTAAAAACTTATTAAAGTCCTCCCTTAGCATTCCAATATCAACATCATCATCCCATGGAATAAAACCCTTATGTCTAACTGCTCCAATTAAAGTTCCTGCATCTAAAAAATACTTTATTTCATGTTTTTCACATAGTTCATGCACAGCTTTTAAAATATCTGCCATTAACATTTGAGCATCTCTTAAATCTAACTCTTCATAATCACCTTTGTTATTTGTACTACTGTTATAATTCATTACTTGTGTTCCTTTCATGCTTTAAAGCCATTTGTCTTTATATGTTTAATATATAGCCTTAAGGCATAGCCAAATTCATGCACATATAAAAATCTTTTTGCAAAACTTTTTAGCCATTGATTTATGTAAACTACAGCTTCCTCTTTTTCTTCTTTATATGCATCTTCTAATATTTGCTTCTTTATTAACTCTTTATATTGATTTTTATTTTTTATATATAACTTCTTACTCATCTCTAATGTTTGATCATACATTAATTGTGTTTTACTATCAGAAAAACTTTCACCATATATTCTGTACTTAAATAAATATTCTGGAATATTATGAATTTTAGTTGTCTTAGCCATTCGTACCCATAATTCATAATCCTCCACTGCATAATGTTCTTTACTTCCATATGCGTTTTGTTTAAATAGTTCAGTTTTACCCATTATACTTCCATGAGCTAATGGACAATTTAATGATAAAAATAATTTAATCAACTCATTATTTGATGGATAGCTCCTATTATACTTTTCTACTCCTTCACCATCTATTACAGTATACCAAGTTCCTACTAGCCCATATTCCTGATTACTTTCTAAAAACTTCACTTCTTTTTCTAATCTATCTGGCATTGATATATCATCACAATCCATTCTTGCTATGTATTTACCTTTAGCAAGGGATACTCCTTTATTTAATGAAGCAATTAATTTTAGATTTTTTTCATTATTAATTAACCTTATACGTGAATCTTCAAAAGATTCAATTATTTTAACACTGTTATCTGTAGATCCATCATTTATTATTAAAAACTCAAAATCACTAAAAGTCTGATTTAATATACTTTCTATTGCTTCTTCAAGAAATTTTTCTCCATTATATACTGACATTAAAACAGTTACCATAGGCTTATTCATACTTTATCACCTCGTATATTTTTCCTTTTATTCAAACACATATATTTTACCACTTAAGAAGTATCCAAACAACATTTAATAATATCAGCTACGTTACAGTACAGTTGCAGAATAAACATTAAATTTAAAAACAATCAAAAAAATAATAAATAAGCATACTGGTCCATTATTTTTTTGATTGCGCCTCATTACTTGTAGATAATACTTTTGGGTAAATTGATGATAATTGATAAAAATAGTGACAAGTTATACGTGGTAATCGAAAAGTGAATATTCAAAGTTTATATTTCGAAGTATAATGAGAGAACCTCAATATCCACACCAAAGTGCACATATTGAGGTTCAATACTAATTAATGAAAATTGTAGCTTTGATATATTTAAATTGTTAATAAAAGGGCTAATTAAATTTAATTAAACGTGTACACCTTCTCCACTTTCTTTTGCTGCAGCTAACTCATTTGCAAAAGCCATAGAATCTATTTTCTTAAAGAACGGTAAGTAAATTAAGGTAGAAGTTATTAAGAATACAAATTGTGCAAAAGCATAGCTAGGACCACCAATTATTAAACCTGAGAATATAGTTGGCACTGTCCAAGGTGGTAATGCTCCACCCATTGGTGCAAGTATTTGTGTTGCAATTGCAAAATAAAGTAATATTGCATTTACCACTGGTACAAGTATAAATGGTACACCCATGATTGGGTTCATTACTACTGGGACACCAAATAATATTGGTTCATTAATATTGAATAAATTAGCTGGAAGTGCTAACCTTCCCAATTGTTTATATTGAGCAGATTTTGCAAATAAAACCAATGCTATTGTAAATCCAAGTGTTTGACCACTACCTGTTAAATTAATAAAGTTATCATAGAATTGTTGAGTTACTATATGAGCACCATGAGCAAGATCTAAAGTTCCTGCTGCTTGTAACTTAGCGTTAGCTGCAGTATTAGCAGTTAATAATGCACCTACCATACCTCCTACTGTCATACCTCCATGGATTCCAAAGAACCATAAGAATGGAACAGCAAAAGCAATAAGTATAGCTCCTGGTAAAGAATCTGATGCAGCTTGTAATGGTGTTTGAACTACTTTATAAATAATTTCTACAAAAGAAGTATTAAATCCAAACTTACATATTGCATATACAGCAGTTGCTCCTATAAATATAACAGTAGCTGGAACTAAAGCTGAAAATGCATTAACAACACCTTGAGGAACACCTTCTGGCATTTTGATTCCAATATTTCTCTTTACCATTGCACAATAAACATATGAAACAACTAAACTTACTATGATTGCTGTAATCATACCTGAACCACCAATCCAGTCTTGTGGGATAACTCCACTAACTTGAACTGGAGTTGCATCTGGTGTTTGTTTAAACATAACATATTCATTCGTAACAGTTAAAAATACACTTAAAGCAATTACTGCTGGTGAAAAAGGTTCAACCCCTTCATTTTTACAGTAGACATAAGCCATACCTATAACTGCTACTATTGCCATAATACCCATTGTAGAGTGTTGTAATTTAAATAACGGATCATTCCACCCAGCTCCAAAAGTTGCAGCCATGAAATCTGTAAATGCTTTTACCGGAAAGCAAGCAATTAACAAGAAAATAGATCCAATGATATTTAATGGTAAAGTAAATAGCATACCATCCTTTAGCGCTTGAACACCTTTCAGATTGACGAATTTCATTACCACTGGTACTACTTTTTCATTCAACGTTTGATTTATTGACATGATATCTTTCCCCCTTGTAGTTAAATTATGATATGAATAATTACAAATAAAAATTTGCTATTATTATCTCTGTATAATGATTAATAATTTTTTAATTTAAAAACTTTTTCTTTGCCAATCCAATTGATTTAATGTTATTATTTCTTAATTAATTTTAGTGCTAAATCTAAAACTTTAGCTCCATTCATCATTCCATAATCAACCATTGGTATTACTTCTACTGGAATTCCATGTGGTTCACAAAGTTTCTTTGCTTTACTCAAAGTGTATGCAACTTGTGGCCCAAGCAGTGCAACATCCATACTATCTAAATGCCTGTCCATTTGAGCTTCTGGAAAAGCTATAATTTCAGCATCTACCCCTTTAGCTTTAGCTGCTTCTTTCATCTTATTAACTAATACACTAGTTGACATCCCTGAAGCACAAAATAATTTAATTGTTATCATAATATTTTTCCTCCTTAAATATTTTACTTAATTTTGAATATCTACAAAGAATATCATATTGATTTATAATACCCCTTATTCCATGGCCTACAATAAATGTATATGTTTTTTAACTGGTTCAAGTGGATTATTTCATTAAAGTATTTACTACTTTTCTCAACTCCATAATTTGTTCTATTAAATTTTTTTCTGTTATAGCTGTCATTAAATGATCTTGTGCATGAACAAATAACACTGATAATTCTATTTTTTCGCCAGCAGCTTCCTTTTGAAGCATTTCTGTTTGCGAATCATGTGCTTTAGCCAATGCATCATTAGCTAATTTAATTTCCTGATCAGCTTCGTCATACTTGCCTTCATTTACAAGATTAAGAGCCATATAAGCATGATTTTTGCAATCTCCTGCGTTTATTATAATGTTCATAATTGCCATTTCTAATTGTTCCATTTACATTCCTCCAATTTATGCTTTATGCTATTATATAAAGCAACATCCATGCCAAACACTAATAAATGTATTTCCACTCCAAATGTTATGTCTAATTACAACAAACGTAAAGCCTTTATAGTTAATATGTTTTTATTGATATATTATTTCAAAAACACTTTTATCTTTTTTATAATTAATTTTACTGTTTATACAGTTTTAGTAGTGTTTGGAACTTATTTTTTAGTGTTTTAAATTCATAATTGAGTTATTCAAACACTATATCGTTTGACAATTTTAATTTACGTATGCTATCATCTCAGTATATTGAGATGAAATCTACAATTTTATTACAACAAATTTCAAAACACCTATGTTAGGAGAATAATAATGGCTAAAAAGGATTTGATTTATAAAAAATTTTTTGAGTTAAATATTCAAGATGGTATAGATACTAAAACACTAGCTTCCTTAGTTGATATGACCAGAGCAAATGTGAGCCACGAATTAAATGAGCTATGCAAAGAAGGAAAATTATATAAATCATCCAGCAGACCTGTATTATATTTTATTTCAAACAATGAAAACGTTCATACTGAATCTCAGTTAGAGTTACTAGCTAAAAATAATATTTCACTTAAAGATTCTGTAGAACAAGCTAAAGCTGCTATTCTATACCCACCTAAGGGCATGAATTGTTTAATCTTAGGCAGCACTGGTGTAGGTAAATCTATGTTTGCCTCCTTAATGCATAATTATGCTTTAGACATGAAAGTAAAGCCTGAAAACTCTCCATTTATTGTGTTTAACTGTGCAGATTACAGCAGCAACCCACAATTGCTTACTTCACAACTTTTTGGAGTAAAAAAGGGTGCATATACAGGCGCTGACGCTGACAAGACTGGTTTAATAGAACAAGCTAATGATGGAATCTTATTCCTAGATGAAATTCATAGACTTCCTCCTGAAGGACAAGAGGCCCTTTTTATATTTTTAGATACTGGAACCTTCAGAAGAATTGGCGATTCTGAAATAAGAAAATCTGATGTTTTAATAATATCAGCTACAACAGAAGATCCTAATTCTGCTTTATTAAACACTTTTACTAGAAGAATTCCACTTGTAATTAATATTCCTTCTCTTAAAGATAGAACATTAGATGAAAGGCTGTATTTAATTAAAAGTTTCTTTAAATATGAAAGCATTCGTTTAAATAAAGAAATATATGTATCATTGAATTCACTTAGAGCGCTGCTCTCTTATGATTGTCCCAATAATATAGGACAGTTAAAAAGCGATGTTCAACTTCTTTGTGCAAAAGCATATTCTGAGTTTTTAACAAACCAAAAGAATGATGTACGAATTCACAGCAAAATGTTACCTACTTATATTAAAGAAGGCCTATATAAAGAAAAAGAACATCGTGTTTTATGGAATAAATTAATGAGCGAAGAAATTGAGTATTTTAGATTTAATGGTTCCAATGAGAACACAAATACTATATTTAATAATGGTGATAATACTATTTATAATTTCATAGAAAGTAAACTTGAAAAATTGAAATCATTAGATATTTCTGATATTGATATTGAAAATATTCTTGAAAAAGATATTGCAAAGCATTTTAATAAAAATAATTCAGAAGTATCTGAAGAAGCAAATAAAAAGAATTTGTTAACTATTATTGATGAAGATATATTGAACTGTTTTGATAAAATAATATCTTTTATAAGCCAACGATGTAATATAAAATTTGATAATAATCTCTACACAGCATTTGCCTTGCATATAAATACACTAGTAAATAGGATTAATAACGATAAAATAATTATTAATACTAATTTAAATAAAATAAAGGAACTTTATCCCTTAGAGTTTAATATAGCTATTGAAATCAAACAGATTCTTGAAAATCACATTAACAAATCAATTCCAATAGATGAAGCAGGCTATTTGACTTTATTTTTAATACCTGATAATACTTTTAATTCTATATCTAAAGATAAAGTAAAAGTTATACTCATTGCTCATGGTGAATCTACTGCAACTTCAATGGCTGATGTTTCAAGCAGCCTTCTAGGTGAAAATTATGTAATTCCAATAAATGCACCTATTGATGTTGCACCATCAAGAGTGCTGGAACAACTAAAGCAGTCAATTCAAGATAATCCAACTTCAGCCGGTTATATTTTATTAGTTGATATGGGTTCTTTAACAACTTTTGCAGATACTATAAAAAAGGATTTAAATGTTAATATTAAAGTAATATCCCTTGTATCAACTTTACATGTGTTAGAAGCTACAAGAAAAGCATTGATTGGTTCATCTTTAGAAGAAATTTACAATGCTGTGCTTATGGTTAATTCCTATGTAGAAATGCATAAAAACGTAAGCGATGCAACCGATAGTTCAGATAAAATTTTAATAGTAACTGCATGTTTAACAGGCGAAGGCGCTGCCATTGCAATTAAAAATTTCTTGCTTAGTAATCTTAGAATAGATAAAGACTATTTTGAAATTGTTTGCCTAAATTGTTTAGATAAAAATTACTTTAAGCAAAAAATACTTAATCTTCAAAAGGAAAATGAAATATTATTCATAGTTTCTTCTTTCCCTGTAAATTCTCCGATAAAACAGTTCACTATGTATGACGTTTTTAATATGAATATATTAAACGAATTGCAAACTATCATAGATACAAAAACTACTATGCTTAATATACCTAAAATAATAGAGGAAAATATCCATAATATAGATGGTACTACATTATATAATGATGTAACTATTTTTTTAAATTCAATAGAAAATAAACTTTCCATAAAAATATCAGATGAAAATAAGACTGGTATAATTCTTCATTTATCCTTTGTTGTAGGAAAATTAAGAAATGAGGATTCTCCTGCTGTTTATCCAGACAGAGATACTTATATAATTGAAAATATTAATTTATATAATATGATAAAAGAAAGTTTAAGCTTTATAAATGCTAAATATAAACTAGAAATATCTGATGATGAAATATGTTATTTAATACATCTTCTATTGAATATCGATCCTAAACTATATGATAAACTTATAGATATCCAGCACATATTCTAAACTTATGCGATAATCTACCGAAATCAAATACATTTGTGTTACGCAGGACTATGAAAATTTCGCTGAAAGCACTAAATGGAAGCTTGCATCAACATTGGCTTGCTCCAACTTTCAGTGTGACAAGCTAATGTTGAACAAGCTCCCATCAAGTGCTTTTAGCATCGAAATTTTCAAATGCCTGCTACACACAAATGTATTTGATTTCTAGTGTAGATATATACCCAAAATTTATTATGATTTCATAATAATTCAAGTTATAAGTACAGTTCTTATAGTTGAAATAACTAAGAAAATTATCTAAATTTAAGTGAATTGCTGCAGTAGAAATAAGTAACATATTGTGTGGAGTGTTTCATTGGAATTTTGATGGTAATGATTCCTGACAATAAGTTGTCTTAGAATCATCCATCAAAATTCCAGAGAAACTGGAACGCAATATGTTATTTATTTCGGTGGATCAACAAATTTATTATGTAATCTTCTCC
>JARLHR010000036.1 GCA_031292145.1 Clostridium sp. | reverse complement strand
GTAATGCCTGGAGATCACATCGATATGAATGTTGACTTAATTACTCCAATCGCAATGGATGAAGGATTAAGATTCGCTATCAGAGAAGGTGGAAGAACTGTAGGTTCTGGAGTTGTTACTAGTATAGTAGAATAAAAGATTAAGCATAATTACAATAGGACTAAGTTGTATGACTTAGTCCTATTTAAAGGATGATTGACAACTTAAATATTCTATGATATTTTATAAAAGTGACATTTTAAAAGATATGAATTAGGAAAGAGCAAGAAATTAATTTTCTTGTTTAATATATGAAAACTGGAGGTGCAGTCATGAGAACAAAAATAACTTTAGCATGCACAGAGTGTAAACAAAGAAATTATGATTCAATGAAAAACAAAAAGAATGACCCAGATAGATTAGAAATGAAAAAGTATTGTAAATTCTGTAAAAAGCACACTCTTCATAGAGAGACAAAATAATTATCAGTAGATATGACATATAGTTATTAAAATTAAGGATGTGAAGATATGTCAGTAAAAGATAATGCAAAGACTGAAAAAGCTATTAAAAACAATGGTTTGTTTAGTTTTTTTAGAGAGGTTAAGATGGAGGTTAAGAAAATAACTTGGCCTTCAAAAGATGAGACAAAGAAAGCCTTTATTGCAGTTATAGTATTCACGATAATATATACTATATTAGTTGGTGGATTCGATTATATTTTCAAGAACCTCTTTGGAATGATTTTAAAATTGAAGTAAAAGGGAGGTTTGGGTGATGTAAGATCACCTAACGAATATGAGTGATAGAGCAAGATGGTATGTAGTTCATACATACTCAGGATACGAAAATAAAGTTAAGGCAAATTTAGAAAAAGCAATTGAAAATAGAAATCTTGAAGCATTAATCCATGATATACAAGTACCTATGGAAGAAGTGGTTGAAGAAAAAGATGGAAAGCAAAAAGTCTCATTAAAGAAAAAGTTTCCTGGATATGTGTTAGTAAAAATGTTGATGGGTGATGAAGCGTGGTACGTTGTAAGAAACACTAGAGGCGTAACAGGGTTTGTTGGCCCGGGATCTAAACCAGTTCCTCTTTCTGACGAAGAAGTTGAATCGATGGGTGTATTAGAAATGCCAGTTGATATTGATTTGGAAGTAGGGGAAAGCATAAGAATTATCTCAGGACCATTAAGAGATTCAGTAGCTACAATACAAGAGATAATTGTAGAAAAACGTAAAGTGAAAGCTTTAGTAGAGATGTTTGGCAGGGAAACCCTTGCTGAATTAGACTTTAATCAAGTTGAAAAATTAGTTTAAATACAAACTAGTTTTAATTAAGTGGGAGAACTAAAAGTTCGTATATACCACAGTAATAGGAGGAATAACAAAATGGCTAAGAAAGTAACTGGAATGATTAAACTTCAACTTCAAGCAGGTAAGGCAACACCAGCTCCACCTGTAGGTCCAGCTTTAGGTCAACACGGTGTAAACATAATGGGATTCTGTAAGGAGTTCAATGCAAAAACTGCAAATCAAGCTGGGTATATAATCCCAGTTGTTATTACAGTTTACCAAGATAGATCTTTTAGTTTTATATTAAAGACTCCTCCAGCAGCTGTTCTAATTAAGAAGGAAATAGGATTAGAAAGCGGTTCTGGAGTGCCTAATAAAACAAAGGTTGGTAAGTTAACTCAAGACCAACTTAGAAAGATTGCTGAAACTAAAATGCCAGACTTAAATGCTGCAAGTATTGAATCAGCAATGAGAATGATTGCTGGAACAGCAAGAAGTATGGGCGTAACTATTGAAGAGTAATTCGTAAAAATAAGTGGGAGGTCAAAACCGTTAATACCACAGAGGAGGCAAATTATGGGAAAAAGATACATTGAAAGTGCAAAGCTTATAGATAAGAGCGCATTATATAATCCAGTAGAAGCATTAGAACTTACATTAAAAACTGCAAAGGCAAACTTTGATGAAACCATTGAATTACATGTAAGACTTGGAGTAGATCCAAGACATGCGGATCAACAAGTAAGAGGAGCAGTTGTTTTACCAAATGGAACAGGTAGAACAGTTAGAGTGCTTGTATTTGCTAAAGGTGATAAAGCTACAGAAGCACAACAAGCAGGAGCTGATTTTGTTGGAGCAGACGAGTTAGTTCAAAAAATCCAAAGCGAAAATTGGTTTGAATATGATGTAGTTGTTGCAACACCAGATATGATGGGAGTTGTAGGTAGAATTGGTAGAGTATTAGGACCAAAAGGATTAATGCCAAATCCAAAATCAGGAACAGTAACATTTGATGTTGCTAAAGCTATTGAAGAAATCAAAGCTGGTAAAGTAGAATATAGAGTTGATAAAACAGCTATAGTTCACTGCCCAATTGGAAAGAAATCATTTGGAACTGAAAAGTTAAAAGAAAACTTTACTGCATTAATGGATGCTTTAGTTAAAGCAAAACCTGCAGCAGCAAAGGGACAATACTTAAAATCTGTATCAGTTTCAAGTACAATGGGACCAAGTGCAAAAATTAATCCTACAAGAGCTTTAGATTAGTATTGACTTAAGTGAGATTAAGTAGTATAATATTTGATGTTGTGAAAAGAAAATATTTTTTCCGTAGACAGTGGGTGCGAAAGCATAAAGATATACTACCCACCTAGGTTAGTTATAATAGATGATATTATAGACCTTCCTGTCTGCGGAAGGTCTTTTTTAATAAAAGAAGCAGTTTTAAACTGTGAGGAGGTGGACTACAGTAATGAATAAAAACAGAGAACTTAAAGAAGCAAAGGTTGCTGAAATTAAGGAAAAATTAGAAAAATCAAAAGCTGTTGTTCTTAGTAAGTATCAAGGGCTAAACGTAGAAGAAGATACTGCTCTTAGAAAAAGTTTAAGAGAAGCTGGAGTTGAATATAAAGTATATAAAAATACTTTAGTTACTTTAGCAGCTAAAGAATTAGGCTTAGATGGTATAGTAGAATATTTAGAAGGACCTGTATCTATTGCATTTGGTTATGAAGATGTAACAGTAGCTGCAAGAGTACTAAATGATTTTGCTAAAGATCATAAAAAATTAGAATTAAAAGCAGGTATTGTTGAAGGTGAAATCTACGATGCAGATAAGATTACACAACTTGCAACAATACCATCAAAAGAAGTTCTTATTGCAAAACTTCTTGGAAGTATCAAGTCTCCAATATCAAGCTTTGCACGTGTATTAAGTGCTATTGCTGATAGTAAGGGAACTGAATCTGCAGAATAATTAAACAAAAATAAAAATTAAGAAAAAATTTCGGAGGTGCTATTAAAATGACAAGAGAAGATATAATTCAAGCAATAAAAGAAATGAGCGTTTTAGAATTAAATGAATTAGTAAAGGCTTGTGAAGAAGAATTTGGAGTAAGCGCTGCTGCTGCTGTTGTAGCTGGAGGTGCTGTAGCTGGAGCTGCTGCTGCTGAAGAAAAAACTGAATTTGATGTAGTATTAGCAAGTGCTGGAGATAACAAGATTAAAGTTATCAAAGTAGTTAGAGAAATAACTGGATTAGGATTAAAAGAAGCTAAGGAAATGGTTGATGGAGCTCCTAAGACATTAAAAGAAGCTGTTTCTAAAGAAGAAGCTGAAGACATGAAAGCTAAATTAGCTGAAGTTGGAGCTACTGTAGAAGTTAAGTAATTTATTCAAAATAAAAAGGTGCTGTAAGCACCTTTTTAAATTACATTTATAAAGCTATGTAAAATGCTTGCTGAGAAAAAAGGATTTTACATAGCTTTATAAATTTAATAGAATATGCTAGACATATAAAATTAATTTGTAATATTTTTTTAGTATTTCTTGACGAGAAGAGTAGCATATGATATTATAATATAATGTATTATTCACTATGGAATAGTATATGTTTATAGTGGAAATAAAGAGTATAATCTGGTGAATAATGGTTATACTATAAAAAGACGCTGTCCGAAAGCAAAAGTCCTTAGGGAAAGTATGCTTTTGGCTATTTTAGTTTATTTTATACAAGGGGTGAAAATTCATGGTACATCCTGTCCAAATTGGAAAAAGAACAAGAATGAGTTTTGGTAAAGTTAATGATGTTACTGAAATGCCGAATTTAATTGAGGTACAATTAGATTCGTATGAATGGTTTTTAAAAGAAGGGTTGCATGAAGTATTTGATGATATTAATCCTATCACAAACTTCACAGGAAATTTATTACTTGAATTCGTAGATTATAAGCTTGATATGGAGAATATCAAGTATTCTGTGGAAGAGTGTAAAGAAAGAGATGCAACATATGCAGCACCACTAAAGGTTTCAATTAGATTACAAAATAATGAAACTGGTGAAATTAAAGAACAAGAAGTATTTATGGGTGATTTCCCATTAATGACAGAACAAGGTACCTTTTTAATTAATGGTGCTGAGAGAGTTATAGTTAGTCAATTAGTAAGATCTCCGGGAGTGTATTATAATTACTCTATAGATAAGAGTGGTAAAAAATTATATTCATCAACTGTAATCCCTAATAGAGGAGCATGGCTAGAGTATGAAACAGATTCAAATGATGTTATTTATGTAAGAATTGATAAAACTAGAAAATTATCAATTAGTATTTTAGCAAGAGCTATGGGGTTGGGCAGTGATCAAGAATTATTAGATTTCTTTGGTGAAGAAGAAAGATTTAGAGCTTCTATAGAAAAAGATAATACTAAGACTAAGGAAGAAGCATTGCTTGAAATATATAAGAGATTAAGACCAGGTGAACCACCAACTGTTGATAGTGCTATATCTTTAATTGACACATTATTTTTTGATGCAAAGAGATATGATTTATCTAGAGTTGGTAGATATAAATTTAATAAAAAGCTTGCATTAAGCTTAAGAATTGCTAATCAAGTAGTAGCTATTGATATTGTAAATCCTCAAACTGGTGAGATTATGATAGAAAAAGGTCAAAAAATAAGCAGACTAATGGCTGAACAAATTCAAAATGCAGGAATAAAATCAGTTGATGTACTGGTAGAAGATAAGGTTATTAGAGTAATAAGTAATCATTTTGTTGATTTAAAGAAGCAAGTTTCTTTTGATGTTTCAAATTTAGGGATAAAAGAATTAGTTCACTATCCTACATTAAAAGAAATATTAGACAATTTTTCCGATGAGGGAAGCATTAAAGAAGAAATAAAGAAAAATATTAACAGACTTATTCCAAAACATATCATAAGAGACGATATATTTGCAACGATTAGTTATGAATTAGGATTAGCTTATGGAATTGGTTATGTTGATGATATAGATCATTTAGGTAATAGAAGATTAAGGTCTGTAGGAGAATTATTACAAAACCAATTTAGAATTGGTTTATCAAGAATGGAAAGAGTAGTTAAGGAAAGAATGACTATTCAAGATCAAGAATCAATAACTCCTCAAATGTTAATTAACATAAGACCGGTAGCAGCAGCTATTAAAGAGTTCTTTGGTAGTTCACAGCTATCACAATTCATGGATCAAACAAATCCATTGTCAGAATTAACACATAAGAGAAGATTATCAGCATTAGGACCAGGAGGTCTTTCAAGAGAAAGAGCTGGTTTTGAGGTTAGAGACGTTCATCATTCTCATTATGGTAGAATGTGTCCGATAGAAACACCAGAAGGTCCAAATATAGGACTTATAAATTCATTAGCAACTTTTGCAAAAGTTAATGAATATGGATTTATTGAAACACCATATAGAATTGTAGATAAAGAAAATGGAAGAGCTACAGAAGAAATAAGATATTTTACTGCAGATGAAGAAGACCAATGTCTGATTGCGCAAGCAAAAGAACCAATGGACGAAACAGGTCATTTTATAGAAAAAAGAGTTACAGTAAGACACTTAGAAGATGTTTTGGTTGTTCCAGCAACTGAAGTTGATTTGATAGATGTATCGGCTAGACAAATGGTTTCAGTAGCGACTGCTATGATTCCGTTCTTAGAAAATGATGATGCTACAAGAGCACTTATGGGATCAAACATGCAACGTCAAGCTGTTCCGTTATTAAATCCACAAGCACCGATTGTTGGAACCGGTATAGAGTATAAAGCTGCTGT
Source organism: Clostridium sp. (assembly GCA_031292145.1). Classification (GTDB taxonomy): domain Bacteria; phylum Bacillota; class Clostridia; order Clostridiales; family Clostridiaceae; genus Clostridium. Next base: position 6,467 of record JARLHR010000036.1, on the reverse strand, counting down.
AGATTCAGGAGTATTACCGAAAGCAAAAAATGCAGGTGTTGTTACTTATGTATCAGGTAGTGAGATAAGAGTTAAAAGAGATTCAGATGGTGGAACAGATATATATAAATTACAAAAGTTTAAGAGAAGTAACTCTGGAACTTGTATTAATCAACGACCTATAGTAGATACAGGTGAAGTTGTATATAAGAATCAAGTAGTTGCAGATGGACCATCTACAGATTTAGGCGAAATCGCATTAGGTAAGAATATAAGAATGGGATTCATAACATGGGAAGGATATAATTACGAAGATGCTATGTTAATCTCTGAAGAATTGGTTAGAGAAGATATTTTCACATCTATGCATATAGAAGAGTATGAATGTGAGGCTAGAGATACAAAGCTTGGACCAGAAGAAATTACAAGAGACATTCCTAATGTAAGTGAAGACGCGCTTAAAGATGTAGATGATCGAGGGATTATAAGAATAGGTGCAGAAGTAAGATCAGGGGATATACTAGTTGGAAAAGTAACACCAAAGGGTGAGACTGAACTTACAGCTGAGGAAAGATTATTAAGAGCAATCTTTGGAGAAAAAGCAAGGGAAGTTAGAGATACTTCATTAAGAGTACCACATGGTGAAGCTGGAATAATAGTTGATATAAAAGTTTTTACAAGAGAAAATGGGGATGAATTAAACCCAGGAGTAAATGAACTTGTAAGATGTTATATTGCACAAAAAAGAAAAATTTCAGTTGGTGATAAAATGGCTGGACGTCACGGTAATAAGGGTGTTATCTCAAGAATATTACCAGAAGAAGATATGCCATTCTTACCAGATGGTAGACCACTTCAAATATGCTTAAATCCACTGGGAGTACCTTCTCGTATGAATATCGGGCAAGTACTTGAAGTACATTTAGGTTGGGCAGCTAGCCATTTAGGTTGGCATATATCTACACCAGTATTTGATGGTGCGACACAACCTGAAATTACAGAGTGCATGTTAAAGGCAGGATTTAGAGAAGATGCTAAAACTATATTGTATGACGGTAGAACTGGAGTGCCGTTTGATAATCCAGTAACTGTTGGTATAATGTATATCTTAAAACTTCATCATTTAGTAGATGATAAAATTCATGCTAGATCTACAGGGCCATATTCACTAGTTACTCAACAGCCGCTAGGAGGTAAAGCTCAATTTGGTGGGCAAAGATTTGGTGAAATGGAAGTTTGGGCTTTAGAAGCATATGGTGCTGCTCATACATTGCAAGAAATATTAACTGTTAAATCAGATGATGTTGTAGGTAGAGTTAAAACATATGAAGCTATAGTTAAAGGTGAAAATATACCTGAACCAGGAGTTCCGGAATCATTTAAGGTTCTTATTAAAGAACTTCAAGCTTTATGCTTAGATATTAAGGTGTTAAATGATGAACATGAAGAAGTAACTTTGAAGGAACTTGTAGATGAAGATATGGCAAACTTAGAAGTAAATATAGAAGGTGCTGAAGAAATACTTGTGCCAGAACCAGAAATATTAGATGATGATAGTTACGATCAAAATCGAGATGAAGATATAGATGATATTGATTATGACGAAGGTGTCGAGATAGATGATCTCGAAACTGAATTAGAACTAGATGATTTTAATGATGAACACTAATTTTGAAGGGAGGATTTACCCTTGTTTGAATTAAATAATTTTGATGCAATACAAATTGGATTAGCGTCTCCAGAACAAATAAGACAATGGTCAAGAGGAGAGGTTAAGAAGCCTGAAACAATTAACTACAGAACTTTAAAACCAGAAAGAGATGGCTTGTTCTGTGAAAGAATTTTTGGACCAATGAAAGACTGGGAATGTCATTGTGGAAAGTATAAAAGAGTAAGATATAAAGGAATAGTTTGTGATAGATGTGGAGTTGAAGTCACAAAAGCTAAAGTTAGAAGAGAAAGAATGGGGCATATAGAACTAGCAGCTCCAGTATCTCATATTTGGTATTTTAAAGGGATTCCATCAAGAATGGGATTGATTTTAGATATGTCACCAAGAGCTTTAGAAAAAGTTTTATATTTTGCATCTTATATAGTAATAGACCCAAAGGAAACACCATTATTAAAGAAACAACTTCTTAATGAAAAGGAATATAGAGAATCGGTAGATAAATATGGTGATGAAAGCTTTGTAGCCGGCATGGGTGCGGAAGCAATTCAAGAATTACTTAACGAAATAAATTTAGAAAATGCTTCAAGAGAGCTTAAAGAGGAACTTAAACAAAGCACTGGACAAAAGAAAGTTAGAATTATAAGAAGACTTGAAGTTGTCGAGTCATTTAGAAAATCGGGAAATAAGCCTGATTGGATGGTTATAAATGTAATACCAGTAATACCGCCAGATTTAAGACCTATGGTTCAATTAGATGGGGGAAGATTTGCAACATCTGACTTAAATGACTTATATAGAAGAGTGATTAATAGAAATAATAGATTGAAGAAATTATTAGATTTAGGTGCTCCAGACATCATAGTTAGAAACGAAAAAAGAATGCTTCAAGAAGCAGTAGATGCACTTATTGATAATGGTAGAAGAGGAAGACCCGTTACTGGACCAGGAAACAGACCTTTAAAATCTCTTTCGGATATGTTAAAAGGTAAACAAGGTAGATTTAGACAAAACTTACTTGGTAAAAGAGTTGATTATTCTGGTAGATCGGTTATAGTTGTTGGACCAGAATTGAAAATGTATCAATGTGGTCTTCCGAAAGAAATGGCAATAGAATTATTTAAGCCATTTGTAATGAAAAAGTTAGTTCAAGATGGAATTGCACATAATATAAAAAGTGCAAAAAGAATGGTTGAAAGAGTATTGCCACAAGTATGGGATGTATTAGAAGAAGTAATAGCAGATCATCCAGTATTGCTTAATCGTGCACCTACATTACATAGACTTGGGATTCAAGCATTCCAACCAGTATTAGTAGAAGGTAGAGCAATCAAGCTTCATCCATTAGCGTGTACAGCTTATAATGCAGATTTCGATGGAGACCAAATGGCTGTCCATCTTCCGCTATCAGTAGAAGCACAAGCTGAAGCAAGATTTTTAATGTTAGCTGCAACAAATATTTTGAAGCCATCAGATGGTAAACCGGTTTGTGTTCCAACACAAGATATGGTTCTTGGTTCATATTATTTAACAATGGATAAAGAAAACGCTAAGGGTGCAGGAATGACATTCTCAAGTAAAGATGAAGCAATAATGGCATATGAAGTTAAAGCAATTGCCATACATGCTGAGATAAATGTTAGAATGTTTAGAGAAGTTGATGGTGTAATGAAATCTAAGGTTATTAAGACTACTGTTGGAAAGATTATATTTAATGAATCAATTCCACAAAATCTTGGATTGGTTAACAGAGAACTTGAAGAAGAGAAATTTAATTTAGAAGTTGATTTCTTAGTTACAAAGAAATCATTAGGAAAGATAATAGATAATTGTTACCTTAAGCATGGCCCAGTAAAAACTTCTATAATGCTTGATAATATTAAAGCATTAGGATATCATTATTCATCTATAGGTGCGGTTACTGTTGCTACATCAGATATAATAGTTCCAGATTCTAAATATGATTTGCTTAAAGAAGCAGATGAAACTGTTTTAAAAATAGAAAAAATGTATAAAAGAGGTTTTATTTCTGACGAGGAAAGATATGAAAGAGTTATAGAGAAATGGACTCAAACGACTGAAGATGTAGCTAATGCACTAATGGATAGTCTTGATAAATTCAATCCAATATATATGATGGCTGATTCTGGAGCCAGAGGATCAAAATCTCAGATTAAGCAATTAGCAGGTATGAGAGGACTTATGGCCAGCCCATCAGGTAAGATTATTGAATTACCGATCAGAGCGTCATTTAAAGAAGGATTAGATGTATTGGAATATTTCTCATCTACTCATGGTGCTAGAAAAGGTAATGCAGATACAGCATTAAAGACTGCCGATTCAGGATACTTAACAAGAAGACTAGTTGATGTATCGCAAGATGTTATTGTAAGAGAAGAAGATTGTGGTACAGATCAAGGGATTTATGTAAGTGAAATAAAAGAAGGTAATGAAGTTATCGAAGAATTAAGAGAAAGATTAATTGGTAGATATACAGCAGAGGATATTGTAAATCCTAGTAATGGTGAAATCTTATCAACTAAAAATGAATATATGGATCCATATATTGCTGATAAAATAGTTTCAGCAGGAGTTAAAAAGGTAAAAATTAGATCTGTATTTACATGCAGTTGTAAAGTTGGTGTATGTGCTAGATGTTATGGGATGAATATGGCAACTGCTAAAAAGATTGATATAGGAGAAGCGGTTGGTATTATAGCAGCTCAGTCAATCGGAGAACCTGGAACACAGCTTACAATGAGAACATTCCATACAGGTGGAGTTGCAGGAGCAGATATAACTCAAGGGTTACCTAGAGTTGAAGAATTATTTGAAGCAAGAAAACCAAAAGGTCTTGCAATAGTAAGTGAAATTACTGGTACAGTTCGAATAGAAGAAACGAAGAAGAAGAGAACAGTAATAGTTATGAGTGCAGACGGAGAAGAACGTAGTTACGATATACCATTTGGTTCAAGGCTCAAGGTAAGTGAAAGTGATTACATCGAAGCGGGAGATGAAATCACAGAAGGATCAGTAAATCCTCATGACATAGCGGGTATAAAAGGTATAGATGGTGCAAGAAGATACCTACTTTCAGAAGTTCAAAAAGTTTATAGATTACAAGGTGTTGATATCAATGATAAGCACTTAGAAGTAGTTGTTAGACAAATGACTAGAAAAATTAAGGTTTCTGAATCAGGAGATACAGAGTTGTTACCAGGTACTATGATTGATATGTTTGACTTTAATGAAGAAAATGCTAGAGTTAGAGAATTTGGTGGAGAAGAAGCAAAAGGAGAACAAACTCTACTAGGTATAACTAAAGCGGCATTAGCAACTGACAGTTTCTTATCAGCAGCTTCATTCCAAGAAACAACGAGAGTATTAACTGAGGCAGCAATTAAAGGAAAAGTTGATCCTTTAGTTGGATTAAAAGAAAATGTAATAATAGGTAAGTTAATTCCAGCAGGTACTGGAATGATGAGATATAGATCTTTAAATGTTGAAGCGGATAGTGATGTAGTTGAAGAAACTATTACAGAAGCCATTGAAGAATAGAATTTAATTATATTGACATATATATTATTAAATGATAAAATACAATTTGTGTGATTTCAAATGCGAAATCACACAAATATATGTTAATATAATGATTGTATTAAGTATACTTGGCAACTATTATTTAATTGCCGATGTATAATATGTAGTTTATACATAATTATAATTTAATTATTTGCGTTTATCTTAATTTAAAAATAGATAAATAAATTTCAGGAGGTGAAAAAATGCCAACTATTAGCCAATTAGTAAGAAAAGGCAGAAAATCAGCAGTAGTTAAATCAACTGCGCCAGCACTTAAAGAGTGCCCTCAAAAAAGAGGTGTATGTACAGTAGTTAAAACAACAACTCCTAAGAAACCTAACTCAGCGTTAAGAAAAATTGCCAGAGTTAGATTAACAAACGGATTTGAAGTAACTGCATACATTGGTGGAGTAGGTCACAACTTACAAGAGCATAGTGTTGTTCTTATAAGAGGTGGAAGAGTTAAGGACCTTCCTGGTGTTAGATACCATATTGTAAGAGGTGCATTAGATTGCGCTGGAGTAGCTAACAGATTACAAGGAAGATCAAAGTACGGTGCTAAGAGACCTAAGAAAAAATAGGACTTTTGACAAAGAATAGTGCTTATCTTCAGCATAAATTATAGATTTGAATTTCAGTTTATATAGATGTAAGGGATGTAGCACTTTACGGTATTAAGAAATGCCGAGTACCGATGAACTTAAATTTAAAATGTTAAGGAGGGAAGAAAAGTGCCAAGAAAAGGACATATTGCAAAAAGAGACGTATTACCAGATCCAGTATATAATTCAAAGGTTGTTACTAAATTTATAAATAGTATAATGGAAGACGGTAAGAAGGGTGTTGCCCAAAAAATATGCTATGATGCTTTCGAATTAATAGCACAAAGAAGTGGAAAAGAAGCTTTAGAAGTATTTGAAGAAGCTATGAACAATGTAATGCCATTACTAGAAGTTAAAGCTAGAAGAATAGGTGGTGCTACTTATCAAGTTCCGATAGAAGTTAGACCTGAAAGAAGACAGACTTTAGGAATTAGATGGATGTTAATAGCATCTAAAAAAAGAGGCGAAAAATTAATGTGTCAAAGAGTAGCTGGTGAATTACTAGATGCATCTAACAACACAGGAGCAGCTGTTAAGAAAAGAGAAGATACTCACAAAATGGCAGAAGCTAATAAAGCATTCGCTCATTACAGATACTAATATATACATCAAAACTGTTTTGGCTTATGCTAAGG
>JARLHR010000282.1 GCA_031292145.1 Clostridium sp. | reverse complement strand
TATAAATGCAATGATGAAGAAAAGTAAATTCAAATAGATGATTTTTAGAGAGCAGATGATGGTGGAATATCTGCATGATTCTTGAATTGAAAGAACACTTCGGAGCAGTTAACTGAAATTTTAAGTATATAGAAAAGAGAATAAGTCAATAATGTGAAATAGACCAGCAGGATGACTTGTTATTTTAACTAGTATTTCTTAATAAAGAGTAGGATTAATCGGGGCCATGCCGTTACAAATGGAGGGTATAAAGCAGTTACGCTTTGTGCTTGTTTGAGGTGAGTTTTAATATAAACTAACTAGGGTGGTACCGCGAAAGTAATCTCGTCCCTATGCATATGCATAGGGACGAGATTTTTTATTATGAATTTATATTAGAAACATATAAATATGAAAATAACTATAAAGACCATATGTAAAAAAAATCAATAATTTGAAAAAGGAGTAATAATTATGAAAAGAATTTTTATTAAAGATTTAGCAGTAAACAGTGAAGAAACAGTATTACTTAAAGGATGGGTTCATAAAATTCGTGATCTTTCACACGTTTCATTTATTTTACTTAGAGATAAATCAGGAATAATTCAATTAGTATGTACTAAAGAGCAAATAAAAGGTTTAAGACTTGAAAATGCAATTGAAGTTACTGGAGTAGTTCATGCTAATGAAAAAGCACCAATGGGAATGGAAATAGAAGTAGCTAATATTGAAATAGCTGGAACTGTTTATTATGATAAATTACCATTTGAAATTCAAAGCTATAAAGATAAAGCATCTCTTGAAACTCAATTGGATTATAGAACAATAAGCCTTAGAATTCCTAAGAAAAAGGCAATATTTAAAGTACAAAATGAAATTGAAGAAGCTTTTAGAACTTATTTTAAGAGCAATGAATTTGAAGAAATTCATACGCCAAAGATAACTCACTCTGGGACTGAAGGTGGTTCTGAAATGTTTACTGTTAATTATTTTAACAGAAGAGCTTTCCTTGCACAAAGTCCACAATTTTGGAAACAAATGATGGTTGGAGCAGGTTTTGAAAGAGTTTTTGAAGTAGGTTATGCATATAGAGCAGAACTTCATAACACTTGGAGACATTTAAATGAGTATGTGAGCTTAGATGTTGAGATGGGATTTATTAAAGATGAAACTGATCTTATGGATATGGAAGAAAACTTCATAAGATATTTATATAAACACTTAACTGAAAAATGTAGTGAGGAATTAAAGTTATTTGGAGTAGAACTACCTACAGAAGTTAATATACCAAGAATTCCACTTGCTAAAGCACAAGAAATTTTATTAACTGAATTTAATAAAAAATCTCCAGTTGGAAATATTGATAATGAAGGAGAAGCGCTTTTTCATAAATATGTAAAAGAAAAATATAATAGCGATTATGTTTTCTTAACAGAATATCCAACAGCAAAAAGACCAATGTATGCAATGGAATGTGAAGAGAATAGAGAAATGACAAAGAGTTTTGATTTAATATTCAAAGGTGTTGAAATAACAACTGGTGGCCAAAGAATTCATGATTATGAAATGTTAAAAGCTAAAATGGAAAGACTAGGATTAAAGATTGAAGATTTTGCTTTCTATTTAGATACATTCAAGTATGGAATGCCGCCACATGGAGGATTTGCTATAGGTCTTGAAAGAATTACAATGCAAATTTTAAATCTTGGAAATATTAGAGAAGCATCACTATTCCCAAGAGACATGAAGAGATTAACTCCTTAATTAGTAAATATAAGTCTATTACTCTGCTAATGAATGTGAGTCGAGTTTTATAGATATATAAGAATTACCAATTAACAATTGAGGAATAAACTCTACGAGAGTTTGAAATAAAATTTAATATTAATTTCATCCTCAATTGTCCATTGGCAATATGATTAAAGAATCAACTAAAAGTACTAAAAAATTTTGACGAGGTGAAAGTAATGAAAGTTAGTATTGATGAAGTAAAATATATAGCAAAGCTTTCTAAATTAAAATTTTCTGATGAAGAAGCAGATAAATTTGCAAAAGAATTTGAACACATTTTGGAGAGTTTCCAATATTTAAACGAATTAGATTTAAATATTGAGGAAGACACTGATAATAAAGCAGAATTAAAGCCAGTAGTAAGAAAAGATGAAATTAAAGAATTTGAATGTAAAGATTTATTCAGAAATGTTAAAGATATGCAAGAAACTTATATTAAAGTACCAAAGATTATTGAATAGGGTGGTGAAGGCATAATGAAAATGAACATAAAAGAAATGGTAAGTAAAATTAAAACTGGAGAATTAACAAGTGAAGCGCTAGTACAATCATATATAGCAGAAATTTTAAAAAATGAATCAACTGTAAATGCTTTCTTAACTCTTACTTGTGATGAAGCATTAGCTAAAGCTAAAGAAATAGATGCAAAAATTAAAGCTGGTGATAATTTAGGAAGACTTGCAGGTATTCCAATCGCTATAAAAGATAACATTTGTACTGAAGGAGTAAATACTACTTGTGCATCTAAGATGTTAGAGGATTTCATTCCTCCATATGATGCAACTGTAATAAAAAAATTATTGGCTGAGGATGCAATTATCATTGGAAAAACTAATATGGATGAATTTGCAATGGGATCTTCTAATGAAAATTCAGCATTTAAAAAGACTTTAAATCCAAGAGATATAACTAGAGTTCCAGGAGGATCATCAGGTGGATCAGCAGCAGCAGTTGCAGCAAAATTCGCACCAGTGTCGTTAGGATCTGATACAGGCGGATCTATAAGACAGCCAGCTGCATTTTGTGGTGTTGTAGGATTAAAACCTACATATGGATTAGTTTCTAGATTTGGACTTATTGCTTTTGGTTCATCCCTAGATCAAATTGGACCATTTTCTAATTCAGTAGAAGATAGTGCTTATATTTTAAATATAATTTCTGGAACTGATGAATATGATTCTACAAGCATAAGAGATTTAAAAGAAATAGATTATACTGCTAGTCTTGAAGATGGAATTAAGGGAATGAAAATTGGTGTTCCTGAAGAATTCTTTGGTGAAGGATTAGATGAAGAAATTAAGGAATCTGTAAAAAATAGTTTAGATAAATTAAAAGAATTAGGAGCAGAAGTTGAAACATTTTCTCTTCCTATAATTAAAGATGGATTAGCAGCCTATTATATAATGTCATCTGCTGAAGCAAGTACTAATTTAGATAGATATGATGGAGTAAGATATGGTTATAAAACACCAAATTACACAAATCTAGATGAATTAGTGGAAAACAGTAGAACTGAAGGTTTTGGATCAGAAGTTAAGAGAAGAATAATGCTTGGAACATATGCCCTTGCTTCTGGATATTATGATGCTTATTATAAGAAAGCAGATGCTTTCAGAAGAAAATTAAGATATGATCTTAAAAAGACTTTTGAAAAATATGACTTAATAGTAGGACCAGTTTCACCTGTACTACCTTTTAAAATAGGTGAAAAAAATGCGGATCCATTAGCAATGTACTTAGCTGATATTTACACTATTAATGTTAATTTGGCTGGTAATCCAGCAATATCAATTCCATCAGGAACGAGCAAAGATGGCTTACCAATTGGAATTCAATTAATGGGGGATATGTTATGCGAAGAAAAAATATTCAAAGCTGCATATAGCTTAGAGCAAGCTTTAGCTCTTGAATTATAGGAGGGGACAACGATGAACTTTGAAACAGTAATAGGACTTGAAATACATGCAGAGTTAAAATCAAAAACTAAGATTTTCTGCTCTTGTTCAACTAAATTTGGAGCAGAACCTAATGCCAATACATGTCCAATATGCACAGGTGTACCTGGAACACTTCCAGTTCTTAACGAAGAAGTTGTTAATTTAGCAATAAAAGCAGGTACTGCACTAGGATGTACAATAAATAAATATAACAAAATGGATAGAAAAAATTATTTTTATCCTGATCTTCCAAAGAATTACCAAACTTCACAATTTGATATTCCAATATGTTCAGGTGGGCTTGTAGAATTTGAACATGAAGGAAAGGAAGTAAAAGTTAGATTAAATAGAATTCATATAGAAGAAGATGCAGGAAAGCTTGTTCACGTAGAAGGAGAACCAATTTCCTTAGTAGACTATAACAGAGTTGGCGTTCCTTTAGCAGAAATAGTTACAGAACCAGATTTAAGAAGTGTTAGTGAAGCTGTTGCATTTATGAAAAAACTTAAATCAATCCTAGAATATGGTGAAATTTCTGATTGTCGTATGGAACAAGGATCTCTTAGATGTGATGCCAATATTTCATTAAGACCAGTAGGACAAAAAGAATATGGAGTTAGGGTAGAGCTTAAAAACATCAACTCTTTTAGAGAACTTCAAAAAGCTTTAGAAAAAGAAGAGAGAAGACAAAGAGAACTGTATACTTATGGAGAAGGTCATAAGGTAGTTCAAGAAACTAGAAGATGGGATGCAGCAAAGGGTAAAACAATACCAATGAGATCAAAAGAGGAAGCTGATGATTATAGATATGTTGTAGAACCAGATTTACCACCAATTATAATCTACGATGAACAAATTGAAACAATAACTAAATCATTACCTGAAATGCCAGATGAAAAGAAAGAAAGATTTCTAACTGCATATGAACTTTCAGAAAAAGAAGTAGATATTTTAATTGGAGATAAAGGACTTGCTACATTCTTTGAAAAAGTTGTAGCGTTAGGTGCTACACCTAAAATAGCTTCAAACTGGATATTGGGCGATATTTTAAGAATATTAAATGATAGAAAAATAGAATCTGAAGATATGACCCTTGAAGCGGAGGCATTCGCAAAACTTCTTAAAGTAGTTGAAGAAGGTAAAATTAGCAATAATGTAGGAAGAGAAGTTCTTGATGAAATCTTTGATGAAAACAAAGATCCAATGAAGGTCATTGAAGAAAAAGGACTTATGCAAATTAGTTCATCTGATGAGCTTGAAAAAATAGTTGATGAAGTAATTACAAATAACCCTCAATCAGTTGAAGATTATAAGGCAGGTAAAACACAAAGTGCTGGATTCTTAATGGGGCAAGTAATGAAAATATCAAAAGGAAAAGCAAATCCTAAAGTAGCTAAAGAACTTGTGGATAAGAAACTTAGTGAATTATAATATAAAGTTTAATTAAATTAGACTGGGTATTATGCAATATAAGGCATAACTCCTAGTCTGATTTTTTATTATTTAAAGATTTATTCAGCCTTTAGCAAGAAAATAAAAAGGACAACTTACTATACGCAAATAAGTTATCCTGAGAACTGGTTTATATATTTATTTAATGGAGATAAATAAATGAAAATACTTTATGATTTTATTATAGGACGGGATTGTGTCAAAATTATGACAACATAATGTTCTGATTCCTGAACTACAACTAATGGTTGATGATGTGAATAGAAAACAACTTAACATACTATAAAATTAGTCTAATATATTTAGATAGATAATAAAATATATTAATGTAGTTTGTTGAGGCGGTGTTTTATGCAAATAAGTTATAGTGAAATGGAAAATAAGCTGAAGGAAGTATATAAAATAATATATGCTATGGAACAATCTATCAAAGTAGCAAATAAATATGAAAGAAATACAGAATATATAAATGTTCCTATAGATATGTTGAAAAAGGAAATCAATGATTTAAGTGAAAAAATAAATAACTTAAAGGAAGGGATGACCGTTACTTACGAAGAAGATACAAGTTATATAGATAAATTAATAAATCAAAAAAAAGAGCAAGAAATTAAAATGGGGAAAGGACCGATAGATGAAAGTAAAGTTAAAAATGGGAATATACTTAAAAATGTAGTATTGTCAAAACTGAATAAAATCAAATAAGAGGATGAGAACATTTGTTTACTATCCTCTTATTTTTTCTTTTTATTGATATTTATATATTACTGATATGTCATGATTGTGATATATATCAAATTAACAACGTATTTTATATAGCCATAGATTACGATATATATCACAATTTAATATTTAATAGAAATGCAATCTGAAAATTCCTTCAATTACCTAAAATTAGTCTTCAGCCTTAAGTTTTAATACTTTATCAAGATTCTCAAATACTGATTGGTCGTAATCTTGATGAATGGACACTTCAAGAACATCATAAAGTTTTTCAAGTTGCTTTATAATTTGATCTAAAACGGAATCGTTTTTTACTAATAGATACATTTTACTTGTAGACCCATCTCCAATTTGTGCACATAATATCCCTTCAAGATTAAATGCTCTCCTAGCAAATAAACCTGTGATATGACTCATTACACCAGAATGATTTCTAACATGCAATTCTATAAGATAAAAATTAGTATTAATCATTAAAATTTTCACCACCAATCATTTCAATATTTGATTTTCCAGGAGGAACCATTGGAAGTATATTTTCTGTTTCATTAATTGGTACATTAATTACCCAAGGACTCTTTGATGATAGTATTTCTGCTAATTTTTCTAAAGGGTTTTCTTCACATCCTAAATCACAAGAATTAATTCCAAAGCCTTCTGCAATAATTTTAAAATTTGGATTTGATATAAAGTGTGATGCTATATAATGTTCATTATAAAATAGTTGTTGCTGTTGACGTACTAAACCTAAATGGTGGTTAGTTAGTATAATTATTTTTACATTTAGGTTTAAGTCAGCTAATGTTGCAAGTTCTTGTATATTCATTAATATAGAACCATCTCCACTAAAGCAAACTATAGTTTTATCCTTATTAGTTAAAGCTGCGCCTATGGCTACAGGAAGTCCAAAGCCCATTGTTCCTAATCCACTAGAAGTTAAGAGTGTTCTAGGGCTTTTGAAAGGATATCTCTGAGCTACCCACATTTGATGCTGCCCAACATCAGTAGTTATTATAGTATCATTAGGAACCTTCGAACCTATATAAGGGATTATATTAGCTGGATGCAATATATTCTCATAAGAAGGTAATTGGTATTTTTCTTTAAAACATTTAACCCTTTCAACCCAAGATGACCTTGATTTAACTTCAATTTCTGGAAGAATATCTTCTATAAAATCATTGACATTTGCAACCATTGATAAATTGCTTGATTTAACCTTATTAATTTCTGAAGGATCGATATCAATATGAATTATTGAAGCATTAGGACAGAATTTTTTAATATTTCCTGTTGCGCGGTCATCAAATCTTACACCTAAAGCTAAAATTAAGTCAGCTTCATTAAATAAATAATTTGTATAAGGAGCACCATGCATTCCTATCATTCCAAGACTTAAGTCATGGTTTTGTGGATAAACACCAAGCCCCATAAGACTTAGGGCAACAGGTATATTACTTTTTTTCGATAATTCATATAAATTTGATGAAGCGTTAGAATTAATAACGCCTCCACCTGCATAAATTATAGGCTTTTTAGAATTGTTAATCAATTCAGCAATACAATAAAGGGTAGAGCACTTTAAAGTTGTCCTTTGAGGTAAATTTATAGTTTGATGAATTTCAGACGAAAAATCTTCTATTTCAATAATTTCGGTTTGTATATTCTTGGGAATATCAATGAGTACTGGGCCAGGTCTCCCTTCTAAGGCTATTTTAAAAGCTTCTCTAATAACTGTAAATAATTCATATATATTTCTAATTAAAAAATTATGCTTAGTAATAGGAATTGTTAATCCATAGGCATCTACTTCTTGAAAAGCATCTGTGCCTATAGAAGATAAAGGAACTTGACCGGTTATAGCAACTAGTGGAATAGAATCTAACTTAGCATCTGCAATTGCAGTTAATAGATTAGTTGCCCCAGGGCCAGATGTTGCAAAACACACTCCAACTGTATTTGTGCTCCTTGAAATTCCTTGTGCAATAAAACCAGCACCTTGCTCGTGTCTAGCTAATATATGTTTAATTTTACTTTTATATAAAGCATCATATAATGGGAGGTTAAATCCTCCTGGAATTCCAGAAATATATTCTACACCTTCATTTTCTAATAATTTAATAACAATTTCAGCACCATTATATTTCAATAAAATCACTCCTTACAAATATTATTTTAGGTTATGTATGTATATTCTAATTAACAATTAATGATGAAAGACATTTACTATTTCTTAGATAATTGCTAATTAAATTACAGTTGAAATTATAAAAAATTGTATATAAAAAACTCTTCATCCTAAGTTATATAGGACGAAGAGTAACTCACCGCGGTACCACCTAATTTTGTATAAAAATACACCCTTATTAATAATACTGGTTAAAACCAATATTACTGTCCTTTTAACGGTAGACACTCCGTTTAACTCTACTCTCAAAATGATTTCTATTAAAAACTCCAAGGCTACATTCCATATATATATCATGAGAATTTACAGCATCCATTCTCTTTCTTTGTTTCAATAGTATATGTACTTCTCCTTCTCGACGTATTTTAGATATTTGGTTTGTATTAATTATATTAAAAATAAATCTAACTTGTCAATAAATTATCTGAATATTTTGCTAATTATTCACTAAATTTTACATAAGGCACATGAACTTGCTATTTTTTTTTTGAATGTGCCTAATATAAATATATTTTTTGATTGCGCATTAACTTTGCATTACATCTTTTAAGTATTTTATTACAAGCTATAGGCTTTTATGATATAATTGCTATGAAAAGTTTTGAAATTATAACTATAGTAAAATAATATATTTTTTGCCAAACGTTTATAAATATAATGACGGATAAAATTTTATTCATTAATACATAAGTTAGGAGAATTAATTCATGGAAGAAAATAAAAAAGACATAAATAAAGGAACAATTTTCAAGGGAAACAAAAGAAACATAACAGTTCATGAAATGGATTTATTTGAATGTGGAAAATACCAAGAGCTAAATGGCAGCTGGGTAATATGGATGCTCATATCTGGTATTATATTATGCTTTAAGAATTTATATAGTGGAGTTGCTTTAATCGCGATATCAGTTGCAATATTTATTTTTTATAAAAGAAGTCCTAAAAATATATCAGCTACATATTTTAATCTTGCATTAGATAATATTAATAGAGGTGAGATGAATGCTGCTAAAGAAACACTTCAAAAATCAGTAGAAATTGATTCTGAAAATAGTATAGCACATGTATTATTATCTTCAATTTATTATAAAGAAGGAAACTTTAAAGATACTATAGATAACTTATTAAAAAGCAATGTACTTAACGCACCAAATAGTAAATACAATTATCTTGTTGGAGCTTGTTATTTTAATATTGAAGATTATGAAAATTCAATTAAATATTTAAATGCTGTTAAATTTGATAAAAACAATTCAATGAAAAATATTAAAAATGTTTTGTTAGCTAAAGCCTATTGTTTAAACGAACAATATAAGCAAGCACTTAAGATATTTAAAGGTTTAGAAAATGTCAAAGATGAATTAAAAGGCAACTTAATAGAATTTAATTATTTTTTAGGATTAACATATTTAAAATTAGAAGAGAAAAATAAGGCACGTGTTGAACTTAAAAAGGTATATAATGAAAATAATAGTTACAGGGATATTCAAATTTTAATTAATAGCTTGAATTAATAAAAAATGAGCAGTTCAAAAGATAACTGCTCATTTTTTGTTATAATTAAATATTAAAGATAAAGTTAGAATTTATAAGTATTAATTTTTTTCAATTATTATATAACATATATGTAATAGAATTACTAAAGGTTATATAATAATTATTATGTAAAGTAAAGTGATACAAAAACATAATTTATAGTATAGTGATAACTTACTAGTCTAGAAAAACTATATAGTATGTAAAAAAATTGATAGGAGACAATTTGACTCAACATCACTATTTCTATCAATCAAGAATTTTTTATACCTCTAATACTAGGGTTTAATGAATTACTATGTTAAAATATAATGTATATGACTGCAAGAAGGAGTTTTAAATTAATGAATATAATTACTTTAGAGAATATAAGCAAAAGTTATAGTGACAAGGTATTATTAAATAATATATCTTTGGGCATTAATGATGGTGATAAAATAGGGTTAATTGGTATAAATGGTGCAGGGAAGTCGACATTTTTGAAGGTAGTAGGTGGCCGTGAGGAATTCTTCGAAGGAAATATTACAAAAGGAAAAAACGTTAGAATTGAATTCTTAGATCAAAATCCAGTTTTCGATGAAGATGCAACTGTTTTAGAACAGATATTTAAAGGAGATACTAAAGAAATGAAACTCCTTAGAAAATATGAAGAGTTATTAGATAAAATTAATTACTATGAAGGAGAAAAATTTAAATTATTAAATAAGGAACTTATTCAAGTTCAAGGACAAATTGATTCTTTAAATTTATGGGATATGGAAAGTGAAGCAAAGACAATTTTAACTAAGCTCGGAATAAAAAATTATTCTGAAAAAGTAGGAAATTTATCTGGAGGACAGAAAAAGAGAATAGCTCTAGCATGCTCTCTTATAACACCATGTGACCTTCTTATTTTAGATGAGCCTACTAATCATTTGGATTCAGATTCAATAGAATGGCTTGAAGAATTTTTAAATTCAAGAAAAGGTGCTCTTTTGATGATTACCCATGATAGATATTTCTTAGACAGAGTTGCAAATAGAATTATTGAATTAGATCGAGGAAATTTATATTCTTATCCTGGAAATTATACAGCCTTTCTTGAAAAGAAAATTGAAAGACTTGAAATAGAACAAATTCAAGAAGATAAGAGAAATTCCTTAATTAGAAATGAATTAAAGTGGGTTAGACGTGGAGCAAAAGCTAGAACTACAAAACAAAAAGCAAGACTTCAAAGATTTGATGAATTAGTAAATACTGAAACTATAAGAAGACAAGAAGATGTAGATATTTCCCTAGTTGGTTCTAGACTTGGGAAAAAGGTAGTTGAATTATACGATGTATGCAAATCTTTTGGAGATAAGAATTTAATTAAGAATTTTAATTACATATTTTTAAGAAATGATAGAGTTGGAATCATAGGGGAAAATGGTGCTGGTAAAACGACTTTAGTTAATTTACTTAGAGGAAAAGTTGCTTTAGACAGCGGAAACATTGAAATAGGGGATACTGTAAAAATAAGCTGCTTTGCTCAAGATAACAGCAATATGGATCATAAGCTTAGAGTAATTGATTATGTTAAAGAAGGTGGAGAATACATACCAGTTGAAGATGGGACAAAAATTTCAGCTTCATCAATGTGCGAAAGATTTTTATTTGATAGTACAATGCAGTATACTCCAATTGAAAAGTTATCAGGAGGTGAAAGGCGAAGATTACATTTGCTTAGAGTCCTTATGGAATCACCAAACTTCTTAATATTAGATGAACCTACTAACGATTTAGATATAGAAACACTCAAGATTTTAGAAGATTTCTTAGATAAATTTATGGGGGTAATAGTTGTTGTATCCCATGATAGATATTTCCTAGATAGAATCTGTACAAAAATATTCTCATATGAAGGAAATGGATACATAAAAGAATACAATGGAAATTATAGCGATTTTCTTATTGCAAAGGAAATAGAAAAGGCTACTGAAGTATCTGGAAATAATAATGTAGACAAAGATGACAAGAGTAAAATATCTAAGGAGAAAACTAAGGATAATAAGCCAAAGTTTACTTTTAAAGAGCAAAAGGAATATGAAACCATAGATGATGATATATTGAACTTAGAAGAGAAAATTAAAGCGGTTGAAGAAGAAATGGCAAAGAATTCTTCAAATTACGGTAAACTTAATGAGTTGATTAAGGAAAAAGATATTTTGCAAAAAGACTTAGAGTTTAAGTATGAAAGATGGGAATATCTAAATGAAATTGCTGAGGCAATTGAAGAGTATAAAAATAATAATTAATTTGAATTAAAATTAAGAAGGAGTAGAGTTTAAGCTTATTATTGGAAAACACATTGAGAAGTTTATTTATTAAATGTTAGCGAATTTTTTTATCAAGGATAATGCATTTTATTAGTTAATAGTTAAGAACTAAGAGTTAATGATGAAATCCCTGAACGGGATTTCTGAAAAATATTTTATTGAAAAGTCTGTGGCTTTTCTTCCGTATCTCTTACTTTTTACCTCTTGCCTGTATAAAGTCTTTTTCTTAGATACAGTTATTACAAGAATTACAGGTTATAAATACAATTTTCAATATTGAAACCTATAGTACGCATAAGCTCAATTAATGAAATGGAATTACATATATTTTTAAAGGGAAAAATTGAACCAACTATATTTAAAGGCGAAAGAATAGATGTTTTAGATATACAAATTGAAGGCCGTGCTTATAAGCAGATAAGATATTTTAGAAAAGGAGTATCAAAATCACAATATATTAGTGTAGATTTGATAAGAAAAATTAAGGCACAATAAAAAAATAATAGACCCGTATGCTTGTCTATTATTTTTTAAATATGCTCAAGAAATAAGTAAATAAAATGCAGGTGATATAATTGATAAAACAAATTTTACTAGAAGGTTTTAATAAAAATATAACAAATTCAGCTCTTATGAAAGGTCAGCGCGTTTTAAAAAATGACTTATTAAGAGAATTAAACGTTGATGTAAGCAAAGACTACATTAAAATAAATTCTATAGTAGTTTCAGAAAGCCTTCTTAGTGAATATTCAGGTAAACTTGAATTTGATAATATGACAAAAGAAGTTATTGGAACCCATTGTAGCTGCCTGGATTTTGAAAAAAACGAATTCACAAAGGATAACTATTGCTGCAAGCATTTAATAGCTACATTTTATTCATTTCTTAAAAGTATGGATGACGATGAAAATTTAAGAAATAAGATAGCTAAGAATGCAAATTTAAAGAATAATAAAAGTAAATTAAAAGAAGATACCAATGATGATTTATTATCATTACTTATTGGAGATTCAGCGAAAGAAAAATTAAAATTTGAAATAACTATTAACAAGAATAATTGGTCTTCAAAACTTCAAGTAGAACTTAAAATAGGATTGAAAAATAAAAGCAATAAAATGTATATTGTTAAAGATATTAATCAATTTTTAATATCTCATTATAATAAAGTTCCTATTAAATATGGTAAAGAATTTATTTTTGATATGAAAAAGCAATGTTTTTCTTATGAAGACAAAAGATTAATTAAATTTTTGTATAATATTAAAAACATGGTGGAACATGATAGAAATTTTAGACGTTATCAAGATAAATTGATTGAAGGAAAAACCTTAACTATTCCGGATATGATGTTTAAAGAATTTTTGAGCATAATAAAAAAGAGTAGAGTTTTCTTAGGTGATGGATTTTTTTATAGAATTTTAGAAACTGAAATAATAGAAGGGGATTTACCAATTTCCTTTGCTTTAACCAGCAAAAAGGATTCTATATTATTAGCGGCAACTGATGGTATACCAGAAATTTTAACTCAAAATGAAGATGTGTTTTTGTATGGAACTTCAATTTATATTCCATCTATAGAGCAATGTGAAAGATTATCTCCATATTTAAAAATCTTTAATGGTACGCCAAAAGTAAGTTTTAATAAAAATAAAGAAGATAGAATTTTAAAAGAATTAATACCAGCTATTCAAAAGGTTTCAAAAGATTTGACTTTATCAAAAGATATTAGAGATAAAATTATTATAGGTCCTGTTAATTTTAGGTTTTATTTTGATAAAGATAAAGAAATATCATTACTATTTAAAGTATCATATGAAGGGCACGAATTTAATCACTTTGAAGAATATAAAGATAAAATTATATATAGAGATACTCAAAAAGAACACGAGGTATTAGGTGTACTTAAAAGTCTCGGTTTTGAAGAAATTAATGAAAGATTATATTTTTTACGAGATGATGAATATGCTTTTAAATTTTTCAAATATGAAATAGAAAAACTTCAAAGGTATGGTGAAGTCTTTTATTCAGAAAGATTTAGAGGAATAAAGGATATTAAGAAATCTGATTTTAAGGGAGAAGTAAGAAAAGGTAAGTTTAATTATTTTGAATTTGAATTCAAGCTTTCCGATATTTCTAACGAAGAAACTTCAAAAATACTTAGAAGTTTTAGAGATAATTTAAAATACTATAAACTTGAAAATGGAGAATTTTTAGATTTAGAAGAAGCTGCTTTAAAAGAAGTTCTTGTACTTATGGACAATTTACTCTTGGAAGAAGAATTAAATAATAACTTAATTGAAGTTCCAATGAATAAAGGTGCATATTTTGAAGATTACCTAGAAGAAAAAGGATTAAGGTTTATAGAAAGTTGTGAAGAAATTAAGGAACTTAAAGATAAGCTAAAGAATATTAAGAATAAAGTATTTCAGCCACCTTATGGATTGCAGGCTAAACTTAGAGAATATCAAAAAGATGGATATAATTGGTTTAGAACTTTAGATTATTTAGGATTTGGTGGAATACTTGGTGATGAAATGGGGCTTGGTAAAACACTTCAGACCATAACCTTGTTGCTTTCTAAACCAAATTCTAAAACTCTTATCGTAGCACCAACTTCTTTAATTTATAATTGGAAAAATGAATTTAGTAAATTTGCTCCCTCAATAAAAATTGCTATTTCAAATGGCAATAAGGAGGAACGGGAAAAATTAATTAAAAATTACAAAGAATACGATGTTATTTTAACTACCTATAATCTTTTGCGTCGCGATTTGGAATTATACAGTATGCAATTTGATTATTGTATTTTAGATGAAGCTCAAAACATTAAAAATCAATCATCTTTAAGTGCAAAATCTGTTAAAGATATAAAATCTAAACTTAGATTTGCACTAACAGGTACTCCAATCGAAAATTCTTTAATGGAACTTTGGTCAATATTTGATTTTATAATGCCTGGTTATTTGTACAATGAAAAGAAATTTATAACTAGATATCATAGAAGGCTGGAAGAGGGACCAGAAATTTTAGAAGAATTAAATAGACTTGTAAAACCATTTATTCTAAGAAGATATAAAAAAGATGTTATTAAAGAATTACCGGATAAAATAGAAAAACGATTATTGGTACCGCTAAGTGATGAGCAAAAAGTTGTGTATGAAACATACGCAAATTATGCTAAAGACTTGATTCAAAAGAAGGTTGAGGACTTTGAATTTAGTAAAAGTAAAATAGAAATACTATCTTATATCACTAAACTTCGTCAGATATGTTTAGATCCTTCTGTTACAATGGATAATTATGTAGGTACTAGTGGAAAAATAGAGGCGCTTATTGAACTGCTGGAACAAAGTATTGAGGAAGGGCATAAGATATTGGTGTTTTCTCAGTTTACATCTGTACTAAAAAATATAGGGAAAATATTAAAAGAAAAGCAATTTTTATATTCCTATTTAGATGGAACAGTTTCATCAATTAATAGAATGAATATGGTTGAGGAGTTTAATAATGGGGAGAATGCTGTATTTTTAATTTCTTTAAAAGCTGGAGGTACTGGTCTCAATTTAACTAGTTCAGACATAGTTATACATTTTGATCCTTGGTGGAATCCAGCTGTGGAAGATCAAGCAACAGATAGAGCGCATAGAATTGGTCAAAAAAATGTAGTTGAAGTAATCAAACTCATTGCAAGTGGAACTATAGAAGAAAAAATACTTGAGCTTCAAGATTCTAAGAGAGAAATTATAAATAAGGTCCTTGGAGATGATTTATCAGTAGGCTCCTTTATAAATACACTAAGAGAAGATGAAATTTTAAATTTATTTAACTAATGATAAAATGATTACACATTATTATTAAAATGCATATAAATTATAATATATATTGCAATTACAAACTATTAATTTTTCTTCATACAGGTTATAAAATATAAAAATTATTTACTTTGCGATAGAAAAGGAAGTGATAGGTATGGGGATGAGCATGGGAATAAGTATTTTGGACCAAATTATTAGAATATTCGTAGCTATTGCAGTTGGTGGGATCATTGGTTTAGAACGTAAGCGTCTGCACAAGGCTGCTGGAGTTAGAACACATGCCGTTATAACCGTAATATGTACTATGTTAACTATTGTATCGGTATACGGATTTAACGGATTTTCAGGAAATATCGACCCAACAAGATTACTATCAAATATAATAACAGGAGTTGGTTTTTTAGCTGGTGGAGTAATTTATGTAACTACCAAAAAAGATAATAAAAGCTTAGAAGAAAATGTAGTTGGTTTAACAACAGCAGCAGGGATTTTCGGTGCAGCTATGTTAGGAATTCCCATAGGGTTGGGACATTTTGATTTAGTAT
This sequence comes from Clostridium sp., assembly GCA_031292145.1. Lineage (GTDB taxonomy): Bacteria > Bacillota > Clostridia > Clostridiales > Clostridiaceae > Clostridium. The sequence goes on along the minus strand of JARLHR010000282.1, from coordinate 12,303 downwards.
TAATAACAATAGTTGGAATTGAAATATCACTGCAAACTGAAAAAGTGCTAATAACGGCTCATTTAATAAAAAATGATAAAATATATAACGGTCTTGAACCAGATAAAAATAAGGATGAAGCAGAAGATTAATTATTATATTTAAAAATATGGTTATATGTAAGCACAACGCGTAAATATAGTAAATATAAAGCGTGGAGCTGATAATGATTTATAGGTATTTATAAGGAAAGTGAAACTAATAAAAAATCTTTAAACTGTTTGTAGCAGTTTAAAGATTTTTTTGTTAATTTTTATTTGGATCAATTTCTATATATTTATATTGTTAAATTCAAAACATAGTGATAGAATATCAATGGGTAGTATCGAAAGAATTGCACCAAATATTAAGAATTAAATTATATAGTACGACTCATATCTATATGAATGAGATTGAAATAAGGATGTTGTATCACAGACATGGAGGTGATACTATTAAAATTGGATTTATTGGTCCTGGGAAGGTAGGCGTAAGCTTAGGGCGCTACTTTACTCATAAAGGAATAAAATTAAGCGGTTTTTATGGAAGAGATTCAAATGCTGCCAGAGATGCTGCCAATATTACTAAATCTAAATTTTATAATAACATAAACGATATTATTAAAGAAAGTCAGATATTATTTATTACAACTCCTGATGATATTATTTCAATTATAGATAATGAATTATCAAAATTTGATCTAAATAACAAATCTATTTGCCACACAAGTGGTTCACTAAAATCAAATGTATTATATAATGCCAAACATTCTGGTGCATTAATCTATTCCATACATCCCATATTTGCATTTTCAAGTAAAAATACACCCCTAAAAAAACTACAGGATATTTATTTTTCAATAGAAGGTGATGATTTAATAGATTCGCCTGTTATTAACTTAATAAATGAAATAGGAAATAAGTATTTTATAAGAAATAAAGAAGATTCTTCAAATTACCATTTAGCTAATGTATTTGTTTCTAATCTTACTTTATCTTTATTAGAGATAGGAACAAATTACTTAAGGAAACTTGGATTAAACGAAGAAGATGCTTTAAATGCTCTAAAACCATTAATCAAAGGTAATATTGAGAGTATTTTTGAAAAAGGTTTTATAAATTCTTTAACTGGTCCTGTAGCAAGAGGCGATATTTCTACTATTGAAAAGCATCTTTCTGTTTTAGAAGACAGTGATCAAGAACTTTATAAAGGATTATCATTAAATTTACTAAAACTTGTAGCATTAAGAGAAAATAAAAATGCGACTATATCACAAAGTGAACAAAAAAATTCATTAGATATGGAAAGTGAAATTAAAAATTTAATCAATAATTCAAATAAGCACTTAGAAATATATAATATTTTAGAAGGAGTAGATTAATGAAAAATACAGTATTAACTTTTAAGCAAGCTAAAGATCAGGGAAAGAAATTAAGTATGCTTACTGCGTATGATTATTCAATGGCTAAAATTATTGATGAAAGTGAAGTTAATGGAATCTTAATTGGTGATTCTCTTGGCATGGTTATTAAAGGTGAGGAAGATACTTTAGCTGTTACAGTAGATGAGATTATTTATCATACAAAGGCTGTTAAAAAGGGGGCAAAAAATGCTCTTATAGTTAGTGATATGCCATTTTTATCATATCATGTGTCTGTGGAACAAGCAGTTTTAAATTCAGGAAGATTAGTTAAGGAAGGAGGAGCAAATGCAGTAAAACTTGAAGGTGGTGCAACTATTTTACCACAAATTAAGGCAATTGTTGATGCTCAAATTCCTGTGATGGGACACTTAGGGTTAACCCCTCAATCTATTAATGCATTTGGAGGATTTAAAGTACAAGGGAAAAGTGAAGAAGCAGCAAAAAAGCTTATTGATGATGCTGTTAATTTAGAGAAAGCTGGTGTATTTTCAATTGTTCTTGAAGGGATTCCAGAAAAAGTTGCAGAACTTATTACAAAATCAGTATCAGTTCCAACAATAGGGATTGGTGCAGGGAAATATTGTGATGGTCAAATATTAGTTTATCAAGATATGTTAGGAATGTTCAGTGATTTCGTTCCCAAATTCGTTAAACAATACGCTAATTTAGGTCAAGTTATGAAAGAAGCAATTAAATCTTATGTTAATGAAGTAGAGGAAGGTATATTCCCAGAAGATAAACACACATTTAAAATTGATGAAAATGAATTGAAAAAGTTATATTAGTTTGGTAATAAATAAGGATATCAGTATTTTTGGAATTTAAGATAAATTTTTTATCAGTTAAATCTGTATATGTACAAAGAAAGAGGGAAATTAAAATGCTAGTAAAAGAAATTAAAGAACTTAGAAATTTAATTAAGTCATGGAAAAGAGAAGGCCTTTCAATAGGTTTTGTTCCAACAATGGGTGCATTGCATGAAGGTCATGAAAGCTTGGTTAAAAAAGCAGCTAAAGAAAATGATAAAGTTGTTGTAAGTGTATTTGTAAACCCAACACAATTTGGGCCAAATGAAGATTATGATAGCTATCCAAGAGATATAAATAGAGATTTAGAAATTTGTATGGGCGTAGGTGCAAGTTTAGTATTTAATCCAGAACCAAGTGAAATGTATTTCGAGAGTAAATCGACAAGTGTTAGTGTTTCTAATCTTACTAGTGTACTTTGTGGTGCTAAGAGACCTGGACATTTTGATGGTGTCTGCTTAGTTGTAACTAAGTTATTAAACATAGTTACTCCAGATAAAGCTTATTTTGGACAAAAAGATGCTCAACAAGTGGCAGTTATAAAAAGAATGGTAAAAGATTTAAATATAGATGCAGAAATAGTGGCGTGTCCAATAATTCGTGAAGAAGACGGATTAGCTAAGAGTTCAAGAAATACTTATCTTTCAAAAGAAGAAAGACAAGCAGCGTTAGTGTTAAGTAGAAGTTTAAATATAGCCAAGGATTTATTAATTAATGGAGATAGAAATGCTGCTAAGATTAAGGAAATTATAAAGGAAGAAATAAATAAAGAACCATTAGCTAAAATAGATTATGTAGAAATAGTAGATAGTGAGTCTTTAGAGAATGTTGATAATATAGATAAGAGCGTGTTAATACCAATAGCTGTTTATATAGGTAAAACTAGATTAATAGATAATTTCACATTTGAAATGTAATATAGATACACAGCTGCAACCTAAACTTATGTGCAATTAACCGAAATTAGATACACCTATGTTCCATAGGACTATGAAAATTTCGCTGAAAGCACTAAATAGAAGGTTGCACCCAATTTAGCTTGCTCCAACTGTATAGTGTGACAAGCTAAATTGGAACAACCTTCTATTAAGTGCTTTTGACAGCTTATTTTCAAATGCCTATTTCACATAGGTGTATCTAATTTCTTTGTTTAGTATGTACCTAAGCATGAAATGTATATATAGAAGGAAAATAGCTGTTGGGTACCTATAATAACGAAGAGAATATATTAACTTTATTATTATAAATAGATAAATATAATTTTGGGAGGAATAATTAATGATACTTACAATGTTAAAAGGAAAGATACATAGAGCTACAGTGACTCAAGCGGAGTTAAATTATATGGGAAGTATTACTATAGATAAAAATTTAATGGAGGCTTCACATATAATAGAGAATGAAAAAGTTCAAATCGTTGATATAAATAATGGTGAGAGATTTGAGACATATGTAATTCCTGGAAAGAGAGATTCTGGGGTTATTTGCTTAAATGGTGCAGCTGCAAGATTAGTACAACCTGGGGATAAAGTTATAATAATAGCTTATGCTCAAATGGATGAAAATGAAGCAAAAAAACATAAACCAGCTGTTGTATTTATGAATGATGATAATACAATAAAAGAAATTACCAGCTATGAGTCTAATGAATAAAATTTAATTAGCTTTAAATTTTTAGAGCATTGAGAATTTATTAAAAGAGTGAGATTTTACTTAAATCTCACTCTTTTAACATATAACGTGAATAAGCACAGTTTCTACATGCTTTCCACCGCATTCATCTTCAACTAGCATTTGAAACATATCTATTGCTGAACATCGTATAAGTGATTTATATATAATTGTAGATGAATCTAATAAAAATAGCCTTCCGTATACAGGTTCTGACTCAATTTTAATACAGCTATTAACGTTGCAATTCTTTAAAACTTGTACATTTAATACAAGGGATTTAGAAGCGAAAACAAAAAATGGCTTTATTTCTTTAATTTTCACCTTAAAGTTACAAGGATGTATTGTAAAATGACAATTTTCTTTGCACTGCTCATCAGTTCTCAAAATTACACTTCCTTTCATTCAAGAGTTAATTTGATATTTATTAGTTCTATATATATTTTTTTGAGAGAATAAGTTTAAGCAAAGTAAAAAAACTACATCAAAATTTAATTTTATAATGCATAGTATGCTTTTAAATTAATAATTGTACCTTTTTTTAAGGAATCTTAATGTAGTGTTATAAATCTACAAAATTCAGTTTGGAAATAACTTCAATCATTTTTTATAATATGAGCTTCAACATCTAAAATTATACTTTGTAAGTGTAACAATTGAAAAGATTATATATATAATATTACTAACTAAATAAATAAAATGATTAGGTTATGATAAATCATTCATATAAATATTTGTATGACTAACTTTAGGAGGAGAATTATGAGTAACGAAGAAAGAGAATTTGAAGAATTTAGTGGTAATGATTGCTGCGTACCAAACATGAAAATAAATTGTGATTTAGAAGTAACTATTGAAAATAAAAATAAAATAATTTATGTATGTCCAGATAAAATACAATATTTCACAGCCAGTGCAAAATGCTGTTCTGACAATGAAACAATTGAAATAGAGTATTGTGGCGACAATATAAAATGTGTGCATGATGAGATATTTATATGCGGTCATCTTGGATTTTATAAAATAGTTGAATCAGGAATATTATTTATGCCAAAGCATAATTTGTCTAAATTTTTAAATCGTTGGTGCCCAACAGATTTCTTACACTTCAGAGCAAAAAATAAATGCGATGAAAAAGTTGAATTTGTTGCAGTATTCACTTTAGCTAGATGCGCTGATTGTGAGAATCGTTGTTGTAAATAATATAATGTTAAAGATAGGGATAAGAAAAAAATAAATGATTTATTTTGCCCTTCTCTCATATAGATGTAAGTATTTGAGTGTATAAAATAGTCTGTGCAGCTTCATGAGTTCGTATATCAAATTATCAGGATATATGAGGCACAGGCTATATTTTTTATTTTGAAATTGATAATAAACAGGATCTAAGGGTCAGTTGGGAAATGAGCTTAAAAACATAATAGAGGAAATACTTATAATTTAACAGTTTTTGTATTTGAGATTATTTAAATGAAAAAGTAACTAAAATGACAGAACATTTGAATTTTTAAAATATATAATGATACAGAAGCTATAATTTTTGAACTGATATTTATAAAATTCAAAAATTGAAATAATAAATTTCGAGAGGAAAATTATATGATTAATGTAACAAAAACATATTTGCCTGATATTGGCATATATAAAAGTTATGTAGATAAAATTTTTAAGTCTGGATTTCTTACGAATAATGGACAGTTTGTACAAAAGCTTGAAAAAAGGCTCGAAGAGTATTTAGATATTAGAAATTTAATTTTAGTTTCAAATGGAACTTTAGCACTCCAGGTAGCATATAAGGCATTGGAATTAAGAGATGAAGTTATTACAACCCCTTTCACGTTTGCTGCAACTGTAAGCAGCCAAGTGTGGGAAGGATTAACCCCTATATTTGCAGATATTAATCCTGAAACCTTTTGCATTGATTATAAAAAAGTAGAAAATTTAATAACTAAGAAAAGCAAAGCAATAATACCAGTTCATGTTTTCGGAAATGCATGTGATATAGATGAAATTCAGAAAATAGCAAATAAAAATAATTTAAAAGTTATATATGATGCGGCTCATGCATTTGGAGTAAAATATAAAAATAAAAGTATATTATCATATGGTGATATATCTATAATCAGTTTTCATAGCACCAAATTATTTCATACGATAGAAGGCGGTGGACTTGTAATTAAGGACGATGATTTATATAAGAAAGTAAAGCTTATGATTAATTTTGGGATTAGTGGTCCAGAAAAAATTGATGATTTGGGCATTAATGCTAAAATGAATGAATTTCAAGCTGCAATGGGATTATGCTTATTAGATGATATAGATAAAATATTAGAGGGAAGAAAAAAAGTCCATAACTTCTATATTAATAATCTATCAAAAGAATTGCAATTACAAAAGCATAATGAAGATTGTACAAGTAATTATGGATATTTTCCAGTTGTCTTTCAAACTGAAATAGATTTATTAAGAGTAGTGAAGGAACTAAATAAAAAAGATATATTTCCAAGAAGATATTTTTATCCTTCCTTAGATACTTTGAGTTATTTAATTGATTCTAAATATATGCCAATATCAAATAATATTTCAAATAGAATATTATGCTTACCAATTTATGATTCGTTGAACGAATATGAATTAGAACAAATTGCAGAAATAATTAATAGTAATTTATAGTACTTTAATATTGAAGGATTTATAGGAAAAAAGGTAGTTTTGTAATATGTGTGGAAGCTACTATAACTGCTAACATCCCAATTTAGAACCATGCTGTAATAAATGTAAATAATAGAATTTTATAAAGAAGGATATGAAAAATATGTGTTTTTATATCCTTCTTTTATATTTAAAATTATTTTTTATAGATAGTTTGTATTTATGAATTTACATTTGTTTATTCAAGTTGTATGGCTTGTTAATCTAATAACATATTTACAAATTTCGTATAGCAATTTATATACTCATGCTTAAGTTTCATTATCTCTGGATCATCTTTTAAATTATTGTATTTATTAGCAAACACAAGCAGGCTTGAAGCGTATTGAGTATACCATAACGTAAGAGTTTCTAACAGTTCTTTTCTATTTTTAATAAATGCACTATTCTCATATGAAGAAATAATGAGTTTAAAATAATCAATTGGAACCCAAAAAGCTAAAATTCCATCATTACTATTTTGCGAGGAATGAATTCTAAATTTACTTAGTGGTTCAGATATATATATCATGTTTCCTCGTCTTAATAATTTCAGCCATAATGATGCATCAGCTAGGCAATTTATTTCGTATTTATCATATCCATTTATAGTAAAGTCTACAAAACTTCTTCTGAACATAGCAGTAGTTGGTTCGCCAATATAATTATTTAATGAAAATAGAAGTTTTCTTCCGGATTCTTCTCCAGTTAAACGAATATCATATTGATATTGTTGAACAGTTCTTAAAGTATCATTTAAATATTCACCATTTTCATTAATCAATTTTCTGTAACTTGTTATTAATGAAAGAGAGTCATCATAAAGAAAGTAATTAACCATTTTATCTATTTTATTTAAGTTAAAGAGGTCATCATGAAATAAATAATTTATATATTCCCCTGATGATTTTTGAAAGCACTTTTCCATATTGATTTTGCCCCAATCACCAGATGGACCACCATTGTTAAAATACTTAATCTTATTTGTCTTTAACATGTATTGTTCAACTAGTTTTTGTACATCAATAGTTGTACTATCATCGCATATAATAATTTCAGTATTTCTATAACTTTGATTTAAAGCAGAATCAAGAGCTTGTTTAAGGTACTTTGTTTGGTTATAAGTAGGTATCAATATGCTAACTAATGGTAATACATCTTTAGAATAAGTATCTAGAAATTTATTTCTAAATACTTCAAATTCATCTGAAGTATTTATATAACCACAGTCATGAATGCACCATGCATTTTCTTGATTAGGAACTACTATCTTAAGTTCTTTTCGCTGAAATTCAATACTCTGTGAAAGGTCATAAAAATACCATCCGTCAAAAATATCATCTCTCCATAATAAATCGTATTGTGTCATCATTATAATTCCATCTATACATTTTACTTCAGTGCAAAGATCCGTAACTTCATTATAGTTTAGTAATTCCAAAAATCCTCTATGATTGTCAAAAACTTTTCCTACCTTCCTATGATCTTCTTGCCAAACTCCTGATACTGGAATGATTTTTGCTCCTGCCACACCTATAAGCCCTATTTTTTGATCACTTTTAAAAATAGCTAATATATCATCGATAAACTTTATATTTTGTATATAAACATCTTCATGAAGATAAACTTTGTATTTTGAGTCACTTTTTTGCATAGCTTCGTTATATGCAGATGCTATACTTTTTGCACTCTTTATTGGAATTATTTCAATTTCAATGCCTTCAGGTATTTGTAGTTTATTAATATAAGATAAACTTTTTTGATACAAATTTTGATCAGTTACATAGGTAATAAATGCTATTTTATTTTCGTTCAATTTACCTCACCCCTAATAATTTAATGTAGCAAATGTTTTTGTTATTAAGTAATACCTAAAATGGTATCATTGTTCAATTATATTTTATGAGTAGTAGAAAAAAATGTACCTGCACTTTAGATATTAAAGTAAATTAAAGGTGATAATAATAAGTTAGCCTTATAGTAAAGTATAATAAGTTCATAAAAAAGTATTAATTTTATTTAATATGATTTATTAAGTCACTTTTTAGCAGTAATGAAAATATTATATAAGTAATTGAATGTGAATTAAATGTAATTATATTATAGATTAAAGAAGGGATTAACTTGAAAGGAATTGTTTTAGCAGGAGGTTCTGGAACTCGTTTATATCCAGTAACAAAGGCAATGTCAAAACAAATGGTTCCAATATATGATAAGCCAATGATTTATTATCCAATGTCAGTTTTGATGCTTGCTGGTATAAGAGAGATTTTAATTATATCAACACCAAGAGATATAATTAATTTTAAAGAACTATTTAAAGATGGACAAGGGTTGGGATTAAATATCAAATATGCAGTTCAAGAAAATCCTAATGGACTTGCAGAAGCATTTATAATTGGAGAAGAATTTATTGGTAATGATAATGTTGCAATGGTACTTGGTGACAATATTTTCTATGGGCAGAGTTTTTCAGAACATTTGAAAGAGGCTGCTAACTTAGAAAGTGGTGCATATATATTTGGTTATTATGTTCAAAATCCAAAGTCTTTTGGAGTAGTTGAATTTGATGATAATGGGAAAGTTATTTCTTTAGAGGAAAAGCCTGAAAACCCAAAATCTAAATACGCAGTGCCAGGTCTTTATTTTTATGACAATTCAGTAGTTGCAAAGGCTAAGGCATTGAAGCCTTCTAAAAGGGGAGAGCTTGAGATAACAGATTTAAACAAAGCGTATATGGAAGAAAAAACATTAATGGTGAAGTTATTAGGTAGAGGAATGGCATGGCTTGATACAGGTACACATGCATCAATGCTTCATGCTTCTAATTTCGTTGAAGCAGTTCAAAATACCCAGGGAGCATATATAGCATGCCTTGAAGAGATTGCATATAGAAAAGAATGGATAACTTCTGAGCAAGTTATTAAACTTGCTAAACCATTAATGAAAAATGAATATGGAAAATATTTAATGGATATTGTTGAAGAAATAGAAGTTAAGAAGAGTAAAATGAATTAGTGGAAGTAAAAATAATAAAATTTGACAAAAATTAAATAGGCGAATTTTATACAAAGAAATTTAAAGTTCTTGATAATAAAAAGGAGGATGAATATGCAATCAAATGATACTCCATTATTAACAGCCCATCTGTTCATTGCTAGAAAGAATTCATTGGATGGACTTGAGGAAATGTTAAAAAGACTTACTGAAAGCGGAATAACAGTGGAATTATACGAAAAAGAAAATGCACCGTTAGAAATAAATCCTAAAAATCCACGTATATATGTTTCATTAGGAGGTAGCGCAGAGCAATTTACAACACTTTATGCATTACCATATCATGAAAGAAAACGTTGGTTACATTATAATTTTGCATCAGACATTCAACCATGTAATTTATTTTATTGTTGGCTAAACCGTACAGATCCACTTCCCAAAAATAAAAAAATACCTGATACTCATTTTTCTTCTGATGTTCCATTAGTGTCAATTTTCACAGCAGCATATAGGTCCAAGGACAAAATTCAGCGTGTATATAAATCACTTTTGAATCAGACATATTCAAATTGGGAATGGGTAATTGTAGATGATTCTGGTGATGGGGATGTCACTTACAATCAAGATTTACTATCTTTGAATGATCCGCGTGTAAGAAGATATAGACAGGATCACCGTAATGGCTATATAGGAGCAACAAAACGTTATGCGGCAGGGCTATGCACTGGTGAGATTTTGTTAGAAGTAGATCATGATGATGAATTAACTCGTGATTGCCTACAAAAAATTGTAACTGCATTTAAACGTCATCCTGATTGTGGATTTGTATATGGGGATTGTACAGAGCCATATGTGGGTAGCAACAATTCAAATTGGTATGGATGGGATTGCGGATATGGATACGGTCTATATTATCGAGTTTGGGTGCATGAAATGAATAGATGGCAGAATGTGTTAAGAAATACAATTATAAATGGAACAACTATACTTCATTTAGCTGGGTTGCCAAATCATCCTCGTGCATGGACTAAAGAGTGCTATCATCTACTTGGTGGTCATAGAGAGGAACTATTAGTTGCAGATGATTACGATATATTAGTTCGAACATTTCTTTGCACTAAGTATGTATGTATTCCTGATTTGCTCTATATACAATATCGGAATGAAAATGGAGATAACTCGACTTTTACCAGAAATAAACAAATTCAAATCTTAGTAGGAGAACTGTATAAATACTATAGTAAAAGAATCCATAAAAGAGTTGAAGAGCTTGGATTACAAGAATTCGTATCATATAGTCGCGCATGGGAGAGGGAGGAAGGCGATCCTGCCTTAAAATCAGCTAATATAATCGATGAAGATTCTAATAGATTTTCAATGATATTTCCAATTCCATACTCTTGTCCAGTAAATACGAATGAACAATTAATTAAAACACTTGAGAATGGATTGGATACTAACTTTAAAGATATGGAAGTAGTAATTGTTGGTCGTATTCCTCAGGAAATTGAAAGTTTTGCGTCCAGAGCGCCAATGGGAGCAATCCGATGGTGGCCTATGGAGCCAAAGGATTCATTAGAAACGTGTATTAAATATGCAAAGTTTTGCTCTTCGTGTAAAGAGAAGGTGCTAATGTTACTAGAATAACTATAGGATGCAATGATTTATCCGATAGCTAGCATATGTAACGCTCCCACAATATTTGAAAATCCTCTCCTGAAAGTCAGATGAGTGCTCACTGAGTAAGCTATTAACATTAAATCACTTTTTAAAATTAGACCAATACTTTTTAAATTTAATTTACTATAATATAATTTTATAAAAGAAGGATATATGATAGGCAAAAATTTGCTTATCATATATCCTTCTTTGTTATAGAATTTTTTTTCATGTACTATAGTTGTTATTATCAGAAAAGAGTGACTTAAAACTAAATTGAAAGATAGTTTTAAGTCACCAATTTTAATACATATATAAATGGAAGCTGCTACTTAAAATTTATAAGTCACTTCAGTAGTAGCTATTTAATTTTTTATTTAAGATAACCTTACAATTGTTAATTCGGCACCTTGCCCACCTGCTTGAAGTGTTACAGTTGCACCTAAGAGTGCGAATAGCTGTAAGGTAATTGTGGTGTTTGCAGCTACTGTTATAATAGCTTCAGCTGATAAGCTTGTTACTGCAAGTGTAGCCGCAAATGTTAATGCAGGATTAACAGAAACGCCTACTAGAACTCTAGATGAAACTAATACTGCCGCAGTTAAATTAATACTGTAAGATATCAAATAACTACCAGCACTTACCAAAGTAAATGTGTCGTTAGTAGCATTTACAGTGATTCCACTAAGATTTTGATTGTTTGGAAGAGGAACATTGGTACTACTAGCTACTGCAACAGTTATTGTCGCACCTGTAGTATTATCTGCAGAAGCGAAAGTACTAGTAGGGTCAGGTCCTTGATCACCTTGAATGCCTTGAGGTCCTTGAATACCTTGAGGTCCTTGAATACCTTGAGGTCCTTGAATACCCTGAGGCCCTTGAATACCCTGAGGCCCTTGAATGCCTTGAGGTCCTTGAGTACCTTGAGGTCCTTGATCGCCTTGAGGTCCTGGAATGCCTTGAGGTCCTTGAATGCCTTGAGGTCCTTGAATACCTTGAGGTCCTTGAATACCTTGAGGTCCTTGATCACCTTGAGGT
>JARLHR010000281.1 GCA_031292145.1 Clostridium sp. | reverse complement strand
GAAATTCAAAGAGGAAAGGGATATACAGGCAGAGAATTTTTTCCTTCAGCAGCAGAAGAAGATAAAGGAAACAGAAAAGTTCATTGAGCGGTTCCGTTATAAGGCAACCAAGGCAAAACAAGTCCAGAGCCGGATAAAGCAGCTTGAAAAAGTAAATTTAATTGAACTCCCCGAGAGCAAATCGGATATATACATTAAATTTCCGGCACCCCCATCAAGCGGAAAGATAAATATTGAGCTAAAGGGGATTTATAAATCGTATGGGCCGAAAAACATTTTCAATAATGTTGATTTTGAAGTAAGCCGTGGAGAAAAGATTGCATTCGTAGGGCCCAATGGAGCTGGTAAAACAACACTTGCCAAAATAATTGCCGGGGTAATTGAATTTAATGAAGGGGAACGGATATTGGGGCATAATTCTATTATATCCTATTATGCACAGGATGTAGCTGACAATCTTGATCCGAATAAAGACATACTTGAGACAGTTGATGAAATTGCAGAGAACAAAACTTTAGGACAATTAAGGTTACTGCTTGGATCATTCCTTTTTTCAGGTGATGATGTATTCAAACCAATCGGGGTGTTATCCGGCGGAGAGAAAAGCAGAGTAGCGCTTGCCAAAATGCTATTAACAAAAGCAAATTTTATAATACTTGATGAGCCGACCAACCATCTTGACATATCATCAAAGGAGGTTCTGCAACAAGCGTTAATAGATTTTCCGGGTTCACTAATACTTGTTTCACACGATGTAGATTTTCTGACCCCTATTGTAAATAAAGTAGTGGAAATAAGGAAAGGACAAATAACAATTTTCCAAGGAGGAATCGAATACTATCTCGATAAGAAGCAGCATACAGAAATTGAAGAAGTATCGGAAACAATGAAAAGATCTGAAGATCTAAATACTTCCCGAAAAGACCAGAAACGTACAGAAGCCGAACTCCGTCAGAAAAAATACACAGCAACAAAGGATCTTATAAAACAGATTGATAAGCTTGAAAAAGAAATAGAATTACTTGAGAAAAGAGAAAAGGAACTGGAGAAAATCCTTGCCAATCCATCTGTTTATTCAAATCCCCAGGAAGCAAAAGAGCGGAACATTGAATACATACAAACTAAGGAATTGCTTGACAGGACAATTGCAGAGTGGGAAAAATCATCCGAGAACCTGCATAATATTGAAAAGCTATTCCCTTAAACCAGAGAGAGGAAATGGGGATTATTTTTTGCACTAAAATAGAGTGATATTTATGTGGCAAAAAATGAAAAAGTGGAATTATAGATAGTAGAGGGGTACTTTTTTTTGAGTTAGGTTATGAGAATCCTGCATTCGTGGGAATTGCAAAAAAAGACTGTAAATGGACGAATTTTGCCGGTACTGATTTTTTGCACTAAAATAGTTTGGTTTTTATATGGTCAAAAACGAAAAAGTGGAGCTACTACTAATAGGGGGGTACTTTTTTTTGAGTTAGAGTGGTAATAATTACCAGAGAAGAACATACTGGCTGGAGCGAAGGGGGTTATTTTCATACCAAATAATTAAACCCCAAATATTCCAAATCGCTTTCAAGTCGCTTTCAAATCGCTTTCCGGTCGCTCTGAAAGCTAAGCGTTCTCTAAGCAAGATTAAGTTGAGAGTATTTTTATTGGGTGCTAAATAATTTATTGATCTGCTTTTTTTAATAAATAATTATATTTTAGTAAGAAAGCTGTTATTTTATAAAGGAGAATATAAAATGGGCTCATTTAACAACCAGGTGCTAGGAGATTTAGGCGGAAAAGTAGGAAACATTGTAGGCAGACGCAGAAAGGGGAAGTTTTTCGTATATGCCATGCCAACGGAAGTTAAGATCAGTAATTCACCTGAGGCAATAAAATCAAGAAATATTATGGCCCCACTGGCAAAATTTGCCAGTATAGTAAATTCGATTCCTGAACTAAAATATTTATGGACAAACTCAAAAATAGAAGCTTTTGATGCTTTCCATAAAATTGAGAAGGTGAACTTTCCTTTTTTGATACCTGAGAGACCCAATATAAATAATACTATTATTCCTGATATTTTTGCTGATAATAAAATAAAAGAATCGAGTATATCACCAAAAGGGATTAAGCTTAAAATTTCTATAAGTAAGTTAGAAGAGGAACAACTTGAAGGAGCAAAAGAGCTAACCGGAATTGGGGTTATTTGTTATTTTAATCCTAATGGGGGGAAGTTAGATTATTTTCATTTGAGTAAAATAAGAACGACTCCTATTGAAGTGAAAATAGATGAACAATTTGAAGTTGATATTGTGTTTAATGAGGAGGAGCGGAGTAATTATAATTCGTATTTAAACAGCATACTTTATTTTACAATTGTGTCAAAAGATATTAATGGAGCGCCGCTCAAATTCTTTTATAATTACCGAAATGAATTTACGCATGAGAATATAGGTGAAAAGGAAAGGTTTTCATTTCGAGATTCACGACCATAGTTTTAAGAATGAATGGGGCGCAATACATCAGGCGGAGTTGTTGGAAATGTACAACACAAAAGAGATCCATAAACTAACACTACTACTATGAGGAATATATGAAAATCATAAGCATTAAATATATTAAGGGTTTTGAGATTGAGGTAGAGTATGAGGATGGCAGCGGACATATCTTTAATCTCGAATCAGTCACAAGGGATTTCGTAAACAAATATAATCGTTTTCAGGAAATACTTAACCCGGATTATTTCTGTACTGCCAGATTAAATACGGACTGGAATACCATAGAGTGGGACAATGGTTATGATATCTGCCCAGACATGATACAAGCAGGCAATTAATCTTTCAGAAACATTTCTTTCTTGATCCTACATCAATAATACTATATGCTGCGAACTGATGCTGCGCACTCCGAACTTACTCCGCAGGATTTACAAATTAAACCTCAAATAAATCAACAAAGTCATTTTTGTTATTAGTTGACACAATAAATCTTCTTGAAACCGATTCTAAATTTGATGGTTCAGCCCATACATAATCACTTTTCGAGTTTAGATATTTCCAATATGCAAGAAATATCATTCCAGAAGCATAGTCTTTCTTTAATGTTGATGCTACCTTTTGAAGAATATTCTTGTATCTTCCCGAGTACTGATGATGGCCGGAATCAAAAGCAATTACAGGTTGTTTCTCTTTCGGCATGTGTCTATCAGAAATTGCAACTCTTGAAAAATCCTTATATATATTGACTATTGTTGAAGAAATTGCCACCATAGCATTGATGTTTTTAATTTGGAGCCACTTCACTTTACTTGAATCAAACTCATCCATGATCTCTTTCTGATTGATAATGACAATTTTTTCTGAATAATTGTCGATTATGCTTTCTTCTGGATCAAAGAGACTTGGCTTTATTTCTGAAATGGTGCTATAATTTTTAATAGCATCTAGGGTCTGCTGACTTGCGCGTTTTAGTTTTATTAACTTTTCAATCGTTTCATCAGTCGAAATTATATTCTTAGAATAATCAAGGCAATGTAAGTATTTAATTAGTATAGGAAATGCAGTGTTAATTAATTCATCCATCTCTTTTTTAGTACCGACAATATCACCAGTATCAAATAAAAATTGATAAGTTCTTCCTCTTTTTTTACCGTATCTCATCTCATATAATGCGGGAGTAGCAAGCAGTGCATAAGCTTTCTTTTTGAATCCAAATTCAACTTCTACGTAACGTATATTTTCATTGTTTATAATCAACTTGATTGGGATATTTTCATTTATTGGTTTTGCATTATCAAGTGTGCCCGCAATTAAGACACAGTCATTACTTAACATCTTTTGGTATAACTTATTAGAATGATCTTTATCCTGTATGAATGTACATGCAGGAAATAAAATAATATCTGCTCCCTGCTCAATTGATTTATTCACGAGGTTTTTTATTCTTTGAAGATAAATATCCGGATCAGAATTAAAATCGTTAATAACCGTAACTTTTTGACCAGTCCATTCATCCGAGTACAATTTTAAATCCTTTTTCGAAATACCAAGATCCAACACTATTCTTGAAATTTTCATATTATTATTCCTTTAATTATTTCTTCATCTATTGGATACACATTGCTCAGCCCCAGACTCTTTAAAGTATTCAAATTGTTCTGACCACCCAATTTTGAGATCAATAGCCCAATATAAAAGAAGCGCGACATATTGAACACACCCCCATTCAAATGTTTGTTAGTTGAGGACTCAACCTCAATACCAATTATTGGAAACTGTAAAGTTTCTTCCGGATATAGTTTCAAAAAGTTTAATATGGGATAATAACAGAATTGTTCTTTAAGTTTTTGACTGACAGAAGATAAAAATCTCTTAAATATTTCAGGGACGGGCCATACTAAAGCAAAATCGAGTTCGGGCAGGTAGTAAATATCATTTATCTTCTTAACATTTTTAACTTTATTATTAACCGGATTATAGACATATTTTTTATGAAATCTATAATCATATTCATCACTTGTTTCGATATTTTGCAAATGTTGTATACTACTATATGACCATCTAAGAGATTGCGGTGAAAAATTTTGATAGATTGGTAATTTTGTCATATTCAATATTTGAATTGTTTTGTCCATTACACAACTGTCTTTTTCTCCGCCAACTTTACTCCTTTGTATTATTTTGGGGGGCAAGGGATTATCGTGCGCAATGATTTTATTGCTCAGGGAGGATAGTCCGATGTTCTTTAGATATTCCCAATCCAAAAAAATAAAATTATTTTTACCAGATAATTCCATAAATGTACGACATATTTTCACACCTCTTCTGTAGGTATCTTTTTCGTTAGATGCTGCATCATTATTTACTATAACAAAATTCATATAAGAATTAAGCAGACTAAGATTTAAGAAATTCCCAATTTGATTTTTTGATGTTGTTGTAGAACCCTCAATTTCAAAAGCTGCAATTGGAATATTATTTAACAATGATTCCCATTTTTTATTTTTACCAACAAGTTTTATGAGTATGTTAAGATTATAATCTTCAGTTTTTATAAACCAGACGACATCATAAACCGGGCAATAATCTACAGAAAGAGTATTCCTATATTCAGGAACAGCTCTAAATCCCAGCTCTTGCCCAAGATTAACAAGGAAATCCTGGATTATTTTTGTTTCAACTTTTGGCATTATAAGTCCGTTAATTAATTATTCATAAATTGATAAATCATTTGAGTAATTTTATTTTCAGTATATATATATCAAACAGATATTCTCAATGAAGCTTTTTTTTACATAGAGGACAGTAAGGACCATATAGATCGCCATTGATTAAATCAATGATTGAATCATAGATGTCTTGAATAATAATTTCGTTTGGCAAATTGCTAACACAATCTTCGCAAATAAAGTGTCCATCTGAACAAGCCTTTGCACCATATTCTTCTTTTTCTTCACCACAATTATCACAAATTCTCATTTAACTTTTTTCTAGATTTATTTTTTATTCTTATTCGTTCTTCTAGCAAAATCAGAATATTCTTATCTTCAATAAATTCATCTTTCAAATCGCAATACAGCCCGGTTTGCCAATCAGCTTCCAATTCAATCTTCCTATGTGGAAACAAAGAAATGTTTTTTGCAAATACATAGTGGATTCTTTCAGAATAGTTTTCTGATTTCATTATAATAAATTGTGTTTTGTAGAAATGATTTTATTTATTTTGAGAAATAATAATACACGTAACTATTTTTTTCGCATAATCTGGTCAAACCAAAGGATACACTCTAATAAAGCATTAATACAAGATTTGACCGTATATTTTGTGAGACAATGATCTGGATTAGAGAAATGTGCCCCATGCTTGCTTCCAACATTGTAAATCAATTCCGCCAATTCTGCTGTTGCTCCCAAATAATATACATCGGAAATAGGCTTATGATTAGTTTTATATTCCCGCATTCCGTTTAAATATTTATGCAATTCTCGAAATTTAATGATCCCGTTATCCCTTAAATATTCATCCGGAATAATATCCTTTCTTTCTTTATTTATAGTCTTAAATAGAGATTCTAAAATTTCTCGAGCTCTAGTAAGATTATCTTTGATAATAACAAAATCTTCGCTGTCTTGCTTAGTAAGTATAGCCATTAATTGAGTCTCAATTTCAGCAGGCAATTTATGGTAATCAATAATTCTGAATAAATCTGAATATTGCCTTTGTATTTCTATTTTCTCAGATGTCAAAGAATAAATTTCTTCCAAGAGTTTTTTTTCATCAGTTGCTTTAATATATAATATTTCATCTGGGCGGTATTTTAGAATATTTTTATTCTCCGCTCTATTTACTGTGAGGATACGGCGTGGAATGTGAATATATTTTTTATCTAATAGGCTAAGTGCTTTGGGGAGAAAGTCATCTCGCGGCGCAGGACTATCTGGTTCAATTAAGCATTCCACTTCTAAAATGATCCAAGAGATAATACCGGCTAATACCGGCAAATATTGTTCCATCTTTCTGAAATTAGTTAAATGACTTACTCGAATTTGATATTCCTTAGCTTGCGTTGCAAAACTATTAGCATATTCTTTATCAACATCCACTAATAAAACTTTAATACTCATAATTTTATTTACTCCAGCCCCCTAATAGATACCTATATTGTAAAGTGATTATAAATTCAGTCCCTCTATTTTTAGGAATAATTTTTAAGATTCCATGGTGTTTCTCAACTACTCTTTTTATGTAATTTCCACCCAAGCCAAGACCTAGACTATGAGTTCCTTTAAATCCCAACTTGAAAAATTCTTCTTCAGTTAACTCAAACTTGGAGCCATTATTACTATATTTAATAATCAGGTCACCATTAGTGTAGTCGTCAATTATTTCAATTTCTATAATCTTTCTTTTATAATTATTTCCCTTAAAAGCATGCATATGTGAATTTAGGATAAGCTGGTCTAACATTCCCAAAAAAGTAGGCTTATGTATATAACAATCAGTATCAGCACATTTTAATATAAATTTATACTCATTTCCATATTCATTTTTTTTATTTTTTATGAAATCAGTTAACATTGGTTTCAAATCATAAAAATCAAAATCCTCTATATCCATATCAAGGAAAACATTTTTGGTCGTTTTTGTTAATAACCCCTCAATATTCCTTAAATAACTATTTAATCTTTGCATTGCATTATTCGCTGTTTCTGGTTCTGAATGGATTTCTATTTCATTTAGTAAATCAGTCTTTTCTTTAAATACTTGTTCATTAAATTCGTTTATATTTTCTGCTAATAGGCCTTTCCTATTAAGGTAAGATTCTAAAGACTTAATGGTTACCTGCATGTTAAAAATGTTTGGCCTGATATTTTTTGAAATCATATTTATTGTGTCATCTTGTCCCTTTTCTTCAGACTTTGTTATTACTTGACAATTCGCAAAAGGTGGCTTACTATATCGAACCATAAATTCATTTAATAAATATTTTTTTTCCTGCTTACATTCATTAGTATCTATAACATTCCATGAGATCAATAAATCCAAACTATCTTTTAATTTCCAAAGGTGTCTTCCACCAGGAAAACGATCAACACTATTATTTCTTGAATCTACCAATTGTTTAACATGTTTTCTTAAATTATTAGAGGAGCCTATGTACAATATTTTTGCACCTTTTACCCAGTTGTTTTGCAAATAATTAATGGAGTCACCTGAATTTGTCGTACCATCCTTCAAAAACTTTACTATAAAGTCTTTAGGTATAAGTATTAAATAAACTCCACTTAGCTCAGGTAAAATAGAATAATTATTTTTTAGACTTCCTATTCGGATAAAACCCTTATATCCTTTGTTCTTCAATTCCTTAATATTTAAATTTTTCATTGTTATCTTTTTTTTATATTATTTTTACTAACCAAAGATACAGCATTCATTTAGAGGTTAGATTTCTGCAATGTTGCTGCAACGTAACTCAGTTAAATATCTTAATCTTTGAAGGCTCAGCCTTAATACCATAAAACTTTGCCCCACGCTTTCCGACAATTGATATTTGAAAATTATCAATCATCGATTGATTGGCTATATTTTCCTTTATTTTTTTGTTTATCTTAGAAATATTCCCTCTAAAGGTTTGAATACCCATTTCAAATCCATCTTTAATCATTTTATGAAGACTTAAGCGGTTAAGGTCTAAATCCGGGAATGAATCTTCATGGAATGAATATATTGTTTGCATAAACTTAATTGGAATAGAAATGCCTGAAAATTTTTCATCTCCTTGCTCATCAATTACCCTCTCGGCAAAGTACCGATAATGACAAAATTCAATAGGAGACAAATCAACCTGTATTTCACCAATGAATAATGTACCACGTTTGATTTTTAAGATAGCTTTAGGCAGCAAATCTTTTTTTAGAGAGTTTAATTCACTTTTTAACCTTAGTATTTTCGGAAGAGTTATATCCAATTTAACTTCAATATTTTCAGAGTTTCCAAACTTTGGATCCTTTATTTTTATTAAATGAAGAGGGTATTGTTCGGAAAAATCTCCTGATTCAGCCAGAAGAATCCAACAAACCTGCATTGCAGGAGTACCAGAAGAAATTGATGCAATGTATTGTGTGTTTTGGTCCCTTGTTAATTTATCTGCAAATTCTTTTAATACCCAATAAATCTGATTATGATCAGTAACATCTTTAATAATTAGCTCGCACGGATTTACTTTTTCAGCGAGTTTCCTTTTAATAATTTCAGATTTAAGATAATTTGTAATTGTATAATAGTCAGTGCCGGTTTTACCTGATTGGTTCCATAGAAGAATAACTTCATTAAATTTTTGATTGGTTAATGCAGTTAATATTGCCCCATCATTTTTCCCATTTAGTTTACCTGCATCATTAGAACCAACAAATGATAGTAATATATTTTTAATCTTTTTCATAAATATTTTTTACACTATGAGCCGCGATAAAAGCTTTCCAATCAGAATATCCACTTAAAACAAGAGTTGTTTCGTTATTCGAGAACTCAAATACCTGATCACTCTTTAGATTCTTATAAATCGATTCTTTTTCGAAACTAACTTGCATAATAATCTAGCCCATTTTCCTTTCGATACAATTCAAATATCCGAAAAATAAAAATAAGATTTATATCATTTCTAATTTTAATTAAGTATTCGTTCTGAATGATTTATAGAGAAATAAAAGTAAGGATTTGAGCATTCGGTCTGTCTAAATAATGAAATATTCCCTGAAAAGATAGATAAAGAATCCTTCAGTTTTAGGCGAAATTCAACTATTTTAACATGGAGAGGGTTTTTACTTGGCACAACGAGGTTGATGAAAACCCCATTGAGGATAAGGAAGGAATAAATTGGATTAACTTATAATGGAATTATATGGGGATTTTGAGGAAAGACTGTTAATTTGCAGGATCATATAGAACATAATTTATGCAATTCGTTAAACCATTAAAGAAATTCGGTCAGAACTATCTGACCGACCCCAATATATTGAGAAAAATAGTAGAGGAGATCAATCCAACTGGTGAGGACAATATAATTGAAATTGGTCCAGGTCTTGGGGCGCTTACGGAAATACTGCTTAAGAAGGTACCAACGATTACTGCTGTGGAAATAGACGACAGGGTGGGCGAAATACTAAGACAAAGATTCAAGGGAATTGATCTGATTACAGAAGATTTTCTTAAGACTGATCTTAATGCTATGTACCAGCGGACGGGTAAAAAGCTGAGGATAACAGGAAACATTCCATACAACCTTACCTCCCCTATTCTTTTCAGGATGATTGAAAATAACCATATTGTAAAGGATTCGGTACTGATGATGCAGCTTGAAGTTGCACAGCGT
>JARLHR010000280.1 GCA_031292145.1 Clostridium sp. | reverse complement strand
TAAATCTGTTGAAGAATTGAAAAAGAAAGGTATTATAACAAATAATATAAAAGTTCAAGCAGGCTATACTGAATATAAATCTGATAAGATGGAAATATTTAATTTTTGTTCACAGAAGGAAATAGATGAATTAATATTAAATTCAGCTTTCATAATAACGCAAGAGAGTGCAGGGATAGTAACCAAATGTTTAAAAATGAAAAAAAGATTTATTGTAATGCCAAGAGACTATTCCTATGGTGAATTGCCTTCAAAAAACGATATGAAAGAAGATCTTCAATTTAAACTTGAAGAAATGGGTTTTACGAAAGTAGTAAATAATACTGAACAGATGGAGATTGCCATTAAGAACATTGATAAGATTAAAACAGGTTATCATTTTGACAATTGTTCGGTAGTAAAAAAATTGAAGAAGTTAGTGAGCGATACATTAGTATTATAATTGAAATAAATATGTTAAGATTTTAGATAAGAATCATGGTAAAAATAAAAAAATTAAATTATTTATTATTTATATTATTACTTTTTATTATTGTTTTATTGTTCTATCCAAGAGATATGAGTAAAAATATGGATTCAGATATATCCAATAAGATTAGAATTATTAGTCAAGCACATATATTTTTCGGTCATCAATCTGTGGGGGGCAACATTGTATCGGGCTTAAAAAAAATTTACTCTGAAAGCAATCAAAATGATAGTGTTGTTGAAGAATTAAATGATAACTCCAGGCTCGAGGGTAAATATTTTGTTCATACAAATATTGGGAATAACGGTGAACCAGATAGCAAATTCAGGGAATTTGAAAATATCGTAAATAAACTCTCTGGTAAGAAATTAGAAATAGCTATGATGAAGTTGTGTTTTGTCGATATTAATAAAAACACAAAATTAGAAGATGTCTTCAATTCTTATGCATCCATGGTAGACTCAACCCAAAAAAAATATCCTAATTTAACAATAGTTCATTTTACAGTTCCTCTGAAATCTCAGCCCTCCTTTATAAATAAAATTAAAGCTATAATAAAGAATCGTGATATTGATGACCCACAGGATAATATAGCACGAAATAGATATAATGATCTAATTTTATCAAAATACTCTAATCAATTTGTCTTTGATCTCGCGAAGGTAGAATCTACATACCCTGATAACACAAGAGAATTTATTATTATAAATGGTAAACCCGTTTACACACTAATTAAGGAATATACTGATGACGGCGGACATCTTAACAAAATGGGACAACAGATAATAGCAGAGAATTTAATTGCTAAGTTAGCACAGGTAATAACTTTAAGAAATACTGAAAAAAACTTATATCGGGAATAAAAATTATTAATACGCATCCGAAGAGAGGTTAATACCTAAATCATCGCGCGACGTATTAATCCATTGAGGAATTCATAAACATGAAATTTTTATTAAAATTATTGCTTAACATAAGCAGTAAATATAGACTTAGTAATTATAACAGAAGACTAAATAATTGTATCGCTAATGGACTATCATTAGGAAAGAATGTAACAATTATGCCCGGAGCTTTCATAGATCCCCGATATTCATTTTTAATAAGTATTGGAGACAATTGCTCGCTAAGTAACGGAGTAATAATTGTTGCCCATGATGCTGCTCCCTATAAATTCACAAATGGTTATACAAGGCTTGGAAAAGTGATAATCAAGGATAATTGTTATATAGGCACTAATGCAATTATTCTTCCGGGAGTCACAATCGGTCCAAATGTTTTAATTGCTGCAGGATCAGTTGTTAATAAAAATATACCTCCTAATTCCTGTGTGGCTGGAATTCCGGCGAGAGTATATTCTAATTTCGATGATTTTATCAAGAATCATAAAGAAATGATCAAAATGAAGCCATCATTTGATTATAAAGATTTTAATTTACCAAGTAATGAATTTAAAGAAAAAATTAAAAAAATATTAGATGAAGATCAGGTATATGTAAAAGGTTTTGATGGGAAGTTTCCCTGGACATATTCTTAATTGAGATTCACTTTTATTTAATATATAAAACTTATACAATTACTTATCAGGGAGCTATAAATGGATCATTTAAATGAATTAAAGGAATTTGTTATAAAAAATTTTATGTTTGGACAGAAAGATTCGCTGGAGAATGATACCGATTTTTTTAATAAAGGAATAATTGATTCTACCGGTACACTTGAATTAGTTTCCTTTATAGAAGAAACCTATAATATTTCCGTACTAGATAATGAATTAATTAAAGAAAATTTTTCTTTCTATGCTAATAGCCTGAAATTTTCTAAGCATGGAAAAATTGCTGAATATAATTAATATAAATCTTTTTGTAGGAATAAGGATAACTATGACCTTTATTATAAAGGGTATTTT
>JARLHR010000279.1 GCA_031292145.1 Clostridium sp. | reverse complement strand
TTTATCCAACCTGTTTTCATTTCTCCTGATGGTTGCATGTAGTACCATGTTCCATTATCATTTATCCAACCTGTTTTCATTTCTCCTGATGGTTGCATGTAGTACCATGTTCCATTATCATTTATCCAACCTGTTTTCATATTTCCATTTGAGTCATAATTATACCAAGTTCCATTAATATTCTTCCAACCTACAGCATTCTTTTCGTTATTAATATTAGCATTATTGTTACTGTTAATATTATTATTGTTACTACTACTATTATTATTACGACTACTATTGTTGCTGCTGTTATTACCATTAATACCGTTGAAGCTTGCTGTATCAGCAAGTACCATAGAAGTTCTTGCTGGAACAACAACTTTATTACCTGAAATTACTTTAATAGCATCTGTTCCTGCTTTTTCACCTTCAACCACTACTGTCCAATTAGATGCTGGAAGCGTTACTTCTGTATCTTCAGTACCTGCGTTAATAACTACAGCTATACCTTTCCATTTATCCCCATTTGCATTATTTGAAATTGTATAACCAATAGTACTTTCGTTAGTATTAAAGAATTTTAAGTTTTGTTGAATTTCAACAGTTGTCGGCATTCTAAATGCTGGGTGGGCTTTTCTAAGCTTAATTAATCCTTCATAGTAATTAACAACATTCTTATAAGTATTTTTTCTTTTCCAATCAATTTGATTTACTGAATCAGGTGAATTATAGCTGTTATCAACAACTCCTGTTCCACTTGGATCAGGCTTAGTTCCAAGCATTTCTTGTCCTTCTTGAAGGAATGGTATACCTTGGGATGTTAATACAATAAATGCAGACATTTGGTCCATCTTTATTTTATCAGCTTCTGATGCATCAGGTTGAGTTAATGATATCCTATCCCAAATAGTGTTATTATCATGACAAGATACATAATTTACAGTTTGAGTAGGTTCCTTTGCCCAAGGTTGTGATCCATAAGGCTGTGCTGCATAATCTATATCATCATGTTCAGTAGATGCAACTATACCAAACTTAACTTGCTCCTTTAACTGTGCCATTGTATATGGATTGCCTTTCCCGTCCTTCCATTTGCTATTGTAATTAACAAATCCGCCAGACAAATTATTAAATACGTGACCTCTAACTCCATCTCTCATATCATCACTAAATGCAGCAATTCTATTATTTAATTTACTTTCATTTGTTTTTGTAGCTTTTTGATCATCTGTTAATGTTACTTCATTACCCAGATTCCAACCTTCACCATACATTAATATATTAGGATCGATCTCATCTAGCTTAGATCTAATTTGATTCATAGTATCTATATCATGCAATCCCATAAGGTCAAATCTGAATCCATCAATATGATATTCTTTTGCCCAATAATTTACTGAATCTATCATATATTTTCTATACATAGCTCTTTCTGAAGCTGTATCATTTCCACAACCTGAATTACTTATTAAAGATCCATCATCTTTTTGACGGAAATAATAATTAGGTACAGTTTTATCAAATGAAGAGCTTAAACAATCAGAAGTATGGTTGTAAACACTATCCATTATTACTGCTATACCAGCTTTATGCAGAGCTTCTATCATTTGTTTCATCTCATCTATTCTTAATGTTCCTGAATAAGGATCAGTAGAATAACTACCTTCTACAGACATGAAATTTTTAGGGTCATATCCCCAATTGAATTTATTTGAATCTAAATGTGTTTCATCAATACTAGCATAATCAAAACTTGGAAGTATATGAATTGCATTAATTCCTAGTTCCTTTAAATGATCTATACCTGTAAGTTCACCTTCTGCACTCTTTGTACCTGTTTCAGTTAAACCTAAGAATTTACCTTTCATCTTTATACCAGAATTTGGATCCATAGATATATCTCTTATATGAACTTCATATATTATAGCATCCGTTTGATTTTTAATTTTGGGTCCCTTATCATTTGACCAGTCTTCAGGATTAGTTGCTGAAAGATCTACAACCATACTTCTATTACCATTTACCCCGACGGCCTTAGAGTATACATCTTGAGTTTCATTAGTTTTATCATTAACAGTTACATTGTATGTATAGAATGTACCTGCTAAATCTCCTTCTTTATCTGCACTCCATACACCTTTATCTCCTTGTGTCATTGGAATTGTTTCAATAAGGTTGTCTCCGCTCCCTTCTTTATAAAGGTTTAATGATACTTTATTAGCAGTTGGAGCCCATACCTTAAATATTGTTTTATCCTTTGAATAAGTAAAACCTAAATCATTACCATTATAAGCATATGCATTATTAAAATCATCACTAGTGTAAATATCACTTCCTAAAGTTACATCTCCACCTTTAAATCCATCAATAACTACTTTATACTTTTTATTAAAATCTAAATTATTTGTAGTTGTAATAACTCCACTTTTTTTGTCTTCAGAAAGTGTAACGTTTCCATCAATTACAGTCTCACCATTCATTAATTTAACCATACATTTATCCTCTATAGCTGAATTTACAGAAAATTTTATAGTCTTGAAACTACTCATAGTCGCTGAATCTATACTACTAGCCTTGTCCACTTGTTTAGCTGAATAGTATATGTTAGGCTCATTTTGGAGTAAATAAGCATCTAAATTCCCATTCTTATCTGCATAAGCTAAATCCATAAAACGATCTTGACTACCATCTTTTGCTGACCAATCTGGATGTCTAATTATTATTCCAACGTTTCTTACACCAATCATCTTTTCATTTTCTACAGTGTAATCTGCTTCTGCACCATAATCATCACTTGAATTAAAAGCATAATTACCACCAAATACATCATTTACCCATGACCATACATCCCATGACTTATAATCTCCATCAAATCTAAAATAATGAACTCTTATATTTACTTTATTATATTTAAATTCAAGAGGCTTTTGATTTGATGTAGTATTATTTTGTGCGTCTGTAGTAATATATACATCAACATCACCTTGTGAGGTATCAACTAATATCTTACCAGAATCATTTTTCATCATTGCAGCAGCTGAAGTAGTACTTTGTACAGTTACCGCATCATTTTTCACCATTACCGCAGCTGAAGTGGTACTTTGTACAGTTACCGCCGTAAAAACACCATCCTCATCTTTTCCAGTAAATTCATATTCGGAACCGTTTGCATCATTTTCGTTATTAACAACCGAAAGATTCCAATTAGCGTAATTGTTATCAGCTCTTAAGTAGTGAATCTTTATTGTAGATGTTCCACTTGTCGCCGCTTTTGCCGATATAGTTCCCATAAAAAATGGCAGTATTATTGCAAATACAAGAATAATTGATAAAAATTTTTTTTGATTAGTTTTCATAAAAAGACCTCCTTATTGAGTTATTCTAAATTTTTCATACTACTTAAATGTGTATTGATATTATTTGAGTGAAGTATAACATAATAAATACTAAACTCTATATAAATAATTAAACTTAAACTATCAATTTTTATACATATATTTCCGTTGCTAAATAATAAAGCTTATCTAATTATAGTTATTTAAAATTATAACCAATTAAGTTGTAAACTGATTTGAAATAGTATTTGCCAATTAATTGAATCACGCAAAAAAGAGACAGCAATAAATACTGACTCTCTCTGTATGAGTTTCCTACAAACTAAAAATCAACCTCTAAGGCTTATTTTAAAAATTTAATTATTCCATCTTTTCTTTCATGAACTGCTGGAATACTAGCTGGATATCCTATAGATGCCATTCCCCAAACAATATGATTTTCAGGAATATCAAAACTAGTTAACACTTCCCTTACTTCCTTTTCATCACAAATTGTCTTAAGTTGATTAATCCAACATGAGCCTATTCCCAATGAATTTGCCATTAAAAATATATTTTCAAGGGCACAAGAACAATCAGCAAGTCCATTTGTATTGTCTTTTTCATTAGATAGCATGATTAAAGTTGGAGGTGCATAAAAATTATATCCTGCATCTCTTCCTAAAGCTTCCCTCACTACTTTTGCAAGCAACTCTATTTTTTCTTTATTTTGAACTACGGTAAATTGCCAACTTTGCTTATTCATACCACTTGGCGCATATACTCCAGCTTGCAGAATTAAGTCTAATTCCTCATCTTTTATTTGTTCTTCTTTAAACGCTCTTATACTTCTTCTTGTTAATATGTTTTCTAAAACTGCATTCATGTATAACATCTCCTTAAAATAAATGATTTTGAAAATAATTTATTAGTCCAAATGACTATTTGTTTAATTATATCACTATATTAATTCTAATTTATACTTTCTAAAATATTTGACTTACTTTTTTAGTAATGCTACATCCGATCATTCTGCAATTGAATTAGCTTAGCTATAAATAAAACACTAATACAATGCAACTTATGAAATCCCCCAATCTTCTATACTCCAGTATTCTTCTATGAACTTCTTTTCATTAAAAAATAGAATGGTATTCCAACAATTAGTCCACCTGATCCCATGTTTATCTATAATAATAATTTCTACTTTTTCCTTTTTAAATGGTATTCAATTTTATCAACATTACTTTTTCTATATTTTACAGGAGTAATATTAAATTGCTTTTTAAAGTGTTTATAAAAAGTAGGTGTATCTCTAAATCCACACGAATAAGAAATTTCTGTAATATTCATTCTGGTTGTTTCTAACAAATTTACGGCAGTATTTAATCGAAAAGAAATAAGATATTGTTGTGGGGAAGTTTTATATTCTTGGATAAATAATTTGTATAGATAAGTTCTATCAATTCCAATATGCTTAGCTATGTCATTAACTTTAATATCATAAGTAAAATTGTTATAAATATAATTTATTGCTTTATCAAAATAGGACTCGCATGTAATTTTTTCTTTCAAATTTACTTGATCATATATACTAGAAAAGCATATATATAATTGTCCTAGTAAAGCAAATTCATTACTACTATAATCATTATAATTATGTATTAATGAAAGCAGATTCTCTTTAAAAATTCCGTTGCTATTATCCTCAAAAATTAAATTGCCCTTTGATAACCCGCATTTTTTTAAAACAATAGCAGCATCATAACCATCAAAGCTAATCCAACAGTATTCCCAAGGTTCTTCTTTATCAGCCTTGTAGTATGTAGATTCACCTGGGCAAATTAAAAAGCCTTCCCCTTCTTTAAGTTCATAACAAATACCACCGGCATAATATTTTCCTTTTCCATTTAAAATATAGTGTAAAAGATAGTGAGGACGAATAGCAGGCCCAAAAGAATGACAAGATGTACATATTTCATGACCACCAAAATATAAAGTCAAAGCACTGCTTAACTTGTAATTTGAAGTAAATTCCAACTTAGTTTGCATTTCATTAGCCCCTTTATAAATTATAATTTTGCTTACTTCCCATAGATAAATAAACAAACTGTAATCTAGGTTTATGTGATGTCCCACCAAAACATTCAACATAACAACAATTTTTTGAAACATAGAACATAGAAAGTATTTTCTTATAATTATATAATTTATTTATAATAAAATCAAAAATAAATTAAGGGGGACAATTAAATGAAAATTACATTTATTGGTGCTGGAAGTACTGTATTTGCAAGAAATGTTCTAGGAGATTGTATGTGTACAGACGCACTACGAGAAAGCGAAATTGCTCTTTATGATATTGATGAGGAGAGATTAAAAGAAAGTGAAATAATATTAAATGCAATCAACAAAAACATAAATGAAGGCAGAGCCAAAATCAAATGTTTTTTAGGTGTTGTAAATAGAAAAGCTGCTCTTAAGGATGCTACTTTTGTTGTTAATGCAATTCAAGTCGGAGGATATGATCCTTGTACAATTACTGATTTTGAAATCCCTAAAAAATATGGATTAAAACAAACTATTGCAGATACAATGGGTATTGGTGGAATTATGAGAGCCCTTAGGACAATTCCTGTAATGGCTGATTTTGCAAAAGATATGGAAGAAGTTTGCGCAGATGCATTTTTCTTGAACTATACAAATCCAATGGCAATGCTTACAGGATTTATGCAACGTTTTACTAAAATAAAAACAATAGGGCTTTGCCATAGTGTACAGGTATGTTCAGAAAACTTGCTAAAAGATTTAGGTATGGGAGATAAAGTAGAAGGCAGAAAAGAACTAATTGCTGGTATTAATCATATGGGATGGCTTTTAGAGATATACGATAAAGAAGGTAATGATTTATATCCAGAAATAAAAAAAAGAGCAACATTAAAGAATTCTAATGAAGAAAAGCATAACGATATGGTTCGTTATGAATATATTAAACATCTTGGATATTACTGCACTGAATCAAGTGAACATAATGCAGAATATAATCCATTCTTTATTAAATCAAAATATCCTGAATTAATTGATAAATTCAATATTCCACTAGATGAATATCCAAGAAGATGCATAAATCAAATCGAAGGCTGGCAAAAAGAAAAAGATGCGATATTGCAAAACGGTAAAATTACTCATGAACGTTCTAAGGAATATGCATCTTATATTATGGAAGCAATAGTAACAAATAAACCATATAAAATTGGAGGTAATGTACTCAATACTGGACTTATTGACAACTTACCAACTGATGCATGCGTAGAAGTTCCTTGCTTAGTTGATGCTATGGGCATTCATCCAACTCATGTAGGTAAACTTCCAACGCAATTAGCAGCCATGAATATGAGTAATATAAATGCTCAATTATTAACCATTGAAGCAGCAATAACTAAAGATAGAAATAAAATATATCAAGCTGCTATGATGGATCCGCATACGGCAGCTGAATTATCTATAGATGATATTATTAAGATGTGCGATGAACTGATAGATGCACACGGAGATTATATGAAAGACTTTAACTAAAATTGTGAGAATAACTCACCGAAATAAGTAACATATTGTGTTCCGGTTTCCAGGAATTTTGATGGGTGATTCTAAGAATAGAAGTTGTACCCAAAGTGCTTGCTTCAAAGTCAGGCTTTGAACAAGCACTTTGGGACAACTTCTATTCAAGAATCGCAACCATCAAAATTCCAATGAAACACTCCACACAATATGTTACTTATTTCTAGTGTAGTAATTCTCTTAAGTTAAATAATGTATATTCAAGCATATAATCGCTGTATACAACTTTTTACATATAATTTATAACAAATAAAATAATAGGTTGTCTATAAACATTACGCTCATAGGCACCCTATTATCTTACCTAACACATTGATATATATATTGGGGAAATATCTTGAATATCAATTTATTTATTATGTCTACTAATGGTCCTACTAGAATTGTTGCAATTATTGTTCCGATTCCTATAGGCCCTTTTAAGGCAAAAGCAATTATTATACAGATTGTATCTATTGCTAATTTTGCTTTCATTATACTTATACCCTTTTCTTCTGTAAGTGCCACCATTAAATCATCTGTTGGATTTGCAGGCAGCTTTGGAATTATATATATTGCTATTCCTGTTGAAACCAGGCATATTCCAATAAAAAAAACTATTACCTTTTCAAAAGTTGAATTAAGGCTTATATTTTTAACCATCATTACCCACATATCAGTGGAGCTGCCTACTATTAAAGCTGTTATAAATGTAGTTAATTTTAAAAATCTTCTTCGTATTACTGCAGCTACAATCACTACAATAAAAGATGTTGTCCATATTGCTATTGATACATTTATGTTCAATAATTTAGCCAATCCAAAATTAATTGAATCGTATGCACCAGCTCCGATTTCTGATTTAACTGTTAAAGATACACCTAGTGTCATTGTTAATATTCCTAGCAGAAATATTACATATCTTCGTACATTAAAATTCATATATTTTACCATCCATTATTACTTTAACAATATATTACAACTTTCCACCAGATGTAGCAATACCTTCTATAAATCTCTTTTGGAATATTATAAATATTAATAGCATTGGCCAAATTGCAAGTAATGATCCTGCCATTAGTTGAGGATAGTTAGTTGCGAACTGTCCTTGAAGGGATGCGAGTCCAGATGAAAGCGTCATTTTATCAATGGACATATTAACAATTAATGGCCACATAAGGTCTTTAAATGCGAATAGTGAAGTAAATATTGCTAAGGCAATTAGTCCTGAACGTGATAAAGGTAACATAATCTTATAAAATGTCTGCCATATAGTGCATCCATCTAACCTTGCTGCTTCCTCTAAGTCCTTAGGTAATCCCATAAAAAATTGTCTTAATAAAAATGTTCCAAATGCGCTAACTACACCAGGCACTATTAAGGCTGAAACAGTATTTAATAATCCTAATTTTTGTACAATCAAAAATTGTGGAACTATGAATAATTGTCCTGGTATCATCATTTGAAACAATACCATTCCAAAGAATATATTTTTACCTGGAAAATTTA
This sequence comes from Clostridium sp., assembly GCA_031292145.1. Taxonomy (GTDB): domain Bacteria; phylum Bacillota; class Clostridia; order Clostridiales; family Clostridiaceae; genus Clostridium. The sequence goes on along the minus strand of JARLHR010000279.1, from coordinate 11,425 downwards.
ACCTTGCGCATGCATAAGCTGCCATTGCGCTAAATAAAACTGATCCTATAACTCTTCCAGCCATCATTAAAATTGTATTCACATAGAAAGATGTGAATGGAAGTATTTTAGTAACAGCTGAATAGTTATCCCATTGAATTACGCTTGGGAAAATCTTAGGTGGAATTTGTACTGATTCCGTTAATGTTTTAATGGATGTTAGTACCATCCATAAAAACGGAAGTATCATTATTATTGCTCCAATTATTAAAATTACATGTACTAAATTACTACTTTTATTTAATTTTTTCATCTTCATACTTCCTCCCCTCTAATAATTTACCCATTTCTTTTGGCACTTAACTTGTATTACTGTAACTATCATTATAATTGCCAATAGTAACATAACAATTGCTGAACCATATCCTTTATCATTTAACACAAATGAATATTTATAGAATAAGTAAACTAGTGATTGAGTTCCTTCTAATGCAGTACTTGTTTTGTCTACCATCATAAAAATAATATCAAATACTTGAAATGCACTTATAACACTTGTTACAACCACAAAAAACATTGTTGGTGAAACTAATGGTATAGTTATCGTAAAAAATTGTCTTATAGGGCTTGCACCATCAATGCTTGCCGCTTCATAATAATCTTTTGGTATTTCTTGCAATCCAGCTAATAACAATACCATATTATATCCAATAGCACTCCAAATACCAACAATCGCTATAGATATTAATGCTATATTTGGATCAGTAAGCCACTCAGGACCATGTATACCTATTATTGATAGCAAATAATTTATTAGTCCATATTCAGAATTAAATAACCACCTCCATACCATTGCTATAGCTGCTGGCGCTGCAACCATTGGCAAGAAGTAAATTGTTCTATATACTGTTTTACCTTTAATTTTTTGATTTAGTAGTACTGCTACTATCAAAGATAAAATTACAATAGACGGAACAGTTATAATTGCATATTTAAGAGTATTAAAAGTAGCTCGTATTACTGACGGATCTTGAATTAACTTTTTATAATTATCTAAGCCAACCCAAGTATTTTTTCCAAAAGCTCCTGCTTTTTCAAAACTTAAAAATAATGTCTGTACTGCAGGAATTATATTCAATACCATCAAACCTATGAATGTTGGGAATATCATTATATATCCCCATTTCCACTCATTTAACGTACTTTTGCTAATCTTCCTTTTGGTAGTTAAGTTCTTATCTGCTGCTCTTCCTTCTATATTTTCACCTTTAAGAACCAATTTGCTCACTTCCTTTACTTAAGTTTGTGGCACACCTTATAATAAGGAATGCCACAAATTTATACTTTATTTTTCAGTTGCAAGAACTTCATTAACTTTTTTGGCTGCTTCATCACAAGCATCACTTACTGAAGATTCCCCTGTAAATGCTTTAAGTAATGCATCTTTTTCAGCAGTTTGCCATTTATCTGTCTCTTTAGAATATGGATTAATATGAGCATAAGGTAACATATCTACATATACCTTTGAATTAAACTGTGTTTGAGTTTTAACCCATTCATCTGCTGCACCTTGATAAGCTGGAATAGCAACACCAGATTCTGCCTGAATCTTATTTGCTTCTTCTGAACCTAAAAACTCAACAAATTTCCACGCTTCTTCTTTATGTGAAGTAGTTGCTGCAACAGCATTACCAAGACCATTATATATTGTAGCTCTTTGTTTACCTTGTGGCAGTACAGCTACATTACAATTTTTTGCAACGTAATCATTAGCTTTGAATTCAGAGAGCATCCAAGATCCAAATAAGCCCATAGCTGTTTTTCCTGATTCAAAGAATGCTGTATAAGTATTTTCAGAAAATTGTTTTTGAGTTGGAGATACTTTATCTTTTAAACTTAAATCAACATACCATTGCATTGCTTCCTTTACTGCTGGTGTATCAAAGCCTGATTTAGTCTTATCATCTGATATTACTTGACCTCCATTTTGGAAAATAAAATTATCAAATCCTTGCTGCATATCTTCTGGAGCGCCAAAGCCATAAATTCCTTTTTCAGGATTAGTTAATTTTTTAGCTGCAGCTAATAAGTCATTCCAAGTCCATTTGTCAGTTGGATAAGATACACCTGCTTCATCAAATAATGTTTTATTATACCAAAGACCTATTGTATCAAAATCCTTAGGAATAGCATATTCTTTACCATCGTTTTCATAAACTTTAACCAAATCTTTTGGGAATTTGTCTAAACTAACTAAACTGCTTCCTTTGATTTTATCTGTTAAATCCATTAGTACTCCATTTGATGCATATCTAGCTGCTTGATTAGGGTGCATCCAAAATACATCTGGCAAGCTTCCACCTGATGCAGCTGCATCTAGCTTAGTCCAATATTGATCCCATGCTGTAACTTCAATATTTACTTTTATTCCCGGATTTTTCTTTTCAAATGCATCAGCCATAGCCTTCATTCCTGGCTCTTGATTTTTGTCCCAGATAGCATAAGTTAATGTAACATCACCTTTTGAACTTCCTGTGCTAGAATTACTTCCACCACCACATCCGACTAACATAGATCCTACAGCTACAGTTGCTGCAATAACACTAACTAACTTTTTAATACTCTTTTTCATATCGTTGGCCCCCCATAATATAATTTTTATTAATTTCAATGAATATTGTATGTATTTTTGAAATTCATTAATCACTTGGTATACATAAATAATAGTCTATTCGACCTTTATATTAAATGGTTTAATGTAATCGTTTGATGGTTAAATGTCTTCAATAGAAAACCTTTACCAAATGCATAATTGGGAATCTAAGGTTATGTGGTGTGGTTACTTATTTCTAGTGCAGCAACTCACTAAAATTACACTATTGTTCTTGTTTATACCAAGCATAAGTCTACCTAACTCGTACTAAACTTAGGCACATATCTACACTAGAAATCAAATATATTTGTGTGAAGCAGGCATTTGAAAATTTCGATGCAAAAAGCACTTAGAGGTAGGTTATTCCACTTTCGCTTGTCCAACCGAATGGTTGGAGCAAGCCAAAGTGGGTGCAACCTGCCCCTTAGTGCTTTCAGCGAAATTTTCATAGTCCTGTGGAACACAAATGTATTTGATTTCGGTTAGCTATCTCATAAGTCTAGAATACATGTTGGTTATCTATAAAGTTTATACTTTTCTCAATATCCATTGTTTAGCGGCATAATCACCTTTTAGTTCTGGTATGATTAGACCAATATTCATTAATTCATCTCCACCTAAAATCATATCTTCACCAACTATTTGATACTTAGCGTTTTCCTCTAACCCTTTTAATTTTAATGGTTTATTCCATTTATTTGGCTCTGCATATTGTTTTACATAGCTTACAACAACTTCACTTTTATCCCTTGAAATAATCATCCACGCAACTTCATTGCTTTCAAATGGGCTCAATAATCTAAATGTATCACCAAATTGGACTGTTTCTCTTATTTCCTTATATAATTTAACTTGCTCTTTAATTTCAGCTTTTTCTTCCTGTGTTAATTTTGTAATATCAAGTTCGTAACCAAAATTTCCTGCCATAGCAACTACTCCCCTAGTTTGTATAGGAGTAATTCTTCCAACCTGATGATTTGGTACCGCTGATACATGACATCCCATAGCTGCACTTGGATAAACTAAAGATGTACCAAATTGAATTTTTAATCTTTCTATAGCGTCTGTATCATCACTTGTCCATGTTTGTGGCATATAATAAAGCATTCCTGGATCAAATCTACCTCCACCTCCAGAGCAGCTTTCAAATAATATTTCTGGAAACTTTGTTGTTATTTCTTCAAGAATTCTATATAAACCTAACATATATCTATGCGCTGTTTCCCTTTGTCTTTCAGGAAGCAGCCCAAGTGAACCTATTTCACTCATATTTCTGTTCATATCCCATTTAACATAGGAAATTGAAGCATTTTCTAATACATTACTGATTGATTCTATTATATAATCACATACTTCATCCCTTGATAAATCTAATATAAGCTGTTCCCTTGCAGTTGATTTATTCCTACCTGGTATATGAATGCACCAGTCTGGATGCTTTTTATATAATTCGCTGTTTGGAGATATCATTTCTGGCTCAAACCAAAGTCCAAACTTTAATCCCATATCATTTATTTCTTTAGATAGCTTACCTAGTCCACCTTTTATTTTTTCCTCATTAACAATCCAATCTCCTAGCGAGGTTGTATCGTCATCTCTCTTTCCAAACCATCCATCATCAAGAACAAAGAGTTCTATTCCTAAGTTACTTGCTTCCTGTGCAATTTCTTTTATATTAGTCTCATTAAAATCGAAATAGGTAGCTTCCCAATTATTTATAAGTATTGGTCTTACCTCATCTCTATGTTGACCTCTGCATAAACGTTTTCCATATAGGTAATTATAAATATGAGACATACCTGTTAGTCCATCTGGAGAATACACAAGCACTGCCTCTGGCGTTTGAAATTCCTCTCCTTTTTCTAATAACCACTTAAAATCAAATGGATTTATTCCAATTTGAGCTCTAGTTTTATAGTACATATCAACTTCAACATCTGCTAGGAAATTTCCACTGTATACTAAGCTAAAGCCATATACATCACCATTATTCTCATCTGTTCCTTTTCTTGCTAATGCCATAAAAGGATTTTGGGCATGACTGCTTGCGCCTCTTCTACTTTCTATTGATTGCATACCAGGTCTAAGGCCTGTTCTAAAAATATGCCTTTCCCTTGCCCATGCACCCGATAAATGTATAAAGTCAAAATCATCCTCTTTGAAATCAACATTAGCACTTAAAGCTCTCAATATATTTACATTATCTTCACTCTCATTAGTTATTTTAACTGATTTTGTTATTGCATTAAATTCCTCAAAAACATTGTAAATTAATATAACCTTTACATTTTTAAGTTCATCTTGCAAATATATCTCTAAGGTTTCGGCTTCATCATCATTTTCAGCATATGTTGATGGTAGCCCCTTAAGATAAGGCTTTCCTTTATAAATTTTATGCCCATTATATCTAAAATCGGTTGCGGTAGTTCCATCTGCAAACTGAATTTCAATTGCTGGCGAGCGCAAATCAGTACTTCCATATCCAGGATATTCTTGAGGCACAGCTTCTAACTGAAAAGTCCCTATATTATCTGTATTGGTAAGAAAACTTCCCCATAAATTTTTTTCCACAAGATAATCTAAATTACTGCTATTTATTTTTTTTCCCCAATATAAATGGGTTAGATGCCTGCTCTCTAGCACTTTTGCTATGTAACTTGTTTTTTTAGTCTTAAGGTGAAATGTTTTGGTAACATTATCATAAATAATTGCCATATTAAATCCTCCGCTATTTTGTTATACTCTAGAAAATCTACTAACTTATAATTTAAATGTGTATGTAATCATTATAATCTGATATAATAACAAATTATATGGTATTATGTATCTTGCTCATGTATAAATGTTATGTTAGCAACTTAAAGGAGTGTTTTATCATGGATATAAAATATATTGAAGATTCTAAAGTTAAATACCTTGAACCTCAAAAAAAACAGTCTGTAGATTTATTTTTATGCTACTGCGGAATGGAAAATTGTGTTCCTGGTTATTCATATGGTCCAGCAGTAAGACCTCAATATCTAATTCACTACATAATTGATGGGGAAGGCTCCTACACTGTTAACAATACAACATATAAACTTAAGAAAAATCAAGGATTTTTAATTTGCCCTAATGTCTTGACATATTATCAAGCAGATAAAAATAATCCTTGGACCTATATGTGGGTTGGTTTTAATGGCGTTAAAGCACAAACTTATTTAAGCTATGCAAATCTCAATGAAGAAAATCTTATATTCGAATATTCAAAAGATGACTCTTTAAAAAATCATATTTCTGAAATGCTTAAATTAAAAGAAAGAGATCATTCTAGCGAATTAAAACTTGAAGGCCTTTTATATTTCTTTATGTCGACACTGGCTGAAACTCAAAAGGACACTAATAACCAAAAAACCTATAAAAGCACTGAACTTTACTTGGAAAAATCTATAGAATTTATAGATAACAATTACTCAAATAATATAAAAGTAAATGATATTGCCAGCTATATTGGAATAAACAGAAGTTATCTTACAAATATTTTCAAAAAAAACATCAATATGTCGCCACAAGAATTTCTAGTAAATTATAAAATAGATAAAGCTTGCGAACTTTTAAATAATCCAGACTTATCAATTAAAGTTATAGCTGCCTCTGTAGGTTATGCAGACCCACTGACATTTTCTAAGATATTCAAAAAGGTTACAGGTATTAATCCTAAAAGTTATAGAGAAAAAATTTTTTCCAATCAAATATAATTGTTTAATAGGTCCATATTGGGACCTATTTTTTTATTTTTACTTTTCAAACTTCTCCTAATTTTTTTGATTGTGCCGTACATAATGAATTTCACAAATATACAACATTTAACCATATTATTAGCAAACAAATGCATTTTTTTATTAAGTAATATATTTTATAATAATCAAAGAAAACGTTTTGATAATTTTATTGTATAAATTAAATACCTTAATACAACAAAATTATTATAGATGATTGCAGAAAAAGAAAATGAAAACTATGGATAAAATTCAGAAAAAACAGCTATATCTTATGTTTCAAGAAAGAAAAACACCAGGAGGAATGTAGAATGCGTAAATTTTTAAAAACAAGTCGCACAAAGGCAGATAAAAATATAAATAATAAGAAAAAAATAGATATTCTATTTAAGTGTGAACGTATTATAAGAGGTTTAAAAATAAAAAATAGATTGATTATTTCTTATGGGCTGTTAGTTTTAATTCCATTATTAATAATAGGTATTACATCTGTATTTCAATCAAAAAATGCAATGAATAATAAAATTTCAAATTATTCCTCTGAAATAATGTCACAAATTGGAGTTAATATTTCAAATGAAATGAATAATAATTCAAATTTTGCCCGAACAATAATGACAGATCCTCAAATACAAGAATATTTGGAAAATAACAAAACTTCCAATTCTTTTTCTGATTCTTACAGAGCTAATAATATATCTAAATTAATTAATTCTAAAGGAAGTACACGAAACGATATCTTGAGTTTAGGTATTATAGACACTAATAATATAAAACTAGGTACTTTTTCAAGTGGATTCTCGGATGATATAAAGAAAAACTTAACGGATTTATCTGGAAATTCAAAAGGAAAATCTGTATGGAAATTACAGAAAAATTCATTAGGAAATTATAATTTATTTATATCTGCACAAGTAAATTCTTTAACTAATTTTGGTAAAAATTTAGGATTTGCATTTGAAGAATTAAGTCCCAAAATACTCGTTAACTCTTTTAAAAATGTAAATCTAGGTACTAATTCATCTATATTTATTGTAGATTCAAATGGTACTGTTATAGCAAGTGAAGATGAAAAATTAATCGGAACAGATTATGCAGATTCAAATATTATAGTAAAAATTTCAGATACAGAAAAAGACTTAGCCAATGTTGATGATGCGGTGAAATTACAGAAACGATGTTTTTCTACGATCAATGGTGAATCTCTTGTATCTTATGCCCCTTTAAATGATTCAGATTGGTATGTAGTAGCCGTTATTCCTTACAGTTATTTAAATTTAGAATCGAATATTTTAAGAAATAATACTTTAGCAATTGGTTTAATTTCATTTATTATTGCAATGGCTGTTGCATTAATAATATCACGAAGTATCTCAAAGCCTCTAGAAAAATTAGTCGTACTTATGAAAAAGGCTAAGAAAGGAAATTTAGATCTGCATATATTAGATGACAGTAAAGACGAAATCAGCGAAGTAATAAGTGCATTTAATGATATGGTCGGAAAAATAAATACTTTAATTGGAGATGTTAAAAGTCTGGCTGAAAATGTATCAAGTAATACAAAAATAATTACAGAAGTTTCAGAACATTCCTATGCAGCGTCAGAGGAAATTGCAGCAACAATGAGTGAGATTGCCAAAGGAGCTTCGGAGCAAGCCACAAGTGCTAATGAAGGTTTAGATTGTATGAACAAATTGTCACAAGATATAAATATGGTAAACGGCAAGACGCAAAATGTTTCATTCGTATTAGAAAAAACAAAAGAAATGAAGCAGTATGCTGTTATATCAGTTGAAACATTGAATCTCAAAGCAGAAGAAACTAATAAGGCTTCAGCTAAAATTGTTGAAGATGTAAATAATTTAAATTCAAATGTTAAAGATATAAAGGCAATTGTAGAATTAATTGTTGGTATAGCAGAACAAACTAATTTATTATCATTAAATGCAGCAATTGAAGCTGCAAGGGCTGGTGAGTCAGGCAGAGGCTTTGCTGTTGTTGCAGATGAAGTAAGAAAATTAGCAGATAAATCAAAAGAATCATCTATTCAAATTAATAATATTATTAATGATATTCAACATAAAACCGAAATTGTAGCAAAAGAAGCAACAAGTTCGAGTATTATAATAAGAGAACAGATGGAGGCGGTTGAAAAGACAGATAATGCTTTTAACACAATATTCGAAGGAATGGATCAGATAGATAGACAACTAAAAGAAATGGTTGCATCAATTAATAAAATAGTTAATTCCAAGGATAAAACTAAAACTGCTATGGAAAGTATTTCTGCTGTTTCAGAAGAAACTGCTGCAACTACAGGACAAGTATCAGATGCAACACAGGAACAAATTAATGGAAGTCAAAAGGTAGCTGAGTTTGCTCATGAATTAAACGAAATAGTTGAAGGGCTAAATAGTGCAATAGCTCAATTTAAAGTAAGTTAATATATAAAGATAATTGCTCTAAAAATATATATTAGTGCTTTAGAGCAATTATATTTAACTGATTAAGCTGGAGTTTTGAGGAACTTTTAGCTAGTTTTAATGAAATAGCTAAGCAAAGCTAAACATTCTATATAACTCTATTTCTTTTAATTTTCTATTCCCCTTTATATTCCTGGTAAGGTAGACGAATTACAACTCCTGTATTATCAAATTTATAATTCGTATTCTCAAGAGGATATCTATTATTAACTAAATTCATTCCAACAATATAAAAAGCCTCAGCAATAGTATGTGGATCTTGCATAACAGTTCCAGTCATAAATCCCTTTTTTATTAAATAAATTAATCAAATATGTCCCAAAGAAGTCATCCCCTACTTGACCTAAAAAATATGCATTACCTTCTAATTTAGAAATGCCTGCTGCTACATTTGCTGGTGCTCCGCCTGCCTTTTTTTCAAACTTTTCTCCAATTTAGTCGTTTTCTTTTGTTGTCAGCTCAGGAATTCTTGTAAATGCATTATTAAATAAGATCTTAATCACATATATAACTAATATTACGTTTAACAAAGATACAATCTTAAGTAATAAGTTAAAAACTTCTGAGTCTATACTAAACAATATTGCTAAAATATTAACATAGGTGGTGATACTAAATCCTATGGATAAAATTATAAATCTATTGTCTTTCAAATATACAAATGCTAAAACTGATAATACTACAGCAGGAAATAAATATCTTTCATGCATTCCAGATGAAAAAGTAAATACACCTGCAATTTGAAGTAATGCTATTGATGCTATAAACTTTCTATTATTGCCTTTAATGTAAATAAGCCAGGAAATGCACGTTATTATTACAATAAAAAACATGCCTATTGTATGGTAATTAAATAAAAATAAAGTTTCAGTATCCTTTTTAAAGTTTGCCCCTAATAAACTAAAAAGGTTAAATGCATTCATTGAAGCATACGGATATTCCTTTATTGTATTTAAATATAGATTAAATATCCAAATGGGACTTTCTTGCTTTATTGCAAATGGAATTATTATTATAATACATGTAGCAACAGCTGATAAGGCTGCATATATAAAGTTCCTTATTTTTCTTTCTTGTACAAGTTCAAAGAAAAGTATTGGAAAAAAAATAATTCCCTGAGGTTTCATAAGTACTGCTACTGCAAACATTGAAGATGAAAAAATAATCTTCTTTTCACTTAACAGAAATATTCCAGTAATAATAAGTAATGTAAATAAAGAATCCACTTGTCCCCATAAAGTAGAATCAATAAATATTGCTGGATTAAAAGCATAAGATGCAGCTAACAAAATGCTTATTATTGCATTGAAATATTTTTTTCCTAGTCTGTAAATAAAATATGTTGTGATAATATCAGCTATTATTGCTGGAAGCTTAAGCAGTATTACATAATATGAATTAAGTACTGATATACTTGCAATTTTTCCAATTACAGCTAATATGTACATATATAGTGGAGGGTAGTCTGGTGGTTTAGAACCTGAATATACTCCTGAAAGACTATTTGCAGCAGATACTGCCCAATTCTTAAATAAATCTATATCTCCTCTATAACCTTCTATAAGGGTTGATGCAGCAATTCTTAATAGAAATCCAGTAAATAATAATGTACATATAACTAATTTTTCATTTGCAAAATCCACCTCTATATTCCTTCTCCTAAAAAAATAATAACTTCCAATATACAAAATTAGAAATACTCCACTGTATGCAGTAAGTGCTGGAACATATTTATGATTTACATTGCCTCCTGCAGGAATATTTCCATCTGAACCTGGCTGTTTATTGTCATCAAATCCTGGTTGCATATTTTCATCAAGTGGCATTTTGCCTTTATTTTGTTCAATCTGCTTATTTTTATTTTCGGTTGCAGCATCCCCGTTACTTTTAAATTCACTATATTGCGAGGTATTATTGCTACTCTTATAGTTTTCTAAAGCATATATACATAAGAATGCTGATATGAGTATCATAAAAATCAAACTTATCATGATTGTATATTTCTTAAAATTAACTATTCCCATTATTTCTTCTCCTCCCAGAAAAATAGATTTTGTTAATTATAAATACTTTTAAAAAATTTATTTGTCCTCGTTGTTTTTCAATTAAATGCAGCCATTCTTATATAAATGGATACTATTCTTTAACAAATCCAATAATCCAAACAAACCCGTATATATGGAAATCATCCCCCATTAATAATAATAGAGGATGATTATATATTTAGCTTAAGATCGAAAAATTATTACTATGCTTCAATAGCAAATTCATGAGTCTTTAAATCAGCTTTTAACACTGCAACATGCTCTCCACATTTTCTAGTGATTCTAAGTTCACTTCCATTAACTTCTGTAATGCACTCTCCATCCAATCCAAAAGCTGAATTAGTATTTCTAAACTTCATTAAATCTCTAATATCATTTACTATTTTTCTATTTTCAAAGTTTTCTTTAATTTCCTCTTTTGAATAATAGTGACGATTAATATCTCTACCATTTTTAGTTGATTCCATTAATTCAATATCATTTCCCCCTGCAAGCATTCCTACATAA
>JARLHR010000278.1 GCA_031292145.1 Clostridium sp. | reverse complement strand
ATTGACTATTTATTCAATGTGATTTTAGTCATATTTACTGTAATAATTAACTATTTCAAATTCTATTTTTTAGAATTTGAAATAGTTCTAGCAAACTAAATCACAATATTTTATAGTTTTTGTGGTTTAATCATATTTATAAAAGCAAAATTGTGGGTTATAATATAGCAAATGAAACTAACTTATGAATAAATAAAAAGCATTTAATTATGTGGCGGGAGAAAATTCGGATGATGAAATATTTACAATCAAAAACTTTTAAAATGGCTTTATCAGCAACAATAGCAATAACTATATCTAATTATATAGGCTTACAATTTGGAGTAACATCAGGTATAATTGCAATACTTAGCATTCAGGATACAAAGAAAGAAGCATTATTAGTTGCTGGTAGAAGAATAATTGCATGTGCCACAGCAATATTTTTATCCTTTTTATTATATTTGTTACTAGGAAATAATCCTATTGTGTTTGGTTTGTTTTTGCTTATATTTATATCAATAACAAAAGGTTTAAAAATAGAGGAAGGAATGGTTGTTGGAGCGGTATTATCAACCCATTTATTAACTAGTACTAATATAAATGCATCTTGGATTATTAACGAAGCTCAGCTAACGGTAATAGGTATCGGAGTTGCAATGATGTTTAATTTATATACAGCATCATTAGAAGAGCAATTTGAAAAGAATAAGACACGAATAGAGGACTGCTATAGAGCAATATTATCAGATATGGCAGTTAGTTTAGTTACTCAAACTGTACCAACTTATGAAAAAGAAATATTATTAGAGGTTGAAGAATTAATTAACAAGTCTAAAATCATGGCTCAAATAATAAATAATAATAATTTATTTAAGAAAAATGATTATTATGTAAGCTATATAGATATGAGAATTATACAATTAGATTCTATGAAAAGATTGAAGAGGCACTTTTCAAGATTTTATATGACTTATGATCAAACAAAGATATTATCAAAATTCACTAATGATATTGCAATGAATCTTAAAGAAGATAATGACTGCATTGAACTTATCGACAACTTAAATTTGCTAAGAAAAGATTATGCAAATATGGAATTACCTAAAAACAGAAATGAATTTGAAAACAGAGCATTATTATTTCAATTTTTAAATGATTTGGAGGATTTCTTAAATGTAAAGAAAGAATTTAAGGAAAACTTTAAAAAATCCACCTAGAAACTAAGTTCTAGGTGGATAACCTGTTTTATTATGTACTTGACAATGGATACAGTTTACCCATTATAATTAGTAAATCCTTAACCAATCTATTCTTGGAAGAGATACTATGCAGCTTTTTTTATAGATTCTATATACTTCTGACCTTCTATGTGATTATATTTTCCTTCCCACTTTGATACAACAACTACTGCTAAAGAATTACCTAATACATTTACAGCAGTTCTAGCCATATCAAGTATACGATCTATTCCGGCTATGAATGCTAAGCCTTCAACTGGGATTCCAGCAGAACCAAGAGTAGCTAGGAGAACTACAAATGATACTCCAGGTACACCTGCTATACCTTTTGAAGTAAGCATTAATACAACCATTAAATTGATTTGAGCAGGGATAGATAAATTAATTCCATATAATTGTGCTATAAATATTGCAGCAATAGCTTGATAAAGGGTAGAACCATCTAAATTAAAGGAATAACCTGTTGGTACTACAAAGGTTGCAATAGCTTTAGGGCACCCGAATTTCTCCATCTTCTCCATAATTTTAGGTAGAACTGTTTCAGAACTTGCAGTACTATAAGCAAGTATAAGTTCGTCTTTTAAAATTCTGATGATTGAGAAAATACTTGTTCCAACAAATTTTGCAATTCCTCCCAATACTAACAGTATAAAAAGAATCATTGCACCGTAAGTAGTAATTACTAATTTTCCAAGTGGAATTAAAGATGAAAGTCCAAACTTTGAAACTGTCACACCAATTAAAGAAAATACCCCAAAAGGAGCTACCTTCATTATTTGATTTGTTACCCAAAACATTGCATCAGCTGTACCTTGAGCAAATTGTATAACAGGTTTTCCTTTTTCACCAACGGCAGCAACACCTAAACCAAACATAACGGAAAAGAAAATAACTGAAAGCATATCTCCTTTACCAAGTGAATCAAAAATATTAGTAGGTACAATATTTACAAATGTATCTGCAAAGCTATGATGAGCTACATTTTCTGCAGTGCTTACATAAGTATCGATGCTAGATGTAGAAAGCTCATGCATGTTTATCCCTGTGCCTGGATGAACTACGTTAGCTATGAAAAGTCCTATAACAATAGCAACAGTAGTTACAACTTCAAAATAAAGAAGAGTTTTTCCTCCAAGTTTACCTACCTGTTTAATATCTCCAACTCCAGCAATACCAACTACAAGAGATGAAAAGACGATTGGAACTACGATCATTTTAATTAGACGAATAAAAACATCTCCGATAGGATTTAAATATGCCTCAACAGCTGGATTACCATAAAATAATCCTCCTACTATAATTCCAAGTACAAGCCCAACAAGAATTTGTAATGCTAGGCTAAATTTAATTTTCTTCATACGTATTCTCCTTCTTAAGTTTAAAATTCTAAATGAAATAATCAAAAAATAAGGTTTAATTATGACGCTTTACTTGCAATAAATTGCAGTTTTATATAAAAATCTTGATAACATAATGAATTATACCACAATTAATGAATATTGTCTCTATAAAAAATTCATTTTTAAAAATAAAGAATATAATTTTTTGTTAGTATTCAATTAATTGACAAGATATATATTTTTTGAAACATGCTGACATTACAGGAGCTTCATCAGGAATTGGACGGGAAACAGAGAGGTGGAATAATGAGGATTGATTGACGAACTTATATTCGATATAATATATATGTAGCTAGTAAATTGATTATTATTTGTATAATTATGGGGGAGAGAAATGAATATAATTGAAAATATAAAACAAGATATAAAAAGAAGATGTGAAAGTCCCAATAATTTTTTCGGAATTGGAAGTTATGAACATATTGAAAGCGTAGCAAAAAATGCAGTTGAACTTGCTACATTATATCATGCAGATGTTGAAGTGTGTGAAATTGCAGGGTGGTTACATGATATAGCGTCAATTACAGATTACAAATTATATGAAAATCATCATATTCATGGTGCAGATATGGCAGAGAGAATTCTTAAAGAATACAACTATCCAATGAATAAAATTGAGTTAGTTAAATTATGTATTTTGAATCACCGTGGAAGTGTACTAAAGGAAAAAATAACTATTGAAGAAATATGCGTTGCTGATGCCGATGCCATTTCTCATTATGATACATTACCATCCCTATTTTATTTGGCATTTGTTCAAAGAAAATTAAATATTGAAGATGGTGCTAAGTTTGTTAAAAATAAACTTGAAAGAAGCTATAATAAAATGTCTCAAGAAAGCAAGGAATATGTTAACTGATGGTTAATTTTTATGAATAAAAGATGAAAATGCTTCAATTGTTTAAATTATATAGCTTTGGTATCATTTAATTAACGAAGTTCTAAGCTAGTTAATCGGATACATCAATAAATAGAGGAGTTAATTTTATGAGAATAAGTGAAGTTATTAGGTATTATAGAAAAAAGGAAAATCTTACTCAAGAGCAAGTTGCTAACTATCTAAATATAAGTGCACCAGCAGTAAATAAGTGGGAAAGTGGAATATCATATCCTGATATAACACTATTGCCATCTCTTGCACGTGTTCTAAAAATCGATGTTAATACTTTATTAGCATTTAATGAGGAATTAACGGAGGAAGAGGTAAAAAAAATTGGAAAAGAGATAGGTGAAACAGCATCAAAAGAGGGATTACAGAAAGCTTTTGAAAAGGGCAGTGAGTTGATTAAACAATATCCAAGCTGTGATGAGTTAATATTAAGAATATCACTAGTATTAAGAATATATTTATTAAGTCCTGAAATTGAGGAAAAAGATAAATATGAAAGAAAAA
Source organism: Clostridium sp. (assembly GCA_031292145.1). Taxonomy (GTDB): domain Bacteria; phylum Bacillota; class Clostridia; order Clostridiales; family Clostridiaceae; genus Clostridium. Next base: position 1,783 of record JARLHR010000278.1, on the reverse strand, counting down.
TTATTGCCTGGCTTGAACTTGTGGCAGCAAGCAGTAAAGAAAAGACAGCTTCTATGGCAAGATTAGAATTATCAGCAATATATAGGATAAAAAAAGAGTATGACAAAGCTCAGGAAATGTTAGATAAAATTCCTGAAGTAGAGGTAGATAAAAAAATTGAACAGGCATTATTACTTGAAAGCAGTGGGAAGATTGATGAGGCTTATGGCATTTGGGAAAGCAAATTATGGAAGAATGCTCATGAAACATTTACAGTTTTATCCGTGATGATAGAGCTTTTGTATAAAGAAAAGAAATTTAGTGAGGCAGAAGAATATATAGAGCGTGCTAAAAAGGCTGCTGAAGTATTTGATTTTGGAGCATACCATAAATATTCATTAGATTTGTCTTTAGCAATAAAAAAACAGGATAAAGAAAAAACTATAGAAATGATTATAAATATGGTAAATGAAGCAGGCAGCATGGATGCAGCTATGAAGTCAAAACTATATAAACATATGAAATTTAATGTGACTCATAGTATAAGCAAAGATAAATATGAAAGTTTAGTAAAAAGAGCATTAAAAAAAAGAAAAGACGTTGATTTTGTGAAAAATGATTCTAGGATAAAACTTCTGTTGATAGAGCACTAATGAACCTTTTTATTATGTAAACCAGATCAGAATAATGTTCCAGATTAGTATAATGGTGAATGGTACCAGGGTTTAACAATAATTGATGAAACTGAAGCAATAAGATTAATTGAAAATAATTATAATTTAAAAATGAGGTGATATATGAATGCTATATGATAATGTATACATAAAAGAAATTCGTCTCAAGAAAGAAATTTATAAAGAAGAGAGCTATATTAGAGAGTTACCTGTAGTTAACAATTTAAGCAGCTTAGCTTTATCAAGCAACGTAACTTTTTTTGTTGGTGAAAATGGCAGTGGAAAATCAACATTACTAGAAGCTATTGCTGTTAATAGTGGATTTAACGCAGAAGGAGGAACTAGAAATTTTTGTTTTTCATCAAGGGAGACCCATTCTGATTTATATAAGTATCTTACTATAGTAAAAAGTGTGAATCGGCCTAAGGATGGATTTTTTCTAAGGGCAGAAAGTTTTTATAATGTAGCTACAGAAATAGAAAGGCTCGATTCAGAAAGTTCTATGGGGCACCCTGTTGTAGCAAGCTATGGAGGTACATCATTACATAAGATGTCCCATGGCGAAAGCTTCATTACTCTCATGACTAATAGGTTTGGTGGAAATGGGCTATATATTTTAGATGAACCAGAAGCAGCATTGTCACCAATAAAACAAATGGCTATGCTTACTGTCATTAATGAACTGGTAAAGAAAAAATCCCAGTTTATCATAGCAACTCATTCGCCTATATTAATGGCATATCCAGGTGCAGATATATTTGTTATTGATGATGATGGAATTATAAAAACCCCTTATAAAAAGACAGATAATTACATGATAACAAGAAAGTTTTTAGAGAATCCTGAAAAGATGATGGATTATTTGTTTGAATAGATTATAGATAAACAACTTATAATCTAGACTTATGTGGTGACTTACCGAAATAATAAATATTTTTATTACGAAAGACTATGAAAATATCGCTGAAGGTTCTAAGTTGCAAGTTGTGCCCAATTCAGCATGCTCCCGCTTTCAGCGTGACAAGCTAAATTGGAACAACTTACAACTAAGAACCTTAAACAGCTCATTTTCAAATGCTTTCTACATAAAAATATTTATTATTTCTAGTGAAGAGATCCACTTAAGATTT
>JARLHR010000277.1 GCA_031292145.1 Clostridium sp. | reverse complement strand
CTAAAGTAGAAACCGCAGTTTTGCATTATTATAAATAATAATGGAGATTTATCAGGAGCCGTGTGCGAGGCCCGCATGCACGGTTCTGTGAGAGGAAAAATCTCGGAAAATTATTTCTGAGATTTACCTACTCGATATGCATAAGATTGTTGTATTAATGCTTATAATGCAATGGTAGTACACATGCTATATGAATAACATACGAAAGAATATTGAAATATACATTTAAAATAGATAAATGCTTTATAGGTATATAATCATATAACAGCCATACAAAAGTATTCAAACATAATATTATTAACTATTTACACAAATTTCATGCAATTTTCATTTTTTTTAAATAGAATAAAAATGAAAAGGGGGATGATAGAAAATGATTAGTTCTATAAGGAATCATTATGTTGCACAAAATATGTCCACAATAAACATGAAGAATAATGTAAATAGTAAAGCAATTGAAGAAGCTAATGAAAGCGCTAGCGAAAAAAGAGCTGAATTAAGCAGTAAAAGTTCAGAAACTAAATCAAATCACATAATTGATTCATATGCTTAATAATACCTAGTAGAAAAAAGTAGAAAATTTATTTTCTACTTTTTCCTGTAATATAAGCGTATATATGCACTTATATACTGATATTGACTATTTATAATAATTTGATAAAATACTGACATATATATCAGATAGATGAACAACATATTTCTTTAAAGCACAGATTAAGATGTGCAATATGTACCAATATAAAACTTAAATTTATTCATAATTTCAATATATATTGAAACAATTTTTTTACTAATTATGATATTCTAAGAATAGTTGAGATATAAAGAGATAATTAAAGATTATAGAATAAGGGGTATGAGAATGAAGATATTATTTGCTGAAGACGATATTAGATTAGGTAAACTAATTACTCATATGTTAAAAAAACAAGGTAAATATCACGCAGAATGGGTTGACAATGGGAATGAAGCCTTGTTTTTGGCTTCTAATTTTTACTATGATTTAATAATATTGGATTGGATGATGCCAGAAATGGATGGAATAACTGTTTGTAGAGAATTACGTCAAAAGGGATATAATGGAGCAATACTAATTTTGACTGCGAAAGATTTTGTATCAGATAAAGTAGAGGGGTTGGATGCAGGTGCTGACGATTTTCTTGTGAAGCCTTTTGAATTTGAAGAGTTGTTTGCGCGTATTCGGGCATTGTCAAGAAGAGGCACTCAGCAAATTAAAGCTGATATTATACAATACAAAGATATTTTATTAAATCGAACTACGTTTATATTACAAATAAGAGGAAAAGAAATTCAACTCACACCAACTGAATTTCAACTGCTAGACTTATTAATTATAAATCAAGGTTGCGCATTAACTAGAGAAGTAATTCACGATAGGGTATGGGGTTATGATTCTGATGTAAATTATAATACAATAGATGCATTTATACGTATCCTACGGAAAAAGATTGATGATATAGGCTACCAATCTTTTATAAAGAGTATTCGAGGGGTAGGTTATAGAATTGAATAATAAAAGGGACTTATTTTCTGAAACCAGAGGATATTTAAGAGCATTTAACAGCAGAATAATTATAACAGTTCTATTTTTATTTATCTTTCTCACAAGTTTGGTTATGGCTGTTAGTATTTACAATGAACAGAAGACAGAACTAAGAGATTTAGTAGAGTCTGAAGTGGTAGAACTACAACAAAGACAAGTTGACGAAATAGATGAGATAGATAGCAACTCCCAATATGATAGTACTTATGAGATGTTTTTTAATTATTTAATCAAATCTGATGGTGAAGTAATTGTGAGGGATGAAATTTCTACAACTATACGATCTCAGATCTTAAATTACATAAGTGGATGGAAACCAAGTGAGCCTCAGATAAAATATAATACAATAAAATCAACGGACGGTAAAATAAGAAATATATTAATGGTGGCACAAAATGTGCAGCTAAAGCAAGGGCAATTGGGAACAGTATATGTAGGAAAAGATGTCACATATATTTGGAGTATTTTTCAAAGGGCTTTTTGGATTCTTTTGGGATTTTCGTTATTATTTTTTGTAATTTCAATTTTGTGCAGTAGATTTATGACAAATAAAGCTATGAAGCCAATTATTGAAGCCTATGATTTTCAACGACAGTTTGTTGCTAATGCGTCACATGAGCTTAGAACGCCACTAACAGTTATAAGTGCAGGATTAGAGGTTATAAAATTAGAAGAAAAGGATAAGTTGTCGTCTTTTTCTTGTGATGTACTCGAAGATTTACAAAAGGAAGTAAGAGATTCAACAAAGCTAGTCAATGATTTACTATTCTTGGCTAAAACAGATACTAGAGAATTAGAATTAATTATTGAATCAATAAATGTAGTTAACTTAATTAAACAAGTGGTAAGAAAATTTCAATCATATACAGAAAAACAAAATATAAAAATATCAGTAAAGGAATCCAGAGAGTTCAATATATATTCAGATGCAGATAGATTAAAACAACTTTTAAATATATTGGTAGATAATTCTATAAAATATTCACCAAATGGTGGAAATATATATCTATCAGTAGGACGTGAATTGTTTATGGGAGAAGATAGTGTTTGGATCAAGGTAACTGACCAAGGGATTGGTATTAGTAAGGAGGAGCAAAAAAATATATTTAAACGATTTTATCGTGTAGATAAACAAAGACAATACGGCATAAGTGGCGCAGGATTAGGTTTATCTATTGCCAGTGAAATTATATCTGCTCTTAGTGGTACCATTGAGGTAGTAAGTGAAATAGGGAAAGGAAGTACGTTTATTATATGGTTGCCTGCTGTGATTAAAAGAATTTAAATAATTCAATTTTCATTTAATTTTCATTTTTATATGCAACAATAGTGATATGAAAAAACAATAATAAGTTTAATGTAATTTTTTAATTACAGCTTATAAATTTAAAACCTAAGGAGGCAAAAATGGAAAATTATAATACGAAGGAAACTAAAAATCTACTAAGTAAAGTTCCAGAGGTAACTATTTTCTTCTGGATAATCAAGGTTTTATGCACAACTGTAGGTGAAACATTTTCGGATTACTTAAGTGTCAACCTTGGATTAGGCTTAACGCTCACTACGATTATAATGGGAATAGTATTTATAGGTGTATTATATCTTCAATTCAGAGCAAATAAATATGTGCCAGGCATTTACTGGTTAACAGTTGTACTTATAAGTGTATTTGGAACCTTAGTAACCGATAATTTAACAGATGGAATTGGAGTACCTCTTGAAGTTAGTACAGTAGTTTTTAGTGTACTATTAGGATTAACTTTTCTATTTTGGTATCTTAATGAAAAAACACTATCTATACACTCGATTTACACAAGAAAAAGAGAAGTTTTCTATTGGCTCACTATTCTTTTCACATTTGCACTTGGAACAGCAGTAGGAGACTTATATTCTGAACAGCTCGGTCTTGGTTATCTTCGTACAGGAATAGTAGTTATTATTATAATAGCTTGTTCATTTTTAGCATGGAAATTCATAAAACTTGATGCAGTATTAGCATTTTGGGTTGTGTATATTTTTACTCGCCCACTTGGAGCATCACTCGGAGATTATTTATCTCAACCTAAAGAATATGGTGGATTGGGTTTTGGAACAACAGTTACTAGCGTAATTTTTCTTATACCTATTTTAGCGATAATAATATTACTTGCTGTTACAAAATGTGATATAAATCTCAAAAATAAAACAGTAGCAGAAAATCAAACAAATGGAAGTAAGAAAAATGTTTTGGCCCAAACTATTGCGGTATTGTGTATTTTCTTAGTTGTTGGTATAGGTGGTTATTTTTGGTGCAGTAAAAATATAGTACCTGAATCCAATTCTTCGCAAACTACATTAAACGGACAATTAACAAATTTCATTACAATTGAAAATGATATTTTAAACTTTGTAAATTCAAATGACTTTGCTTCAGCAAAAACAAGAGCTGATGATTTGGAGCATGATTGGGATACATCAGAGCCTGAGTTAAAGAAAATAGATAGTACAACATGGACGCAAATTGATGGAACCATTGATAATGTATTAGCGGAAGTACGTTCAAAAAATCCTGATGCCAGCAAATGCAAATCGGTGCTTGAAAATTCACTCAGTATCTTAAATGGAGTCAATAATACAAATACTAATGTAGAAAATAACACAGATAATAATAAAGATAATAATGTAGCACCACAATCTGAGTCTCCACAAACTGTATCGCAAAATGCATTAAAAGGACAATTAACAAATTTCATTACAATTGAAAATGATATACTAAACTTCGTAAATTCAAATAACTTTACTTCGGCGAAAACAAAGGCTGACGCCTTGGAGCATGATTGGGATACATCAGAACCTCAGTTAAGGAAAATTGATAACAAAACATGGACTCAAATTGATGGAACTATTGACAGCGTATTATCGGCAGTACGTTCAAAAAATCCTGATGTTAGCAAGTGTAAATCGGCACTTGAAAATTCGCTCAATATCTTAAATGGAGCAAACAAATAAAAATGAAAAACGGTCGTCTAACAATAGGCGACCGTTTTTCATTATAGATAAAATTATGAACTATACTTTTTTCGTCATTCACTATAAGAATATGAATTTTATCTTTGTTTAGTAATGACGCAGAATCAATCTCCTTTTAATAATATTATTTTTACTGGATACTATATTTTTAGATAAATTAATTATAGGTTATATAATATATTCTTCAGTGTTAACTTTTTATATTTGAAATATAAAAATAACATAATTTTTGCAACCTAATTAAATTTATAACGTGTAATTATTGAAAGGAAGTCATTAATTATATTTATTCTTTATACTCTAGGGATTAAGTGGAGGTGGTAGGTTTTTTGGAAGATAATAAACTAATAAAAATGTGTCAGAATGGGGATAAAGATGCTTTCCATAATTTGATAAACAAATACCACTCTATTGTGTATAAATTCCTTATTAAACTTACTGAAGATACTAATCTAGCAGAAGATTTAACTCAGGAAACTTTTTTAAAGGTGATACGAAACATAGATAAATTTGATTTATATGGGAAGGCTAAATTTTCTACATATCTAATGACAATAGCTAGAAATTGCTTTATTGATGAAATTAGAAGGACTAAAGGATATAAATTTAATTACAATATTGATGATGTTCTTGATGTACCAGCTCATGAGGATGGGGTTGAGGAGAAAATAGTTAACAGAATTTATGGAAGGGAGGTAGCTAAAACTCTTGAGAGCTTGACGGAAGAACAGAAGATAGTAATAAAACTTAAATATATTGAAGGTTTAACATTAAAGGAAATTTCAGAAATACTCGATGTAGAACCCAAAACTATAAAGAGCAGAATTCATAATGGAATAGTAAAATTAAGAAATTTACTTTTAAAGTGAGGTGAAGACTATGGAAAGTAAAATTAACAAGGAATCAACAGATGAATTATTATCAATTTTAGACGATGAAATAGAAAGAAAGTGCTTTCAGTTAAAACAAAAACAGAATGAAAAGCGTATAAAGAAAGTGTTCTTTTTTAGCTGTCTTATCCTACCTATAATTTTTATTATTAGTGTATTTACTGGATTTTCAATTACAAGTTTTTTAGTACCGTTAATTATTTTTGAAATTATAGCATTTGCTTTTGTGGCCCCACTATTATTAAATATAAATGAAGAGAGAGAGGCATTACTAAAATGAAATGGTTAGATGATTTTATAGATAAGATAAATTTCAAGAAGATGTTAAAATTTTATTTAGTATTTTCTGTGTTAGCTTTGTTAGTTAGTATAGGAAGTACAGTATATATATTTAGAGATAAAATAACATTTGCATTGGATTATATTAAATTATCAGAAGGATTAAAAAAGAGTAATATTGATAATAGTATAAAACCTGAATTAGATAAGCTGGCTAATGATTCAGACGATGTAAAAGACATAATCATGCTTGATAAGGATAATAATATAATCTATAAAGCTAAATCTTCAGATATAGGAACAAATAATAAGCTTATATTAAATAGCACTGAAGATAATGGTAGATACCTTCAGGAAGCAAATAACCCTGATATATTCTATAAAGTAGTGAGACCAGAAAAATTAATTTTTTCTAACGAATCACTAAAGGAATGGGATGAGATTGGAAAAGAAAAAGATGATGAATTATTCTACGAAAGCAATTTTAGTAATAAAAAAGTTTATTTATTAAATTATCTTTTAGACAAACATAATGGAACCAAAGTATTTATTATAACTGATATTAAGACAATGCCTTATGGGGAAAGCTTCTTTGAAGCTATTGGAGTTATCATAGAAATAATATTTATACTATATTGGATAGGGTTAGCATTATGGGTATATAAAGATGCTAAAAAGAAGAAAATGAATGAAGCTTTATGGGGAATTATTGCTATAATTACAAATTTAGTTGGATTGGTTGTTTATATGTTATATAGACAAAATAATGAAATATGTTATAAATGTGGGACATTGCAAAGTAAATATAATATATTTTGTAGTAATTGCGGAACAAAGATTAAGAAAACTTGTGATAGCTGTGGAATGATTGTTGATGATAATAATAAATATTGTGGCAAATGCGGGAATGATCTAAAGAATTAAAGTATATATTTTAGCACCGTAGAAAGAATTGCAACACAGTTTATAGATTGTGCTGCAATTTTTTTATTATAATTTGCAACCTATAACTAAAAAATGCGTGCAATAATATGAAGTATTAATTATTAAACACCAGAGAATGTACAGAAAATTAATGAGAGTGAAAATTCAATTAAGAATAGAGAGGTGAAAAGTAATAAACATTATAAGAGAGTTTATAATCGTGATGTTTCATAAGGATATATATTTAAATATCTCAAAAAAAGTAAATAAGTTTGATATGTATATATTATTTCTTATAAAAAAATACATTCATAATAAATATTTAGATATACTAATGCCTAAAATAACAATCTTAGGGAACTTAGGCATCATTTGGATTGTAATGGCCGTTGCTTTATTATTAGATAAACCATATAGAATTATTGGAAATTACGTGCTAATAACATTGATTATCAGTACAGCTATCGGGGAAGGAATAGTAAAGCACTTAGTTAGACGCTTCAGGCCTTTTAATAAAATAAATGATGTAAAACTTTTGATTAAAAAGCCGTTAACCTATTCTTTTCCATCTGGCCATACCTTATCTTCTTTTGCTGTAGCAAGTGTTTTATCTGTGTTCTTTACAGAATATGCAGTAATTTTTATAGGTATAGCATTTTTAATTGCTTTATCAAGGATATATTTATATGTTCATTACCCTACAGATGTCATAGGAGGCATTATATTTGGTATATTATGCTCAAAATTAATTTTTATAATTTTATAACAAGATTATATACAAAAGTTGGTTTCTATTACCATAATATGTTATAAAGAAGATAATTAAATACTAATTATAGAAGTGAGGATTTTAGGTATGATAGTATTAGATAAAAATTTTAAGATAGACAGGGTGCACATATAATGAACAGGATAACTTCATTTAATTTTAAAAATGTTCTTATGAATGTTGCTATTATTTTCACTATATTAATAGGTATAGAAAGCATACTGATTGGTTACAATCATCAGCTAGAGATTTTTATAGATATAGGTAATTATTGTGGGTTTATTAACTCTGAAACATTGGAGGTTCATAGAAGTTTATCTGTCATTATCGGATTAGGATTAATTTTTATTAGTTATCGTTTATTTAAGCGAATGAGAATGGCATGGGTAATTTCAATATGTATGGTAGTGAATTTAGCCCTTATGTATATACTTAAATCAGGCAGCATATTTAAACCTACAACTATTGTACAATTGGTTATTATAATAATTTTGGCTGCTAACTATCAGGAGTTCAAAAGAGCATCTGACCATATAAGTCTAAGGAATGGCATAATACTTAGCTTGATAGTTATAGCAATAATTGTGCTTAATACTTGTTTTACTATATATGCGTTGAAAATCAAAATATTAACTGTAAATGGAGTTTATGATGCAATTTATAATACTTTAAAAATGCTGTTTTTAATTGATACTTCTGTTTTAGGTGACGTACCCAAAATAGAACTAGTTCTTGCTAAGTCGGGAATATTAATAAATTGGGTGGGAATTATAACAGCATTGATTTTTATTTTAAAACCACTGGTATATCAACCAATTGTTACTGGATTTGATAGAGAGAAGGTTAGAAAATTACTTAAACAATAAGGATATAACCCTATATCCTATACACAACTTAAATATAACATTAGCTAAATAATAGCGGAATATACGGAGGGACGATAATTGAAGAACGATAATTATAGTAGGAAAAATAATTCAATACATCATGCAGTAGGAGGCAGACCGTTACTAGGTAGGGGAATGTTGAACAAGGTTCCAGAGATTACAATCTTTTTTTGGATTATCAAAGTGTTAACCACTGGAATGGGAGAGGTGGCATCTGATTATCTAGCTAATCATATAGATCCGGTAATTGCAGTAATCATTGCAGGAATAGCACTAGTAGCTTCTTTAGTAATTCAATTCTCAGTACGCAGATATGTTCCATGGATATATTGGATAACTGTCATTATGGTAAGTATTTTTGGTACTATGGCTGCCGATGTTGTGCACGTTGGATTTGGCATCCCATATGTTGCCTCAACAATATTCTTTGTGACGGCATTAGCAATTATCTTCGTAATATGGTATTTGAGTGAAAAGACTTTATCTATACACAGCATCTACACCAGACGCCGAGAGTTCTTCTACTGGGCTGCCATTTTAACCACGTTCGCACTCGGTACAGCTGCAGGAGACATGACTGCGACAACAATGCACTTGGGTTATTTATATTCTGGTGTGCTATTTGCACTGATAATTGCTATCCCAGTTCTGGGGTACTGGTTGTTATCGTTGAATGAAATTTTTGCATTTTGGTTTGCTTACATAATTACGCGACCATTAGGTGCTTCGTTTGCGGATTGGATGGGGGTGCCTTATGATCGAGGAGGGCTTGGAATGGGAACTGGAGTGGTTAGTATATGTTTAACTATTATAATTTTTATTCTTATTGGTTATATTACTATCACTCACAAGGATGTTAAAGAGTTTAAGAGCGTAGAGTAATCGTCACGTAGTAAAATAGTATTATTATATGAGCATTAGAAAGTTATAAAAGAAATATTAATGAGATAACATAAATGTTTAATTTGATAAGATTAATGATTTAATATTAAATGCTGCATTTTAGATACAAGATAGATAGTTCAATAGGACTATTAATCCTGTATCTTTTTTATGGAGGTTATTTAATAATTTTCCTAAAGAAATCGTTAATATAAAATTTTCTACTATAATTTGCAACCAATAGATAAAAATAACGTGTAATGGTATGAAATACTAATTATCAGGTACCAGAGAATGCAAAGTAAATTAATGAGGGAGGAAATTCAATTGAAAATGGAACTATGAATATATTATAATAATTTGCATAAATATTTTTATGAATATGCAAATTAAATTTTATGGTTGTATAATAATAAAATTCTCTAGAATTGGTAATGTATACAGAAATACAATGTAGAAGGGACAAATTAAATATGAATATGGAGTTTTTTAGACTAATAAATAATTTAGCAAACAAAAATATGATTTTAGATAAGATAATGATTTTCTTTTCAAAAGATGTACCTTATATATTTATGGCAGTTACTGCAATAGTATTTATCATTGGGATTAAAAGAAAGGATTCAGACTGTAGAAAAGTAGCTTTTAATACTTTTGTTATTACAGTAATTAATTTAATTTTAAGTTTTATAATTGGAAATATATATTATGTGGACAGGCCTTTTATTCATAATAAAGTAAATTTATTAATGCCTCATACAACAGATGCATCGTTTCCAAGTGATCATGCTACAGGAACAATGAGTATAGCATTGGGACTTGCAAAATATAATAAGATACTTACTACAATTTTAACTTTATTATCGTTAATTGTTGGTTTTTCAAGAGTTTATGTTGGAAATCATTATCCTATGGATGTAATAGGTGCATATATAATGGTTATCGTAACAAACTATATTTACAACTTTAAGCTAAGAAGTAAAGTTGAAAAGTTATATGAGATAGTTGAAAAGAAAATAGCAACAAAGTTAGCATTTGGATTATTAAATAATGAAATCAATTAAGTTAATATTTCAAACGTAAATTCCTAAAAGGAGCTTTAGAAGTTCATGAATAATCTTAACATAAAAATGATTTATACTATATTTGTTTTTGTAGCGCTAGCTGCCTTTGATAATATCATTATAGGATTGTTTCCGCCACTTTTTTCTTCAATTGCAAAAGATTTAAATGTAAATTTATCAGCCCTTGGACTTGTTTCAGCTGTTAATATCTTAGTAACTTCTATATCATCAATTTATTGGGGATATCTTGCAGGTAGATTTAATCGAAAAAAGCTGATTATTATAGGTACGATTTTTTGGTCTGTATCAGTATTTTTAACATCACATAGCAGTACATATGCTCAGCTTTTAATTTTTCAAATTTTAACTGGAATAGGGTTAGGATGTATAGCATCAATTGGATTTAGTGTTTTAACTGATTATATTCCACATAAATTTCGTGGAATGCTATTAAGCCTTTGGGGAATGTCTCAAGGTTTTGGAGGAATCTCGGGATCACTAATGGCTTCACTAGTTGGTACGGCTGCAAATTGGAGAAAACCATTTGAAATTGTAAGTATAATAGGTTTTTTCTTGATTGTTCTATACTTTTTTATTAAAGAACCTACTTTAGGTGAATCAGAACCAGAATTACAGGAACTTATTAAAGAAGGATACAACTATACTTTTAATATGGAATTCAGTGATTTTAGAGAAATAATTTCAAAGCGTAGCAATATGTTCTTGTTCTTTCAAGGTTTTTTTATGAATATTTCGACTGGAAGTTTAATATGGCTTCCAACATTATATATTTCAAAAATTCAACAACAAGGCTATAGCGATAAAGCAGCAATTATTGCTTCTGGATATCTGTATGCTTTATTTCAAATAGGTGGCTTAACATCAGGGTACTTCGGTTATCTTGGAGATAGATTTCAAAGGAAAACCTACAAAGGAAGAGCACTGCTTACTTCGGTTTTTGTGTTTATTACCATGCCTCTTTATTTGGCTATGTTTATAATTCCAATGAATAATTTAGCATTATCTGATAATAATGCATCATCAATTTTACTAAGTATATTGAAGCAAATAGTTATAAATCCGTGGATGACTGTAATGTTTATATTATCTTTTCTTGTTTCAGCATCACAGTCTGCTAATACACCAAACTGGCTGGCTTTAATAACAGATGTAAATTTTCCAGAACACAGAGGAACAGCTTTTAGCATAGCCAATATGGCAGGCAGCTTGGGGAGAACATTTGGCAATGTTGGTATTGGATATTTATTAGTTATTGTTTCTAAATATGCAGGAAACCCAAATAACTATATAATTACGCTTTCCATATTTCAAATATTTCTTATTCCATCAGCAATGTGTTATATAAAAATGGCTAAAAGTAATGTTCAGGATATTAATAAAGTTAAATCAGTTCTTCGTAGACGAGCAAATTTAACTTAGACTAATTAGCAATTAGCATTTGCTAAATTTAAATAATTTAACTAATGAGAGGATTTGATACAATGATTAAAGATATACTTATTATTTCATCTAATTTTACAGGTCATGGACATAAGAGTATAACAGAATCATTATGTGAAAAATTTGAAGAGAATAATAATGTTAATGTGCACGTTGTAGATGGATTCTCCCTTGGTGGAAATACATTACTTAAAATAGGCAAATCCTATGGCCCGATTACTAGAACTTCAGAAAGCTTATGGGAACTAATATGGGATTTGTCAGCAAAAAAAGCGTCATTAGTTAATGAAGCTGTTGAGTTAATGGTAGAAAATAATTTCGTGCAATTATTAAAAGAAGTAGAACCTGATTTGATTTTATCTGTACATCCAAATTTCAATGGGTCTATTATAAATATATTAGAAAAGCAAAATATTAAAATTCAATTTATTACTCTAATTGCAGATTTAGTAAGTATTTATCCATTATGGGCAGATCCTAGGGTGGATTATATTATAAGTCCAACACAGGAAGCAAAAGATAAGAGTATAGAATACGGTGTTTCTGAAGAGAAAATAAAAGTTTTAGGTTTTCCTGTACGATCAAGATTTTATAAAAATGTAGAAGATAATGAAGATTACAATATGTATATGCCTTTAAAATGCTTAATAATGAGTGGTGGTGAAGGTGTAGGGAATATGAGGAAGATAGCTGAAATTCTTCTGAATAATTTTAATTGTATTGTAAAAATTGTTGCAGGGAGAAATACAAAATTAAGAAATAAATTAGAGCAAACATTAAAACCTAAATATGGGGATAAAGTTGAGATTTACGGATTTATGGATAATATACAGGACTTAATGATGTCATGTGATGTAGCATTTACAAGAGCAAGTCCAAATGTTATGATGGAGGCTATAGCTTGTAATGTGCCTTTAGTAATAACAGGTGCTTTACCAGGTCAGGAAGAGGGAAATCCAGACTTTGTTGAAAAGCATAATCTTGGAGTCATATGTACAGATATTAAAAAGATACAGTATGTTATATGCAATTTGCTTGCGAATAATGGACAAAGATTGAGTGAAATTAAAAGCGCACAAATATGCTATACCAATCCTAAAGTAGCAAAAAATATTATGGACTTTATTTTAAATATTGAAAATAAATTGTGAGTTGTAATGAAATTAAGGAAAATGAACTAAATTAATTAATTATTATAATAATGAACAAAAATCAAAAGGAATACTTAGAGCAATAAGGGCTTTGAGTATTCCTTTTTTTATTTTGAGGAGGTAATAAAAGCATTGTTAGGTCAGAGAGAGATAATATTTGAAATTGTACTACTGTTGTACTATTTTATTTTCAAAAGCAAAAAATAATAAAAAATTATAGAATACTAAAAAGTATGTAAATACCGATTAATAAAGGCTCTATACGATATGAGAGTATATTCATAAACATTATAAGACAAGCTTTATTTTACTCGCGGGGAGTGCCAATATATAATAAAACTGGATTAATTGAAATGGTTAATCCAGTTTTATTTTTGTTTGTAGTGATTTGTGATATTATTATATTAGGGAGGGATATTATGGGATATAATATGAGAAAATACATAAAATTAATGGAAGAGAGAAGTTTTGATGAGGCAAATAATTACAGAATTGAAAATATTCCTAAAACATTATTTAAGTTTATGTATCTTAGTGATGTTCCTAAATGTAAGGAGAAATGCGAACTTGAAAATTTCAATGATATAAAAATTAAGTCTATTGAAAATAAAGAGTTTTGGATGTCAACTCGTGATAATCTTAATGATCCATTTGAATTAAAATCGTTGTATATAAATGAGGAGAAAATTAATAAATATAATTATCCAGTTAAAATAATACAAAAATTAATTAAATCTTATCAAGAAGGCGTTTTAATAGGATGCTTTACAACTAATTTAGAAAATAACATGCCTATGTGGGCGCATTATGCTAATAATCATAAGGGGTTTTGTATTGGATATACTATAAAGAAACCTAAGTTTTTCTTCCCAATATCTTATGAGGGAGAACGTGCTCCTGCAAATGTTGTTTATATGAATTGTATAAATCTTATTACCAAAGAAATTAAGGGGACAATTTCAAATGATGAAAAAGAACAATTAGAATTATACCAGAGTTTACTTTTTCATAATACTATTATTAAGCACATCTCCTGGGATTATGAAAATGAGTATAGATTACTATTTCCTAAATTAGAGGCAAGTCGACTTGTAAATGTAAATGAAAAAGGTGGACTGATTCCGAATAGTGTTTTGGGTATAGAAATAAATGCTATATATATTGGAATGTCTTGTAGTGACATATATAAAGAGAAATTGATAAAAATGGGGAAAAAGTTAGAAGTTAATGTATATGAAATGTACTTTGATGATAATTTAGATAAATTTGAATTAAGTTATAAAATATTAGAACAATAAAATTATCATGTAATAATTGCAGTTAATATTAGAAAATATTGACCACACTTTGACCACGTTTTTTATAAAACTGTGTTATTTAAAGTTATTTATATTGTGTTAAATGGCTTAAAATCGTATGTAAAATCAATGTTTTAAGCAATAACTATTGGAGCATAATTGTTTCAGAACTAATAATAATGCGTTAAATCCTTGAGTTAAAAGGGGTTAAGTGATGGGGTTACCTACATTTGATCCCTTTTTATTTTTTATGAATTTTTAATATGGTCATTTATATTACTGCTACATCAAATTGATGTTGTGGGTATAGATGGCCATATGTTTTTAATACTTCTTTTCCTTAGTTGTAAGGCAGTACATCATACCCTCTCATATCTTGTTTACTTAGCTACCCTAGAATGGAAAACTTTAAAATTTGATGAGGCAGCATATAACCTCCAATCATTATAAGTTGACATTATTATAGTACAAGTGTATACTAAACATGTAAATATAGACATGTTTATATTTACACATAAATTTAATATTTAAATATATAATTTAACAATATAGGAGTGAGTTATTATGAAAGAATTAAACGAATTTATAGGAAGTCATTTTATTTATACTTATGAAAATGGTTGGGAATATGAATTTTATATTAAAAATGAGGATACTCTTGATTATCGTATCCATAGTGGTATGGTAGCAGGACGCTGGGTTCGCGATCAAAAAGTAGATGTTGTAAAAATTGTAGATGGAGTCTATAAAGTTTCATGGACTGAACCAACTGGTACAGATGTTTCTCTAAATTTTATGCCAAATGATAAACGTATGCATGGTGTTATTTTCTTCCCTAAATGGGTTCACGAACATCCAGAAATTACAGTTTGCTACCAAAATGACTTTATTGATCTAATGGAAGAATCTCGCTTAAAGTATGAGACTTATCCTAAGTATGTTGTTCCTGAGTTTGCTGATATCACTTATTATAAAAATGAGGGAATTAATAATGAAAAAGTTATATCTCAAGCACCTTATGAGGGAATGACAAATGATATTCGTTCTGGAAAATTGACTTTTTAAATGGGTAAAGTTATATGCTCATAAAGTTAACAAAATAATTTCCTATTAAAAATGAACAAAACGCTATTCTTGAAAAGGATAGCGTTTTGTTTATAGAAATAGATGAGTGTTCAATGATATACTTAATACACAATTGAAATAATGTTTTTAATTATTTAAACCATACATCTTCATATTCTTTGTGTGCTTTAAATTCGTCAGCAGCAAACCAGCATTGAGGGACTATTTTCTTATCATTTTCCCTTGCATAATCTACAACTTTTTTCACTAACTGAGCCCCAATATTTTGTCCTCTTAATTCAGGAGATACAAAGGTGTGATCAAGTATAATTGTACTCACCCCGCCATTCACATAAGTTACTTCTGCTTTTATATTATTTTCATTATCCCCTAAATAAAACTTGTTATGACCTTCTTTAAAATTAACCACAGTAACCACTCCTATCTGAGTAATTTATATATAATACATCTATTTAATAAAATACCCTAATAAATTTAAAATAATGTACATGATTTCAAATTTATTATGATACAATAAAATTCTAAATTTAATGTTTTAGAAGAATACAATATTTTGATTTTGTAATTATGAGTATAATACATAGTATCAAAAAGGTATATAAAGGTGTTTAAAATAAGGTACATTCAAAAAAATAATAGAACAGTATGCTCGTCTATTATTTTCTTTCATGTACATAAATGCTGGAAATATTAAAATATATATAAAATAATAAAGTTCATGGGATATAATATAAGTTAAGGATAGTAATTTAATTAGTTTGGTAAATATACCGACGGAAAGGCGATATTATGGAATTAATAAGAGAGATAAATGACAGTGATATTGGTTATACTTGCAAAAGTGAAGGTATTGCTTATAAGCTTAGGAAAGCATCAAGAACTATAGTCTTAGATGCTTTTGGGAAAATAGCATTGCTATATGTATCTAAAAATAATTATCATAAACTCCCAGGCGGGGGGATTGAAGCTGATGAAGATATAGAAATTGCTTTAAATCGTGAGGTAATGGAGGAAGTTGGGGTTAAAATCCATGTATTAGGTGAAGTAGGTATGATTATAGAATATAGAGATGAATTTAAGCAGCTGCAAATATCATACTGCTATTATTCTGAGGTTATTGGTGAAGTTAGTAAACCAACTTTTACGGATAAAGAGATGAGTGATGGTTTTCAATTGAAATGGGTTCCGTTAGAGGAAGCAGTTAATATTCTTGAAAATGATAGGCCGAATAACTATATGGGAAAATTTATTCAGAGCAGGGATTTGTTATTTTTAAAAAAGGCTTATGAAATCTTGAAGAATTCATAATTATGAATTGTGTAATAGAAGTCTGCGAAGCAGAGTTTTTAGTGGAGGTGTGGTAGATTGAAGGATTTTAAAATTCTTTTAGTAGAAGATGAAAAGCAGATGTCAATGTTTATTGAAATGGAACTTATCCATGAAGGATATGAGATTGACGCAGTATTTGATGGAAGAGATGCTTTGGAGAAAGTGGAGAATATAAAATATGACTTAATTCTTCTTGATATTATGATACCAGGTTTAAATGGAATTGAAGTCTGCAGGAGGATAAGAGAATTTTCCACTGTACCGATTATAATGTTAACTGCTAAAAGTGATATACCCGATAAGGTCTTAGGACTTGATGCCGGGGCTAATGATTATTTAACTAAACCTTTTGCAATAGAAGAATTGTTGGCAAGAATTAGAGTGTATAAAAGGGAAAAGAAATCTGAAATTAAGATTGAGGAAATTAAAATAAAAGATGTGGTGATGGATAATAGGACTCACCAAGTCTTAAGAAGTGGAAAGGAAATTGAACTTACCAAAAAAGAGTATGATCTTCTTGAAATGCTCCTTGTTAATAAAAATATTGTGCTAACTAGAGATCAGCTAATTGATGAGATATGGGGATATGACTTTGTAGGAGATACTAATGTGGTAGATGTATTTATAAGATATTTACGAAGCAAAATCGATGATGATTTTGAAGATAAGCTAATAACTACCGTAAGAGGTGTAGGATATGTTATCAAAGATAATTAACAATATAGTGCAAATTGCTAAAAGTGCAAAAATTTCTATAAAGCTTACTATAGTATATGCTTTTATGTTTTCAATGGTATTACTTATTTTAAATTCATCAATTTTATATGGCTTGAAGTTTTATTTATATAGTCAGGCTAACAAACAAATTGAAGATGTGCAGACTATATTGGAAAATGAAATTACATTTCAAAATAAATCTTTCGATTTGGGGGATAAGAAAATTTTTTCTGATGTTCCTAGTAAAGAAGATATATTCATAAGAATAGTAGGGGAAAATGGAAGATTAATAAATTTATCAGATAATTTTGATTACAATATTAAATATCCTAGTGATGGTGATTTAAAAGGTGAAGAAAAATATTTAGAAGATAATGTAAGACATTTGGAGTATAAAAATATTAAATTTCAAGATAAAAAATATGGGGTTATATATATTCAAATAGTTAAGGATATGCGCCATGAATACCGTTTTTTGGATATGTTAGTAGTAGTTATGACTATAGCTGATTTAATAGGTATTATTGCTTCAATAATTGTAGGGTATATAGTCAGCAAGAGAATGTTAAGGCCTATTGATGATATTACCAAAACTGCTGAAAATATAAGTATTAACAATTTAAAAGAAAGAATAGAGGTAAAAAGTTCTGATGATGAACTTAATAGACTTGGAAGTACCTTTAATAAAATGATAGATAGGCTTCAAGAATCTTTTAACAGGCAGGCTCAGTTTGTATCTGATGCTTCTCATGAGCTTAGAACTCCTGTAGCTGTTATTCAAGGCTATGCTAATTTATTGGATAGATGGGGTAAAGATGATAGAAATGCTTTGGAAAAATCAATTCATGGAATTAAATTAGAAACTGCCAACATGACAAATTTAATTGAAAAGTTATTATTCCTTGCCAAAGGTGATAGCGGTAATCAAATAATAGAAAAGAAGGAATTTTGCCTAAATAAATTAATTAACGAAGTGGTAGATGAAAGCAGAATAATAGAACAAAATCACATTATATCTAGCAAAAAAAATGCTCAAGTGAAAGTTTTTGCAGATTATAAAATGATAAAGCAAATGTTAAGAATATTTATTGAAAATAGCATGAAATTTACTCCTAGTAGTGGGACTATAGATATAAGTTCAGAAATACATGGCAATTCAGTAAAAATAACTGTTAGTGATACAGGTATTGGCATACCTGAAAATGAACTTAAAAATATATTTAATAGATTTTATATTGTTGATAAATCTAGATCTAAAGAAAAAGGAGGATCTGGCCTGGGACTTTCTATTGCTAAATGGATTATTCATATGCATAAAGGAACTATTGATGTAGAAAGTGAAGAGGATAAGGGCACAAGGATAATAGTTACATTAAGGCACATTCAAAAAAATAGCAAGTCAATCTGCTAACAGGTTGACTTGTTATTTTTTTGAATATGCATAAATTTAGGTAGATAATTGTAATAATATCTTAATAAATTTATTATAAAGTTAATGGAAATTAAGGCGATAAATAATAAATAAATCCATATGATGGGTATAAAATTTTGAAATTATGTATTTAATTCTTATTTTTGGTAGGAGGGATTGAAATGAACGTTGATAGTGTGATGAGTAATTATAATTTAAATTCTTATTGGAATAGCTTAAATTCAAATAACAGTACTTCATCTAATATTTTTTCGATAAGTAATATTGATGAAAATGTAAAGGACAGTTATACTAAAAAGAGCATTTCTGGTGAGTCTACATCTTCGGAGCTTCAGGACATTTACAAACAGTTGGAACCAACTTATGGTGTTAATTTAACATATGATCAAAATGGTAATATGTCAATTCCAACAACATCTGCTGTAACTGATCCTAGCACCAGTAATGAGCAGAATTTGATATCACTATTCAATAGTAGTAATTCAACGGATAATTCTTTTAATAATATATTGTCTCAATATAATTCAATTGAAGATGGTATTAATAATTTGCAAATTTCTTCAATTTTATCTAGTAATCCTAGTAGTTTGTATAGCTATATAAATTCTTTAGGAAGTAATGAAACTCAAAGTTCAGGTAATTACGTAAGTGCTACATTATAGTTTTCGAAATATATATAGATGCCCAAAGTAAGACTTAGACTTCTGTGTTGATTCACTGAAATAAACAACTTACTAAAATTGCACTATTGTTCTTGTTTACACCAAGCATAAGTAAAATTATTATGAAAGTATACCAAACTTGGGGTATATCTACAGTAGAAATCAAATACGTTTGTGTGAAGCAGGCATTTGAAAATTTCGATGCTAAAAGCACTTAGAGGTAGGTTGTTCCACTTTTGCTTGTCCAGCCGAATGGATGGAGCAAGCTAAAGTGGGTGCAACCTACCTCTTAGTGCTTTCAGCGAAATTTTCATAGTCATGAGGAATACAAATGTATTTGATTTCGGTTAGTTACCACACAAGCCTAGATTACAAGTTGTTTATCTATTTTTATTTTTTTGGTCGATTATCCCATAATTTTAGGATATATGATATTTTTAAGAAAAATATAAGAGGTTTTTAATCCGATTTTAATTTTAAGTGAATAAAATAAAGCAAGCTAAAGATAGATGGACGATATTAAAATATAATACTGCTTCATCAAATATATTATAGTAAGGATGTTAAACAATGAATATGGAATTTTTCAGGCTGATTAATAATTTAGCAGGCCAAAATAGTGTTTTAGATAAGATAATGGTTTTCTTTTCAAAAGATGTACCTTATATATTTATGGCAGTTATTGCAATAGTATTTATTTTGGGAGTTGCCCAAAAGAATGCTGATTATAGAAAAATTGCTGTTAGTACTTTTGTCTTTACAGCAATAAACTTACTTTTAAGTTTTATTATTGGCGGTATATATTTTGAGAATAGACCTTTTGTAAATAATAAGGTGAATTTACTATATTCTCATGTAGAAGACGCATCATTTCCAAGTGATCATGCAACAGGTACTATGAGTATAGCCCTAGGATTTGGGAAATATAATAAGTTACTTAGTTTAATATTAACTGCAATGTCTGTGATTGTGGGAGTTTCAAGAGTATATGTTGGGCATCATTATCCTATGGATATCATAGGTGCATACATAATGGTTTGGGTGACAAGTTATATTTATAATTTAAAATTAAGAAGCAAAGTAGAAAGTTTATATGAAGTAATTGAAAATATATTAGTAGTAAGACTTGGATTAAAAAAAATGTATAACTAAATTTAGTATTATCAATATAATATAGAATAAAATCTGCAATATGGGTTATTTTAATGTTATACTGATAATAAGGGAGGTGAAGGTAATGGGATCTTTAATTGAATTATTTAATAATTATGGATATATTGTATTGTTAATAGCTTTAATATTAGAACTTTTAGCATTGCCTTTACCAGGAGAAACTCTTATGACCTATTGTGGATATGTTATTTATGAGGGGAAAATGAATTTGCCATTCAGCATATTAATTG
Organism: Clostridium sp.; assembly: GCA_031292145.1. GTDB lineage: Bacteria > Bacillota > Clostridia > Clostridiales > Clostridiaceae > Clostridium. Next base: position 3,114 of record JARLHR010000277.1, on the reverse strand, counting down.
CTACAATTGGAGTATGTATAGGTATTACTTTATCATATGTTATTGGAAGAACACTAGGAGTGACTTTTTTCGAAAAATATGGTCACTATATTCACATAGATAAAAATAAATTAGATAAAACATCAATGTGGTTTGAGAAATATGGTAATAAGATGTTGATTTTAGCATATTTTATTCCAGGGGTAAGGCATGTAACAGGTTATTTTGCAGGGATTATGAATGTGCCATATAAAAAATTTGCAGTTAATGCTTATGCAGGAGCTTTAATTTGGACTACAACTTTTATTTCCTTGGGAGATTTCCTAGGTGTTAACTGGGAAAAATATCATCGTTTATTAAAGAAAGATTTGCTGATACTAGGTTTAATCATTGCTGCAGCTATTATAGTCATATATCTTTGTAAAGTTTATAAATTAAAAAAATCTAAAGTTGAAGTATGAAATTGATGTTAAAATAGATATATTTTAATAAATTATATGTAGTGCTTAGGCATATAGAAGAAAATAATAAGTCTATGGTGGAAAATAGACTTATTATTTTTTTTATATGCCTTAGTGCATATCATATGATAAATTGTTAATATTAATTAGTGAAGAGAAATAAATAATTAATTAGGAGCGATTAGTTATGGCGAAGAAAGAAAAAGCAGTCCGTAGCAAAGAAGAATTAGTACAGGAAATATTAGAAAAGGGTAGGACTTTAAAGGATAGTAATATTGATGAAGAATTAATTCATGAACTTCTTAGTGGCAAGGTTTCAAAGAATATAAATAATGCACAAGATGAAAATCTATCACTAGGGCAAAGAACTGCAGACAAAATAGCTGAATTCGGTGGCAGCTGGACATTTATAATAAGTTTTGCCATTGTACTTGTAGCTTGGATTATAGGAAATACTTTTATCCTTGCTAATAAAGCCTTTGATCCATATCCATATATATTTTTGAACTTGGTGCTATCTTGTCTTGCAGCTATACAAGCACCAATAATAATGATGTCACAAAATCGTCAGTCAGAAAAAGATAGATTGACTGCTGCAAACACTTATCTCATTAATTTAAAATCTGAAATAATAATAGAGGATTTGCATAAAAAAATAGATACTTTAATGGAAAATCAAGAGGAAAGTAGAAGAACTCATGAATTATTGTTAAAGACAATAGAAGAATTAAAGAATCATAAAAGTGTTTGAAAAATAAATTAAAATCAGTAAGCAAATAAATAAAGCTTACTGATTTTTTTGCATGGGGAACTCTGGAATTTTTGGAGTTGGAGAGGTGAGTAAATATAGTATTAGAACTATCAAGTAAGGAAATAGAAACTGTGCAAAGAAATTGTGGTAACTAATTAATTTTAAAATCAAACGTAGTTTTAATGTAGTGTGCAGATTATTACGACCACTACATTAAGGATTTATTTAAAAGGAGAAACCTCTATTTCTCCAGTGCCAAGAATTATCCCCATATCTCCCTCGTGAAAAGTGCCTAGTTTCACAATTTCATCCGTTTTATCTAAGTTTATAAATTGTATGAGCTTACCGCTGCTATCAACTACTATTAAAGTAGCAGTGGTATTTGGAGTTATAAGTTTAGCAGTAGCTCTATACTCATTGAACAGAGAAAGGGAATAGATACCTTGTTTATAAGTAGTTGAAATAGGGAATATTTGTTGTTCTGGAACTTCAGCAATTGGAACTGGTTGTATTTGTGCAATTATAGCCAAGGCGAATATAGATATTAAAAATACCATTAGAAACTTTTTTATTTTCATAACATATACCTCCATCTATTATTATTTTGTTTTCTTTTATTAAATTATACATTCCATGGATAGATAAATTCTTCAAACTATAATTAGTTAATCTAAGTTCGAGAATACTGAGTTTTATTTGTAGAGGTAATTGTATATGTAATAGATTAGAGTTAAAATATTTTAAAATAGTATTTTAGTGGATTGGGGAATTAATTATGAAGTATGGGATGCCAACTTTGATTGAAACTAGTAGCATTGAAAACTGCGTTGAATTGTGTAAAAAACTTAATTTAGATTTTATTGAACTAAATATGAATCTTCCAGAATATCAAACTGATAAAATAGATATTGAAAAGCTTAAGCTTATTAGCCAGAGGGAAAATATATTTTTTACAATACATCTTGATGAGAATATCAATATCTGTGATTTTAATATAGATGTCTGCAATTCTTATATAAAGACAGTTTTGACAACTATAAAAATTGCAAAAGAGATTAAAATTCCTATATTAAATATGCATATGACTAATGGAGTTCATTTTACTCTTCCAACTGAAAAAGTGTATTTGTTTAAGCAATATAAAGAAATATATTTATCTAAGCTTAAGAAATTTAGGGACTTATGCGAAGATGCTATAGGTAATAACGATATTAAAATATGTATAGAAAATTGTGATGGATATATGGATTTTACAATAGAAGGAATAGAAATTTTATTGCAAAGTAATGTGTTTGGATTAACTTTTGATATTGGTCATAATCATAGTATTGATAAAATAGATGAACCTTTTATAAAAAAGCACATAAGCAAATTACATCATATGCATCTTCATGATGCAATAGGAAAGAAGAATCATCTTGCCTTGGGGACAGGAGAAATAGATATTAAAGAAAAGCTTAATATTGCAAAAGAAAATAGATGTACATGCGTTCTTGAAACAAAAACAATTGAAGGTCTAAAGGAGTCTGTTGAAAACCTTTTGAAATATTAAGGAAGAACAAAAGAGAGGACAAAATAGAAAATTATGAAGAATTCTTACAGATTCAATAATGTTAGATGCAGTCATTAATTTGGCTGCATTTTTCTGCACAAAAATAGATATAGCAAATATAGATAAACAACTTACAATCTAGACTTATGTGGTGACTTACCGAAATCATAAATATTTTTATTACGAAAGACTATGAAAATATCGCTGAAGGTTCTAAGTTGCAAGTTGTACCCAATTCAGCATGCTCCCGCTTTCAGCGTGACAAGCTAAATTGGAACAACTTACAACTAAGAACCTTAAACAGCTCATTTTCAAATGCTTTCTACATAAAAATATTTATTATTTCTAGTGAAGAGATCCACTTAAGATTT
>JARLHR010000276.1 GCA_031292145.1 Clostridium sp. | reverse complement strand
ATTTGAATAATAGTTTGGATAGTCTTTTAAGCTCATGATAAGCTTTACTTTCCATGTGAGTATTATTAAGTTTCATTAACTATAAGGCAGTTTTATGAAGAACATCATGTTTGCCAGTTTTTTATTTGGGATTTTTATTTTTCTATCAGGTTGTGCTTCTACATCAATTACTTCATTTACAGATCCCGATTATAGAGCAGTTCAATTCAAAAAAATCCTCGTGGCTGCCAATACAAACAAAGTTAGCGATCGTTTAAATATGGAAAATCGAATAGTAGAAGTTTTGGCCACTAATGGCTTAAAATCAATACCAAGCTATTCAATTTTCCCCCCGACCAGGGAATTCACAGATAGTCTTAAAAAAGTTTTAATGATAGAAAGCAAAATCGATGGATGTTTAATGATATATTTTGGCGATAGAGGAATTGATCAGGTTCAAATTCCGGTAATTGGCAGTTCAACAAAAGGAACTGTAAATAAAAATAATAATGGTGCCACTTTTAGCTCCCTAACGACCTTCATTGGAGGGCAGGTTTTGGATAAACCTTATGCTGAATTTGAGATAAAATTATTTGATGTGGTTAATGGAAAAACTGCTTGGATTGCAAATTCTTTTACAGGAGGAAATGCATACGCGGATTTTAACGATGTCTATGAATCTTTTTGCGATAAAGTTATATATAAACTTTCTAAAGATAATCTTATTAGAACCTCTGATGATTTAACTGAAATAAATGGGCAAGAAATTAGTAGAATTTTGAAAGCAAGGGAAGAAAAACCAGAAATAGACAAAATTGATGTGACAGTATTGAATAATGGAGATATAATAACCGGAATAATATTAAGTCAATATTTCTCAAATACTAATTATGGTGAAACCAATAGTAATAAGATAATGGTTAAAATTCAGGACATAAATCAGATTATTCATAGAATCTTGTTAAAGGACATTCGAGAAGTATATCAGAAATAAAAGACAAAATATATTTTTATAGATAACCCTTTTAAAATTAATAAGTTAAGACAATGTATCAATTTGGCATATTGACAATTCTAGATTGAAGTATTATTTTTGTAGAAAAGTTCAAAGGTCGAAGATGAACAAAATATTTTATAATGAAATTAGCCTGAGCGGTTTAATGGGATTCGACCCCCAGAACTTCCGTTTGGGCTTTTTTCATTAATTGTTCATTGAATTATTGTAAAAAGTTGTGAATTTACTTAACAATTCACTTAACACTTGCTAAAAATGTTGAGTATTTGGTGAGAAATTAAGGGATACCGTAATATCCGTAGTCAAACGCTCTATCCAATTGAGCTACGGGTGCTTAGAAAAATTAAAGATAAAGATAATTAATTTACGGTTCACGTTCAAACCGATTATCATACACAAGACACAAAACTATCAGAACACAGCGTAAGGGTGAAT
>JARLHR010000275.1 GCA_031292145.1 Clostridium sp. | reverse complement strand
GATGGAATTATTAGAATACTCGAATTTAGATGTGAGCTAAAGTATTATTGTTTATTTATTAGATTAGAGATTTTTTAATAGCGTACATTCTAATAAAATTTCCAATCAACATGGTTACAACAATCACGAACAGAGGTATCAAATAATTATCATAATATATATGAGTCACTTTATTATATAAAGACATATAATCAGTAAAGAAAAAATTGCATACAGTTAGAAATAGTAAAATAATGATAATAAATGACCATAAGCCGTAGGCGAACGGATTGACTTTTGGTGTAGTAGTTTTTCTATTTACAGCTATTAACCAAGGCACAAGAATAATCCAGAGATAACAACTGTAAATTATTTGGAAAAATATTAAAGCGAACAGGATTGTGCCACATATTAATCCAAACATCCATATAAAGTTTATTAAATAAATTAAAATGAAGAGTTTTACAAAAAGAATAAAACCAAAGGAATATGGCAATAATTTTTGTTCCCAAAAAGTGGACAAATATCTATGTAGTATAATTTCTACCGAAATAAGAATTAGAATAAAAAGACTCAACATTCAATTATTCTTTAATGTTATGTTAGCAAATTTACTAATAACGAGACTGCAAATGAAAGCCATCTGATTAATTTATTCACTTCTGTCTATTACCCAAACTAAAATATTATTTCGATAATTATTTAGGAATTTTGTATTTGGAATTTGTTCGTTGGTATTAAAAGATAATAATAATGATGTAATTAAGTCTCCAATTGAAATTTTCTCTATTAATTTTATTAGTCTTGTATCAAAGTTCTTTATAATATCTTTCGGTACTAAATCTATTGTTACCTCTAAACTTTTTGTTAATTCGTGAACAATTTCATTTCTTGAAATACGAGCTACATGTAAAATATCTCCATAATCTTTTGATATCTTTAATATCTTTTCGATATTTTTAAACAAATCGTTTTTGTAAAGTATTTGGACAAATTCGTTAAAATCTTGTTCATTTTCTAAGAAAAATTTCTCTTTTATTCCTAATATAATAGCTAACATTTTACAATTATTTTCAAATCGGGTTGAAATAGTTAAAGCACGACCAATTGAAGAATAAATTGAATCGCTAAAATAGGATCGCTCAAAACTATTCATAAATATTTCAGGTTTCATAGGTACAAATAATGATATTGAACTGATTATTTTTAGGATAGTATTATTTATCTAAACAATTGCATTAGGAATAATATAATTTTCAGTATCATATTATTTATTTATTTTGACTTATCAAAATCAATTGATATGGTATTCAACCATATATAGAGGAAAGATGAATATATACAAGATAATTAAAGTTAAAATACATGAGATAAGGGATAATATTATCAATCAGGTCAAAGATTAATAATTTATTATACAAATATACACCTAATGATAAAGAGATGGAATTCACTAATATTGTATCGGGTTTTATTGTAATACCACTATTTGAAAATCAACTCATAATAGAAAAAAATAAAACTGTAAGATTTTTATCATTTTTATATCTGGTGGGGCTTATTGATGGTTGCTGTCAACATTTTAATATTTCTGAAAAAACTTTTTGGAAGATGTATGACCATTATTTTTTATATGAATTGAAAAATTCAGGATATTCTTTTCATAAATTCTCCCCTTTGTTTAGTACACAGTATGATAAAATGTTAGATGTGCCTTTTATTGAAAAAATAATAACATTTGGCGGACAAGATATACAAGTTTATTTAATCAAGGTAAATGAGGGAATTAATCCTATCCCCCCTGAAACAAGATTAGAGAGTCTTGTTCAAGAATGGAAAAATTACACACCAGATAATGCAACTTTGACATTGATAAACTATTACATCCCAGATTTTTGATTATGATTCTTTTGTGATATGTGAGAAACAGTAAAGGATTTTTAATAATTCTTTAAAAATTCTCTCCCTCTAACAAAATCGTCTACCTCCTTAGACTAACTACTATCAGTAGTTTTAGTTCACCCTACGCAATTCTACGCAAAATAGGACACTATCCTGTATTCAATTCTAACTGATTAATAAGACTTCTAAGTATCCTTTGAGGAAATAAAAATTATTTTGTCTTATGGTTGCCATTTGCGAAATCCGTCCGTCCATTCCAGTTGTCATTAAAATTTATTTAGACAACATAAAAGGATAGAGTTATGAAAATGAAAAGATTGTCACAGAATTATAGTTGGTCATTAAGATTGACTGGATATGGGTCATTTCTATTGGTTGGCATAATAGTTCTTCCTTGTTTACCGATAGTTATTTGGGCGTTATGTCAAACAGAAATAAATAGGCATAAAACAAAATATATGATGAAACTGAATGATTGGGCAGTTTACAATCCTGATAAGGCAAGGTCAATGAATATTGAACCCAATTATACTGCTGCATTTAATGTCGGTGGTCTTGCAGGAATTTATCTTAATATTACAAGTTCCAATGCAGAGCCATTATTGGAAGAATACTGTAGAAAAGGAAATAAAATAACACGATGTGAAATACCAAATTTAACTGATGCTGAAATTGAATTCTTAATGGGAAAACTTAGAAAATTCAATTCATGGGATACTATAGGGTGTTTAATTCCGATTGCATTAATAATTTTAGCGATGCTTATAGCAATCTTCATATTTGATGTTCCCTTATTTACAAAACCTTTAAACAACTGATAAAATAATATAATACCATTTTTAAACTTGCCATTTGCGATATCCGTCCATTCCTTCCAGTTGTAATTAAAATTTATTTACACAACTTGAAAGGATACACTAATGAAAACAACAAAGAAAACAGCTTCTAAATCAGCAGCAAAAACCACAAAAAAAGCTTCTGTAAAGAATAACATAGAGAGTAAAATAATCTCTCAACCTACGCAATCGGAGATAGTAAAAACGCAAAGTAAAGAGACTAAGACAGACAGAGTTTTTAAATATGTAACTACTTTCCCACGAGTTACACTTGCCGATACTAAAGAAATTGCAAAACTTCTTAAATCAGAAAATAAGGATGTGAGAGAAAGAATTGAAGAAAGAAAAATAAAAATCTATGAAATAGTGAAACTCTCGAAGTATGGTCACAAACAACTTCTAAATGGAGAACTCAAATCAAACAGCATGAAATATTATATCACTCTAAAAGATGATAAGAAACTCTGTTTGAATTTCGCAAACTATGAAAGTAAAAAGAAGTAAAACTGTAGATTAATTAAAATGAAAGTTTATTACAGATATAAAAACAACAAAGAAAATCCTGAAATCAGAATCAGCAATAAGAAATTAATTGATAATGGTTTTCATGTTGGTTCTGAATACAGGATTATTTACAAAAAAAATGTTATAGTATTATTAAAGGAACAGAAATGAAAACAGCAATTTTATATTGTAGAGTATCAACAGAAACACAAGCAACTCAAGGAGTTTCTATTTTAAATCAGCAGCAATTATTAAAAAATTACGCTAATCAAAATGGATATACAGAGATAATTGAAATTGCTGATGAAGGATTTTCCGGGAAAAACACAAATCGTCCTGGTTTTACTCAAATGTTGGACTTAGTAAAACAGAAAAAAGTAAACTCTGTAATTGTATATTCACTTTCAAGGTTCGCAAGAAACACTATGGACACTTTGAGAACGATTGAAGTATTAACTAAATATAATGTGACCTTTATTTCTTTAAGCGAAAAAATAGAAACTGATACAGCAGTTGGTAAATTTTTCATATCTGTATTAGCATCACTTTCGGAACTGGAAAGAAATCAAATCTCTGAAAGAACCAAATCTGCATTAATGTATAAAAAGTCAAAGAACGAATTAATCGGACAAGTCTCTTTTGGTTATGATTGTTTTGATGGAAAAAATCTTACTGAAAACTTAGAGGAACAGAATACTCTAAGACTGATGAAACAATTGAGAGAAAGAAAATTCTCCTATTCAGGAATTGCCAACCATCTTACTGAAAATGGATTAAAGAATAAAAAGGGAGAATGTAAATGGTATAAAAGTCAGATTATTAGATTTTTAAGTAGAGAAATATAGAATCTAAATCCTGTCATAAAATATTCCATCTTGGCGTAATCTACAGCATCGGGCGAAACCTTGAGCTGTCCTGCTGTTTAGTTCCTTTGTTTAAAAACGAACCCTCTAAAGAACTCTGAAAGAGAATACTATTTTTCCTCTATCAGCCTCCGTTCCACACGAAGTGGATTTTTTGGACTCGTAGAGGACAAAAAATCTAAACGGAAGTGCGAACTGCTTCTTGTCCTATTAATACCTTGTATTAATTAATCACAACCTATTGTGAGAGCCCGATAACAAATTTTTGTGATTGCGGAATTAAAAAGATTTTACGCTCTGAACCACTTTGGGATTGTTTAGTATCTAATCTAATATAACCTGAATCTTTCAGTGATTTTATCCAATTCTGAATAGTGTTTTTATGGACTTTGTAAAGTTTGGCAAAGTAGTTATTACTTGCCCAACAAAATCCTTCTTTACTTGATAATGCTGTAATCTCGCCATACATCATTTTCGCACCAAGAGTAATCTTTTCATCATATCGAACATTTGCAGGTATAATTGCGTAATAGGTCGGATTTTCTTTCATAAAGTCTCCCACATTTAAAATAAAAAAACCCTATTGCGATTTAGCCACAATAGGGTCAAGTATACTTTTAATTTTCTTGAATTGGCTAAATCAATTTCATGGATAAATATGAAAAGATTAAGCCAAAACCTTGCTTTTCTGAAATTATTTTTAATTTGTTTTGGCATAATAAAAGAGAACATTGAATCCCAAATGTTGGAATAATGAGATACAGTTATAGACTTACTTTAATTCTCCGTTTAGCAGAATTCTGATAAACGAGGAAAGAAGAAAACGGAAAATGATTGAAAAATAATTGATAATACTTTTTAATATCAATATTTTAATTTCCATAATATTTGCGGTCTTATTTATGATTGTTAAACCAGATTATCATCCTAAGCGTAAAATTTATTATGTCCCTGATAGATTTAAATCGGACGCTGATAATAAAGTTGTTTTTGATTCTGATTTAGTTCAATTGGATGGTTACATCAAATTTAAAATGAAGTCTGATTATATCAGAATTGGATATGATGTTGATACAAATGGTGATTTGTTAAATTCCAACATTAAAAGACATCTGTGGCAACATTCTACGGCAAGAAAGTTATTATGGGAATATAACTATTGGTATACTTGCAAATATGAAAGTGTTGAATCATTAATGAAGTCATTAAGAATTAGACCAGAATTTAGTTTTCAGGTAACTATTAAGTCTAACTGTATAGAAATTTTTAAGATATACACTAATGTAATCACACATTCAGGATTTAATGAATTAGATGAATTCGGCAAGTACAAATTTCCTACAAGGCTATTTAAGTATAGGAAATTCAACATTGTTCCTATAAGTGAAAAAGAATATCAAAGATATTCTGATATTAAACAGCCATTTTACAAACTTAACAACAGAATCATTCCCGTCCAGTAATTTTCCAGCATATTAAATCCCTTCAATTGCTTATAACATAAGCACTTAAACGAACCTTATCCTGTTTTTTAGAATACAGCTAAGTTAGTATTATAAATTTAATGCATTAAGATTTATAAAATTTAATAATAATATAAAAAAGGTTCTAAAATGAAAACACAGATAGAAAAACTAAATGAGAAATTCTTTAAATGTCCTTGCTGTGATGATATTCTTTCAGCAGTATACATCCACAGCAAATGCCATGAAAATGCTCCTGTGCAAGTATTAGTAGTAAAAGACAAACACATCAGCGTTAAATGTGCTGTTTGTGGAGAAGAAATAACAAAATTTAATTTTAAACAATAATAAAAAAGGTCAATAAAATGAACGAAGCACTAAAAACAAACAATGATTTAATAATCTCTACAGAATTCAAATCGCTTATCAGAGAATTATCACATAGCGAATTATCAGAGCTCGAAAGTAGTATAAAAGAATTCGGCTGTTTATCTCCAATTGTAGTATGGGGCAGCAGAAATATAATTATTGATGGTCATAACAGATATGATATTTGCAAAAGAAATAATATAGAATATAAAACTGCAAATCTTGAATTCTTGAATGAAAATGATGCAAAAATGTGGGTTATAAAAAATCAATTCAGCAGAAGAAACTTATCCACATATGAACGTTCGATTCTTGCTTTACAATTAGAAACCATCATAAAAGAAAAAGCAAAAGAAAATCAATTATCAGGTTTAAAACAAAATACCGTTCAGCAGAATTCTGCTAAACGAGAAAAAGATGAAATAAATACTAATAAAGAATTATCTAAACTTGCTGGGGTTTCACATGATACAATTGCAAGAGTTCGGAAAATAGAAGAGTGTGCTGACGAAGTCACTAAAGAATCATTATTAAAAAGTAAAATGAGTATCAATGAAGCTTATGAGAAAATCAAAAAAGAAAATCTAAAAAAATCAATTACAAAGATTGAAAACCCAGCTGATGAAAGTGAAAAGTATGATGTCATATATTCACATTATTATGAATTGAGTATAAAGACGAAGTCAGAAATCCGTTCTATAGTTAATGAGTGTCGAGGGCCAGCATATTGACCAGTCAGGTTCAAAAGGTTTGACCACCTAAAAACTACTTTTAGCGTTTTCAAAGTTAACTATTTTTTTTGTTTTCCCGCATCAAAAGTTGGGTTCTTTTTCCTCCTGTATGATTCTC
>JARLHR010000274.1 GCA_031292145.1 Clostridium sp. | reverse complement strand
CTTTCCCTCCCAAAAGAACTAATGGAACTTCATTAGTCTCACGCAAATTTCAAACATTACCACTGTAATTTGATTAGAATCTGCGTACCACCACATCTTAAATTAGTTAGACGCACAACTGCCGTCCCGCCGTCTTCCACCTGTCATCCCCGGTGCAGTATATAGAAAAATCCGTAAAAATCGGTAAATATCCGTGGAATTGTTATCTTAGAATGGTCGCTTGATCTATCTTCCCCAATAAATCAAGAATCTAATATTTAATAAAAAATAATATAACTGTCAAGTCTTTTCTTCGCTTTCTAAAAATATATTTTTAATTATTATAATTCACTTTTGCTCAAATAAATCAAAGGATTCTAAAAAGTTTAATCTGTTTTCCGGGTTATGTGCTTGAATTAGGTGCTTAATACTTAATAATCAAACTATTTCATTTAAGAATATAATTATTTAATTTCTACATTAAGTTAAAAAGAGTTGCTATGAAATGGTTCAATTCTCCACTTCTTTTTATTGTGCTACCCTTTATTCCCCAACTTCTGCAAACGGATTATATAATAATGAGATTTATATGAAGAGGTCACTTATTTACACTGGCATTATTTTTATTTCTATAGCTATTAATCTTTTCGCTCAAAATAAAAAGGCAGATGAATATTTAGAGAAAGGTCATCAGAAAAGAATGAATAGAGACTTCAAAGGAGCTATAGAAGATTTTAATAAATTAATAAAAATTAACCCAAATAATGCTAAAGCCTATTATTATCGGGGTGAAGCTGAAAACTTTCTGAATAAATATAATAGTGCGATTCAAGATTATAGCAAAGCAATAAAAATTAACCCCCATTATGGAGATGCATATATTTCGAGAGGTTCTTCTAGAGAAACACTAAATGATTTTACGGGTGCTATGCAAGATTATAATAAGGCAATAGAAGTTGACCCTAATAATTTCCTGGCTTTCCAAACGCGCGGGGAAAGCAAATATCTCCATTCAGACTATGTAGGAGCTATTCAGGATTTTACGAAAGAATTAGAGATTGTCCCCGATCAAGGTTTGCCATATTCTCTTCGTGGAAGTGCTAAAAATATACTCAAGGACTATCAGGGAGCTATTCAAGATTATAACAAATCACTACAACTAAACCCCAATGATTTTTTAGATTATGATGATCGTGCTTCGGTTAAATATAACCTCGAGGACTATAATGGAGCTATTCAAGATTTTAGCAAAGTAATAGAATTTAATCCAAGTTATTATAATTATACCCATCGTGGTAAGGCTAAAGTTAAAAATAAAGACTATCAGGGAGCCATGCAAGATTTTAATAAAGCATTAGAGATTAATTCTCATTATGCAGATGCTTTTTTTAATCGTGGCATTACCAAAAATGAACTTTTCGATTACAGGGGAGCTATAATAGATTTTAACAAGACAATAGCGGAGAATCCGAGTTTTGCCCAAGCCTTTTATTATAGCGGTATCGCAAAGTATGAACTTAAAGAGTATAATGGAGCAATACAAGATTATAATAAAGCGATAGAAGTTGATTCTAACTATTCTGACGCATATCAAAGCCGTGCTCTTGTTTTAGAAAAGAATAATGACTATAAAGGGGCGATTCTAGATTTTAACAAAGCAATAATAATTAACCCTAATTTTACTATTGCTTATTTAAACCGTGGTAATACTAAACTTATACTTAATGATAAAAATGGAGCATGTTTAGATTGGAGCAGAGCAGGCGAGTTGGGTTCCGCTGAGGCTTATGACCTTATAAAACAGTATTGCAAATAGTGTTTTATCTCTACGTATTATAAGTTTATTTGAACTAATAAAAGGAGGCTTTATGAGTTTTAGTGCGGGACAAGTTGAGGAAGTTGGTAATTTCTTACAAAGTTATATGAAAAAGAAAGGGATAAGATCACTTTCAGCCGATGAAGCTGCCGAATTATTAGCGGACAATAATATCTTACCAAACAATATTGGACCTAAACAAGGGTTTAATTTTAGACAAATGCTTCGAGACGGAAGAGATAATAAAATCCATCTTGTAAAGGGGGCACATCAATATGAGCCTCATACTAGATGGACTATTAATTTAATAAAATAGAGTTATGGTTAAGAATGCCCACTTTAATTTCAGAATTATTAAAATCACAGAATTTAATATTAACAGGCAAAGTAAAATGGGGAAATCCTTTCTTCTCAAATAATCAAGGCATATATATTGTTTCATCATCCGGAGATGGTAATATCAATGCTGGTATTAGTACTAATGCGCCAATTTCATTGGAACGTATTCAATTTTGGCTTAACAAAGTATTAACATTTGAATTAGATAAAAAAGATAATCCAGAAGCTCAATTAGTTTATCAAAGATTATCAAAGTTTTGGCTACCTGATGAGAATATCCTTTATATCGGAATGACTAATTCTGCTTTATCAGTCAGAGTTTCACAATATTATAATACTGAAATTGGAGAAAGACGCCCTCACGCCGGAGGTCATTGGCTCAAAACATTATCAAATTTAAATGACTTATATATATATTATTCTGAATGTAAAAATCCTGGAATTGTTGAAAGTAATCTAATGGATTTCTTCAGCCGAAATGTTTCAAAAGAATCGGTAGAAAATCTCTATGATTCTAGTATAATATTACCCTTTGCTAATTTAGAACATCCAAGTAAAGGTAGAAAAAGACATGGATTAGGAAAATCAAAATTAAAGAATTAACTCATAAGTGCATATAACCACCGACTCACCGTCCACATCTATCAGCCTGATTTATTTGATTTCATTTCTTTATATTTCACTATTAAAGATATTAGGTTAAAGTTGAACACTCTTCTTACAGTTTCAGAAATTACTAAAGAGATAAAACAGATTCTGGAGGATGGATTTACAAACGTTTCCATCATCGGTGAAATATCAGGATTTAAAGCACACGTGTGAGGTCATAGGTACTTCAGGTTGAAAGATTCAAATGCAATCATTTCCTCTACTATGTGGAAAAGCATGAATAATCATGTTTTCTTTACTCCCCAGGATGGAATGAAAGTTATCGTAAGCGGGAAAATTACAGTTTATCCTCCCAGGGGTAATTACCAGGTTGATATAAGATCTATGCGTCCTTCAGGGGCCGGGGAATTGCAGGCAGCTTTTGAGCTATT
>JARLHR010000273.1 GCA_031292145.1 Clostridium sp. | reverse complement strand
ATATGATTAGACTAATATAATTGATAGAGGTGCATTGTACAATCAGTACCCGAAGCTGTTAAGGTTTACGTAAGACCGTAGCTGCGGTGAAAGGTGTAGATGCCGAAGTTGGTCCCAATTACGTGGGGACTGGGCTGGTTGAACAAAATAAGATTTGTTCATTTTGTTGTCTTTTCGTTCTAAAATAGATATTGAAATTACCAAGAAACAATTTAAGATTTATTACTTTTTATGATGCCCCCCGTGACAAATATACCGTTGTTGTTTTTCTATGCCTAATATCCTAAAAATTAAATTCAATTAACACTTACAATTATTTATGAATATGTTATAACGGACATAGTTTTGGATTTAATATGTATTAAAATGGAAACAATATTCAGTAGATAGGGGGTGTGTTATGAATCTATATATTGCTTTAACAGCAGATATTGTTGGTTCTAAAAAGCTTGATGAGGCAAGACGTAACAAAGTGCAAATTAGTTTAAGTAAAATCCTAAAAGAAGCAAACCTCCAATATAGAGATTATATAATAAGTGACCTGAGAATTATTGGTGGTGATGGAATTCAGGGGCTAATGCTTCCTGATGTTCCCATTTATGAAGTTATATGTTTTATCATGGAGGGGATTAACCATTCCGCTGAAGACGATGAGTTTTTACAATTACGATTTGGGATTGGATTTGGGCGTACTTATACTGAAATAAATAAGGACTCGCAATTGGTAGATGGTCCAGTTTTCCATTGTGCAAGGATGGCAATAGAAAGTGCTAAAGAAAAAAAAGATCATGCGATAATATTTAAATCTGAAGAGGGGCTAATTGATGAAGTCGATGAATTATCAATTAGTACACTGTTGGAGCTTTTAGCCATAGTGCGGAAATTTTGGATTAATAAGATCAATACCTTTACTAAAATCCTTCCCTATTTAAGAGATGATATGGTTCAAAAAGACATTGCGGAAAAATTAAATTGTTCACAACCATATATAAGTTCTCAAATTTCAGCAGCATACTGGAATGAGATTAAAGAGATTGAAAAAAGTTTTTGCAAAATTATGAAAAAATATATAGAATATAAAGCATAATCGCTTATATAACACATATAAATATAATTTATGAATATAACTTATGTGGTTATATAAATGTTTTATAACTTATATACTTATGCCTGTGCAAGTAGCTTTATGTCTAATTATCCAAATTTAAACCCAAATATACTTCTAGGGGTGTGTAAATGTTTGGTAACTATATACTTGCTTTTTTACTTGCACATTTAATAAGTGACTTTTTAATTCAAACAGATAATATATGTGTTATGAAAACTACAAAAGAAAAAATGTATAAAGGGTTAAGCTTACATTTATTGGGAGTTTTTATAACCCAAATTTTAATTTTCTTATTTTTTCTTGGTTACATAAATTATAATGAATTATCATGCATTTTTTTTGTTTTAGTATCACACGGCATTATTGATTTTATTAAATCAAAATATACGATCAATAAACTTAGTAAAATAAACGATAATGTAGAAGATAAGAAAGAAAAGTTAAACTTAACCATCGAAAAAATAACAATTAAAGATAGAATATCCTATGATTTCATGAGTATAATTACAAATAGGACTAAAACAATGAAAAGTATTAATAAAAAGGAAGAAAAACATAGCGGATTTAATTTTTCAAAAATGTGGGTTATTTATTCTTTCTTTCTAGATCAAATAGCGCATGTTCTCGTCATTATTATGAGTGCATTATTTTTAATTAACCCTCCAAATTTTTTATTTTTTATGCAAAAATATATAGGAAATCTTGCGGGTTTTTATTTCTTAGTTCTAAATAATACTGTGAGAATATCAGAGTCTTTGGTATTAATAAAAAAGGAGTTATTAGTTTTCATCCTATTGTTAATGGCTACTTCTGTATCAAGTGTTGTAATAAAAACAATTATGAATGGAATAACAAATGGCGATTCGGCAAATATAAAGTCTGGAAGATATATTGGTCAACTTGAACGTGCTCTAACTATATTTATTATTCTAGCTGGGGCTTGGCAGGCTCTAGCGGTTCTATATGGGTCTAAAACTGCAATTCGATTTGAACAAGCAAAAGAAGATCCTGAATTTGCAGAATACTATATTCTCGGTACCTTATTATCAGCTTTATTTGGGACACTAATTGCAATTACTATTAAAGTCGTGTTCTTTTAGTACAAAATTTTCTAATAATATATAAATACACCCCCTTTGAAAACAAGGAAGCACATAATCAATTTGAAAAGAACCCGGTGTCTGACGCCAACTTATCGGGAATGGTTAATTGATGATTTTAGTTACGAAAAAATTCTTCACACCCGCCGGGTTAGCCCGTCTTTCCTAACAACTACGTATTTTTATGTGACTGGTCACAGGAACCAACCATGATTAGTGAACTCGTTCAGCTTTAGCTGAACGAGTTCACTATTAACTGTCCCACATTCTATCCGAGAAATTGGTCGAAATTATGCCGTAGAACAGATCGTTTTTTTTGGTTCCCGTATCAGAGGTGATCATAAACCAGTAAGCAATATTGATCGGGCGGTTTTTCTTTTGTCAGAGTCTAATTGCATAGGGAGAATGTCCAGTGATCTGGAAGATCGTAATTCGCTCTTGGAACCGATGATCTATTAAGAGATGGGGGAATACACATTTTGAGTTCATCTTTGCCTCTGCTAATTTGGGCTTGACAAGTATAACGATATATGATTAGACTAATATAATTGATAGAGGTGCATTGTACAATCAGTACCCGAAGCTGTTAAGGTTTACGTAAGACCGTAGCTGCGGTGAAAGGTGTAGATGCCGAAGTTGGTCCCAATTACGT
>JARLHR010000272.1 GCA_031292145.1 Clostridium sp. | reverse complement strand
TTTAGGAGGTCCTGATGCGTCTTTTTCGCTTAATCCCGTTGAATTCAAATTAATGGTAGATTCAGTAAGGGATGCAGAAAAAGCTTTAGGGAAAGCTACATTTGAATTGAGTGAGAAAGATAAAAAAAACAGGGTTTTTGCTCGTTCTTTATTTATAGTAAAGGATTTGAAAACTGGAGATATATTAACAGAAAATAATGTCCGTTCTATCAGGCCCAATAATGGATTAGCTCCTAAATATATTAAAGATGTTATTGGGAAAAGAGTTATTAGATCTGTAAAAAGCGGAACACCATTATCCTGGAGTCTCATCGATGAGTAATATAATTGCTGTAATTCCTGCAAGAAGTGGAAGCAAAAGGATTCCTAATAAGAATATTAAAAAATTTCTTGGGAAAGAAATTATAAGTTATAGTATTGAAACAGCGAAAAAATCGGGACTGTTCACTGAAATAATGGTTTCGACTGATAGCGAGGAAATAGCCATGATTGGAAAGAAATACGGTGCAAAAATACCTTTTTTAAGATCATTGGAGAACTCAAATGATTATGCCACAACTGCAGACGTATTATTGGAAGTATTAAGAGAATATGAAAAACTAGGGAGCAGATTTGAATTTCTATGTTGTTTGTATCCCACTAGTCCTTTAATTACAGTTGAAAAATTAGTTGAATCCTATAAAATATTGATTGAATCAAAAGCTGATTCAATAATTCCAATTGTTAAATACAGCTTTCCAATACAACGGGCATTTAGATTGAAAGAAAATAAAAAAATCGAATATATATGGCCAGAAAATAGTTTAAAGAGGAGCCAGGACATGGATGAATCTTTCCATGATTGCGGATCTTTTTATTGGACTAGAACAAGCTCATTAATTGAAGGGAAGAAATTAATAACTGAGAACTCAATAGGTTATATTTTACCAGAAATGCAAGCTCAAGATATTGATACTTTAACAGACTGGTCACTGGCTGAACAAAAATACAGAATCATAAATAGCTCTAAGGATCAAGATGAAACAATATAAAACTGAACAAGAAAAATTTTGGGCTGGAGAGTTTGGAACGAATTATATCGAAAGGAATTATGATAAGAAGATATTGGCGGGAAATATTTATTTATTTTCTCAGATAGTTCAATACACTTTAAATGTAAAGAGTGTAATCGAATTCGGTTCAAATATTGGATTAAATTTATTAGCATTAAAGCAACTTTTACCTGATGCATCTTATACCGCTGTAGAAATCAATAAAAATGCATGCGATATTTTAGCAGAAAACAAATGGATTTGTGTCAAAAACGAATCTATTTTAGATTATAAATCAGAAGAAAAATTTGATTTTGTATTGTCAAAAGGTGTTATGATTCATTTAAACCCAAATGAATTGGATGGATTTTATAATAAGATTTATAAATCATCAGGCAGATACATCTGCATTGCAGAATATTTTAATCCTTCTCCTGTTGAAATACCATATAGAGGATTTTTAGACAGGTTATTTAAAAGAGATTTTGCCGGGGAAATGCTTAAAAAATTTGCAGATCTAAAACTAGTCAAATATGGGTTTTCATATCATTTGGATAATAATTTTCCGCAAGATGATATCAATTGGTTTTTACTTGAAAAGGATAACAGATAAATGAAATATTGTAAAAAATGCGTTATGCCCGATACTAAACCTGATTTATTCCTTGATAAAGAGGGAATTTGCAATGCTTGCCGAAGCTTCGAAAAGAGAGACGAAATAAATTGGGCTGATCGGAAAAAGGAATTAATAGAAATCCTAGATCGTTATAAATCCATTAACCAATCAAACTGGGATTGCATCATACCTGTCAGTGGTGGTAAGGATAGTACATTTCAGGTTATTAAAATGCTTGAATTTGGAATGAATCCTTTATGTGTCACGGCAACAACCTGCGATTTATCTGAAATTGGCAGGAAAAATATTGAAAACATAAAAAATCTGGGAGTTGATTATGTGGAATTTACAAGTAACCGAGTAGTACGAAGGAAATTGAACAGAATCGGATTACTCCAAGTGGGGGATATTTCCTGGCCGGAACATGTCTCAATATTTACAATTCCTGTTAGAGCAGCAGTTCATTATAATGTTCCATTAATAGTTTGGGGAGAAAATTCACAAAATGAATATGGGGGTCCTGCATCTGCAAGTTCAAGTAAAATTTTGGATAGAAGGTGGTTAGAAGAATTCGGGGGTTTACTAGGAATGCGAGTTTCAGACTTAGTTGATAATGAAGGAATTCAGAAAAAAGATTTAATACCATTCTCTTATCCATCAGACGATGAGTTAAGGAAAAATAATATAACAGGTCTATTTCTTGGATATTATTTACCTTGGGATGGTCTGACTAATGCATTAATCTCTCAAGCGTACGGATTTACATCATATAATAATTTTGTTGAAAGTAATTTTGTTAATTATGAAAATCTCGATAATTATCAAACGGGGATCCATGACTATTTTAAATATTTAAAATTTGGATTTAGCAGAGCGAGCGATATTGCATGTCTGCATGTAAGGAGAGGCAGGATTTCCCGTGATGATGCTATTAAGATTGTAAAAATGAGAGATGGAAAATTTCCCTGGACATATCTTGGAAAACCACTTGAAAAGATATTAGAACCTTTAGAATTATCTGTGGATGAATTCATTAAGGTTTGTGATAGATTCACAAATAAAAAACTTTTTAAATGTGACTCAAGAGGTAATCTAATAAAAGACTCCAAAGGTAACTTAGAAAAAATTAATTACGATAATTAAAAATGAAAAAAGTTGCCATTATTGATTACGGAATGGGAAATTTGGATTCGGTGAAAAGAGCAATAGAGGAATGTGGTGGTAATGCTTTTATAACTAAGAATCCTAAGGATCTTAATATTGCGACACATATAATTTTACCCGGTGTCGGATCATTTTATGATGGCATGAATAATTTTCTAAAATCAGGATACTCTGATGAATTGCGAGAACAAGCCATTCATAATAGAATTCCTATATTGGGTATATGTTTGGGTATGCAAATCCTAGCGGATACAGGATATGAGATAAAAGAAACTCAAGGACTTGGATTAATTCATGGTATTGTAAAAAAGTTTCAGCCTAAAAATGGTGAAAGGGTACCACATGTTGGATGGAATGAAATAAATATTTTAGCGGAGCATCCACTTATTAAAAATATCAAAAATGGGTCTAATTTTTATTTTGTTCATAGCTATTACTTTAGCTGTACTGATAAAACAAATGTTATTGCAACAACAGATTATTGCTCAAATTTTGCTTCTGTAATTGTAAATGATAATATAATGGGCACTCAGTTTCATCCAGAAAAAAGTCAAAAAACTGGATTTCAGCTTTTAAACAATTTCCTAGCACTCTAATTATGTTAAAGCTAAGGATTCTTCCTGTACTTCTTTATAAAAATCCTACTCTTGTCAAAGGAATTTCATTTGATAGCTGGAGAAGAGTCGGCAGCGTTATGCAGGCCATAAAAGTCTACAACATGAGGGAAGTAGACGAGTTAATTTTTGTTGATATTACGGCTTCTCAAGAAAACAGAAGACCTGATTTTGAATTAATCGATGAGATTGCTGATGAATGTTTTATGCCTTTTACGGTTGGCGGTGGGGTAAAAACAATAGATGATATCAGGGAATTACTAAAGGTAGGGGCAGACAAAGTTTCAATAAATTCATCTGCTGTAACTTCTCCAGAGCTGATAACAATAGCTTCAGACAAATTTGGAGCTCAATGTATAGTGGTTTCAATAGATTACAAAAGAATAAATGGAAAAGATGAAGTATATATTAATTCTGGTAACGTAGCGACTGGGCTAGATCTTATAAATTGGGCACGCAAAGTTGAAAAATTAGGCGCAGGTGAGATCTTATTAACTTCTATAGATCGGGATGGAACTATGAGCGGTTATGATGTTGAAACGCTAAAAAAGGTAACAGAAGCTGTAAATATTCCCATTATTGCTTCCGGAGGATGCGGCAATTATTCTCATATGCTAGAATGTGTAATTACCGGCTCAGCTTCTGCTATTGCAGCTGCAAGTATTTTTCATTTTACCGAACAGACTCCAAAGGAAGCAAAAGCATTTCTTTCAGCTCATGGAATTCCCGTTCGTTTATAATATCATTTCTAAAATTAAAATCCAATAAATTGAAAAATTACTTTCTAGAGAAAATTAATAAATTAAATATTCCTAAAGGGATTAAGGAATATATTGCCTTGTCATCAAGTAACTTTTCTATACATATAGTAAGGTTATTTACCGGAATGTATAATGCCAAGATATTAACTCCGGTGTTATATGCCACCAATTCATATATTAGTGTAATTTGTAGATATTGCCTTTATTCAAATATCGGAGCACAAAGTGGTCTTAACCGACAAATACCGATTGAGAGAGGTAAAAATAATGTTGACGAAATCGAAATCTTTGTTAACAGCACGTTCTGGTTTATAACACTAATGAATACGATCCTTTTTTTAATAACAATTACTTTTTTAGTATTTAATATTAAAATCAGCTCCTTGTTAAGTTCTGATTTTTACCTGATCGCATTCTTATTAATAAGTGCTCAATATTATTACCAGTTTTTCTATTCACTTCTTGTGGTAAACAGTCATTTTATTTACATCGCCAAAACAAAGATTAAATATGATTTTGTAGGTGCATTATTATCGGTTGTGGCTGTCTATTTTTTTAAACTTCATGGATTGCTTATTCTTCAGATTTTAATTTTAGCAACTCAAATATTTGTTTTCCGACACTTTCTGAAATTCAAACCAAGTTTGCGGGTATCAATCAGCCATTTAAAATTCTTAATTATAACCGGATTCCCGATTTTACTCTCCAGCGTATTTGTCCTATTATTGTCAACAATGGACTTTCTGTTTGTTACACAAATCTTCCCTAAAAAAGTAGTCGGGTTATATGGATTTGCATTAACAGGAGTTGCTTTTTTGAGTACCTATATAAATAGTTTTTCAGATATTCTGGCTCCCAAAATAGGAAACAAATTTGGCGAAAATGCTGAAAGATATTCTTCATTACAGGATTATTCATTCAAGTATACGGTTATTTTTATTCCCATTCTGGCTATTTTAAGCATATTATTTATACATCCCTTAACTGTTGTAATCAAAATATTTCTCAAGGATTATTTCCCCAGCGTTCATATCTTAAAATATCTTGTAGCAGCTGCATTTGTAAACTCTGTACTAATTCCATGCGGACATATAATAACAACAATAAAACGACAGAGATTTTATATCACGATGACAATAGTCGCTATTTGCTTTGAATTTATCGCACTGAAATATTTAATTAATAGTAATTCAAGTGCCGAATCAGTTTCGCAGATTGTTCTTTGTGTTTCAATCATCCTTACATCCTCAATTCTAGTAATAACTAATTATTTAATTAGTGATGAAAAATCTATTTTATTTAAAAATTTAATCAAATTGTTCGGTATCTTTTTTCTTACCCTAGCTGTATTGATAGCTGATATTGCTATAACAAATCCATTCATATCCAATTTAGCATATTCCTGTTTTGAAATTTCTAAACTAATTGTTTTTACATTATTATTGGGAGCTATACTTTATAAATCGGACAATGAAGTTATGCAAAAAGTAAAATCTATAGCTTTGAAACATATATGAAAAGACAAATTATCGAAATACTACGAACACTGATTACACCACTCTATAAAATTTCAGGAACACATTTCAGACCTCTTAATTATTTCTTTGAGAAAACCGGAGTAATAGATCCATTCATTAGATTAATCGAAAATAAAACCCCATTTCCTACCAATAAAAAGGGTAATAATACATCAAAGGTTCTTTTTTTGAGAATGAGGTTTGTACCAAGAATGTTAGCATCAGAATTAGCATTAGCATCAATATTGAGTTCAAAAAACGCAGAATGTGTCTTTGCTTTTTGCAACTCATTATTTGATATATGTAATGGATGGGATATTCGTGAGAAAAATCCCAGAAGATTATGTCTTTCATGTGAAAGGAATAATTATGAATTGTCCATGAAAATTCCTTACCGTAGTATATTTATAAAGGATTATGCCGGAAAAGGACCAGAACATGAAAATATAATCTTATCCCCAAAAGATTTTTACACAGCTGAAGATTTTCAGGATATTAGCATTGATGGGATAAATATTGGTGATGAAATTTATCAATCTATAATTAAATTCACTTTTTCATCAAAAATTTCAAATAGACAGACAGTAAATGATTTTATAAAATCCAGCATTGAATTATACTATTATTTAAAAAATATATTTAATAACGAAAAACCAGATGTTGTCATTGTAAATTGCGGACATATTTTCTGGTATGGAATAGCTTATAAAATTTTATCACATATGGGTATAAGAACGATTAGTTATGACGAAACAAATTTGGATACAACAAAAATGGGATGGATATTTGATGATTCAAATCCCTGTGTAGATTTTAACTGGGACTTAGAATGGAATGAGTTTAAAAATAAAGTACTTACTGAATCAGAAACCAGTATTATTGAAAAACATCTTGAAAACAGGAAGAAATATTTTCTATATAATAAAAATATAAAGACTGAAAATTTTAATTATCCACAAAAGAATAATAAAGGAATACTGGTTAGTCTTTTTACTAATGTTGTTTGGGATGCAACTCTTGCCGGGATGAATTCTGTCTATAAAAACCAGATTGATTGGATTAAAGATACTATTGAATATTTTGAACGACAGGGACAAGAAGATAATAATCTTGTAATAAGAATTCATCCTGCAGAAAATGGTGTATATGGATTACCATCGCATGAACTAGTAATGGAAGAATTATATAAATGGAAAAAAGACTATAAACCGAATGTATATTTTATCAAGTCTCATGAAAAAATTAATTCCTATGATTTAATAGAAAGATCAGATCTTGTTCTAGTATATGGTTCAAATATTGGGCTGGAAGCTGTCTTTTGTAATAAACCGGTTATAGTTTCCGGATTGCCGCATTATAAAAAGAGAGGATTTACGATAGATCCTGTTTCACAAAAAGAGTATTTAGATATACTTCAAAAAATTGTAAACAGAGAAATTGAATTCAGCCCGAATTTAGAAATTGCAAAAAAATATGCTTATATGGCATTAATAGATTCACAATTAGACCTGAATATATTTGTAGACGAACACCCATATATAGTAACGGATTTGAAATTTAATAAATTTGCCGATCTACCTCATAATTTAATGTTTCAGAAAATTAATGAAATTTCCGATTGGGTTATTAGGGGTAAAAACCAACATTCAGGATATCTGATGAATTATAAATTAAATAGTTGAATCTAAAGTTATGAATAGATGGATTAATATTTTTATTCTTGCTTTTTACCTACCGGGAATATTATGGTTTGAAGGTGGTACTACTTCCACATTAATCAGTTTTGCATTTTTACTCCTCATCTTTACAGGTATAATTACAGCTTTTATGTATGATAAAGTTCAAATTAAGAGAAAAACGGCATTAATCATTCCATTAGTTTATCTAATCATTACTGCTCTGGCAATATTAATTTCATTTAGAACTACCAGTCTTAAGCAATTCCTGCAATTTATGGTGCCCGGATTAACAGGTGTATTGTTTTATATCTTTATTGTAATAAGAAACCATCAAAACAAGAAAATATTTGAAATCTTTGTATGGATAGCTGTAATACATTCACTAATTGCCTTATTGCAACTATTTTTTCCAAGCTATTATGATATGATTTTTGCAAATTTATTTCATGAAAGCATATTTAACCATTATCATTTTAAGGAAGGAAGGCTTATATCACTTTGGAATGAAGCTCCCCGATTTGCCACGTTCCTTGTTGCAGTATTTCCTTACACACTTTATCTATATTATAAGAAACAAAATAAAATTTATCTTTTGTTCTCATTATTGTTATTCATAATAACAATATTAACCGTAACAAGGATTGCACTCGTAGTATTATTTTTCTTTTTAATATTTTTTATCAAAGAGAAAAGAGCAAAAAATATATTAATTATCCTTGGTGTGACATTAGTATTATTATATTTTGCAGTTCCATTCCTCCAATCGGGAAATCAAGTTGAAATCTTTAGTAGATTATTAGCACCAGAAAAGTATGAAAATGATTTAGGGCCTTATTCTGAATCTTCACGACTTTATATATACAGCTTGCTATTTAATAAAACATTTGAAACTCCAATATGGGGAATGGGATATGATTTTCAGAATTTTCTAAATGCGGGATTATCATCAGCACATAACAGTATTTTACAGCATATCCTAATGTACGGGTATCCTTCAACCCTACTTTTAATGATGGTATTTCTCTATTCTTTATTTCGAAAAGGTTCTTTAAATAATTATTCAATTAAGAAGTATGGACTTTTATCGGCGCTAGCTGTTTTTTTAATGGGTCTATTTCAT
>JARLHR010000271.1 GCA_031292145.1 Clostridium sp. | reverse complement strand
ATCACAGGTAAATTTTGATGATTTTTATTGGATAAATGCAGATAAAACAACAACTAATAATCCAACAAAGCCATTAACATCAACTATCTTATACTAAGATGATTATCGATTTTATCATGGAGTTGTTATTCCCTACAAGTATTTTAAATATGAATGAAGAGAATGTTATATCAAAATTGTAATAGAGTTCACACAGATTTCACAACATGAATTTACAATAAGACGGAAAAGTATTTGGATTAATATGTATAATTCAAACATAAAAATCAGAATTGGATATTTTTATAAATATAAAATGATTGTAATATATATCTAAAGTGATTAGGGAGGATTTTATGAAAAACTTATTAAAAAAATTTAATGTATATTTAATGACTATTTTATTGAGTACAGAAATGATAGCTTGTGCATCATTATCAACAGCATCGGTATCTCAAGCATCAGCTGGTAATACAAAAGGTTATTATGTGGCAACTGATGGGAACGATAATAATCCTGGAACTCAGGAGAAACCATTTGCAAGCGTTGCTAAAGCCCAAGAAGCAGCTTCTACTGGAGATACTGTTTATATACGTGGTGGCACATATAAGAATTTTACTATTGCTGATTCAGATACAAATTACAATTATGTAAATGAAATTACTAAAAGTGGGATTACTTATGAGGCATATTCTTCTAAAGAAGTTCCAGTATTTGATTTTGCGAATATAACAACGGCTAAACGTGTAGCAGCATTTTATGTAAAACCTGATGTAAAAAATGTCACTTTTCAATCGATAAAAGTAACAGGAGTTCCAGTAGGAAATCAAAAACAGTCTGAGTGTTTTAGAATTGAAGGAAATGCCATATTTAATCAAGTCACATGTTCTGATAATCAAGCAATTGGTTTTTATTTCACAGGTCATTCAACAGGGTCATGTATTAGATGTGATTCTTACAATAATATAGGTGTCAAAGGGATATCTATTGGAAATATAGATGGCTTTGGCGCTCATGGAGATGGTGTTACATTTAAAGAGTGCCGTTCATGGAACAATAGTGATGATGGATATGATTGCATTAATTCGAAAGGAGCTAATACTTTTGATTCATGTTGGGCCTTTAATATGAATGCTGGAGGAGATTCTAATGGATTTAAAATTGGTGGATGGGGAAAGAAACCAATAGATTTTATGCCACCAGTTCATACTGTTAAAAATTGTCTTTCTGTGAATAACGGAGCACATGGATTTTATGCTAATCATCAACCAGGGCAATCGGCAACTTGGACCAACAATACTGCATACGGCAATAAGAAAGGAAACTTCACTATGCTTGAATGTGCAAGTATAAGTAATCCTACTGATATTCCAGGTACAAAGGAAGTACTACATTATAATCTTTCTTATAAGGGCAATTCGTTAGATGAGGCTAATCTTCCAGCAGAAAATAATACAAATAATTCATGGAATGAAGCTGATAAAAGCTTATCTGCAAATGATTTTCAAAGTCTTGATGCAAGCCAGCTAACTATAGATAGAGGTCCAAATGGTGAATTGCCTGATATTACATTCATGAAACCAACTAATAGTTCCATAGTTAAAGGTTTGGGGTGCCTTAATTAAACTCTTAAGAGGTGAACATGTATGAAGGTAAAAATAAATGTGAGGAATCCAGAAGCACAGCCAACAGGTGAAGGTGGAAAAAGCAATTCTGGTTTAAAACTTGTTTTTTAGGACAAGAGCCTAAAATAAAAGGTATAGGAGTTGTATCAGTTGATGGAAAATTATTCTTGTTGACAAGACGAAAGCTTATATATTATTCTTATATTAAGATATTTGGTCATATGACTGACGGAAGTGGAGTTACCACATGAAGTATGACTATTAGAAAGCCGACCGTCTGGGCAAAAAAGCCCAGGTTGTCGGCTTTTTTACGTACTTAAGGCACAATCAAAAAAATAATAGACCAGTATGTTTGCCTATTTTGCGTCATACTGCGTCAGCAGATTCTACTAATAGGATCGCTATGAGCAGAATCTGCTTCCTTGTCTGACATAAAGTGAAACTTTTCAGGTGGAATTTTACATTCCAGCTGAATTTAGTTGAACTTATCCAGGGGCCGAAGGACATCGGGCGAAATATACGTCGCATCTTTGGTCTATTATTTTTTTTCATGTGCCTAAAATTAGAAGGGGGACAAATTATGTTTAATCAATGGGAAGGTTTTAAAAATGGAACATGGCAGGATGGTATAGACGTAAAAAACTTCATACAAAAAAATTATAAGTTATATGAAGGTGATGGAAGTTTCTTAGAAGGAAAAACAGAAAAGACAGGCAAGGTATGGGAAAAAGCATATGCACTAATAGTTGAGGAAGTAAAAAAAGGAATAATTGATGTTGCTACAGATAGGGTATCTGGAATCGACAATTATGAAGCTGGATATATAGATAAAGATAATGAAGTTATAGTTGGACTTCAAACAGATGCACCACTCAAGAGGATTGTAAATCCATTTGGTGGAATGAGAATGGTTCAAAGTTCATTAAAAGAATATGGATACGAACTTGATTCAAATATAGAAAAACATTTCTCAAAATACAGAAAAACTCATAATGAAGGTGTATTTGATGCATATACAAAAGAAATAAGAGCAGCCAGAAGTGCGGGGCTTTTAACTGGTCTTCCAGATGCTTATGGTAGAGGAAGAATAATAGGTGATTATAGAAGAGTTGCACTTTACGGTGTAGATTATCTTATAGGAGAAAAGAAAAAAGATTTAGATAATCTAAATGGTGATATGCTTGATGAATTAGTAAGAAAAAGGGAAGAAGTATCTATGCAAATTAGAGCCTTAGGTGAAATTAAATCAATGGCATCTAAATATGGAATTGATATATCAAAGCCAGCAGCAAATGCAAAAGAAGCAGCGCAGCATTTATATTTCGGATATTTAGCAGGAATAAAAGAAAACAATGGAGCAGCAACTTCATTTGGAAGAACTTCAACATTCCTAGATATCTATATTGAAAGGGATTTAGAGTCAGGTTTAATTACAGAAAAAGAAGCTCAAGAAATAGTGGACCAACTAATTATAAAATTAAGATTAGTTAGGCATTTAAGAACACCCGAGTATAATGAATTGTTTGGAGGAGATCCAACATGGGTAACAGAATCGATTGGTGGTATGGGAATTAACGGAAAGCCACTTGTTACAAAAAACTCTTTCAGATACTTACATACATTAATCAATCTTGGAACATCTGCAGAACCTAACTTAACAGTTTTATGGTCAGATAAATTACCTGAAAACTTTAAGAAATATTGTGCAGAAATTTCAATAAAAACAGATTCTATTCAATATGAAAATGATGAAGTTATGAGACCTGTTTATGGTGATGATTATACAATAGCTTGTTGCGTATCAGCTATGAAGGTTGGTAAACAAATGCAATTCTTTGGTGCTAGGTGTAATATTGCTAAATCACTTTTATATGCTATAAATGGTGGTGTAGATGAATTAAAAGGTATTAAAGTAGTTCCTGGAATCAGCAAACTTACAGATGAAGAAGTGCTTGATTTTGATAAAGTTAAAGCTAACTATAATAAAGTATTAGAATATGTTGCTAAGGTTTATGTAGATACTATGAATATAATTCACTTTATGCATGATAAATATGCTTATGAAGCAAGCCAAATGGCTTTACATGACACTGCAGTAGAGAGATTAATGGCATTTGGTATAGCGGGGCTTTCGGTTGCAATAGATTCCTTATCTGCAATTAAATATGCTAAGGTTAAACCAATTAGAAATGAAGAAGGTATAGCAGTAGATTTTGAAGTAGAAGGAGAATTTCCTAAATACGGGAATGATGATGATAAAGCAGATGATTTAGGAGTAGAATTAGTTACTAAATTCTCAAATGAACTTAAGAAGCATCCATTATACAGAAATGCTAACCACACACTATCAGCATTAACAATTACATCAAATGTTATGTATGGTAAGAAGACAGGTACAACTCCAGATGGAAGAAAGAAAGGTGAACCATTAGCACCAGGAGCAAATCCAATGCATGGCAGGGATATAAATGGAGCATTAGCATCACTAAATTCAGTAGCTAAAATACCATACAATGAAATTTGTCAAGATGGTGTTTCTAATACCTTCTCAATAGTTCCAGATGCTCTTGGAAAAGATGAAGACCAAAAAATTAACAACCTAGTTGCCATATTAGATGGATATTTTGTTCAAGGTGCTCATCACCTAAATGTTAATGTTCTTAATAGACAAACATTGATTGATGCAATGGAAAATCCAGATAAGTATCCGACATTAACAATAAGAGTTTCAGGATATGCTGTTAACTTCAGTAGATTATCAAAGGAACAACAATTAGAAGTTATAAGTAGAACCTTCCATGAAAGTATATAGATAAACAATCTGTAATCTAGACTTAAGTGGTAATTTATCGAAATCATAAATATTTTTATTTCGAAGGACTATGAAAATGTCGCTGAAGGTTCTAAGTTGCAGGTTGTACTCACTTTAGCATGCTCCCACTTTCAGTGTGACAAGCTAAAGTGGGACAACCTTCAACTAAGAACCTTTAACAGCTCATTTTCAAATGCCTTCTGCACAAAAATATTTATGATTTCTAGTGAAGATATCCACTTAAGATTTAGCAAATATATAAATATGTTTATCCAGTGAGTCAAACATAGGAATTGGATGTTTATATAAAAATAAAATTAGACTATAGGAACATCTTTTTAAGCTCTTATAGTCTTTTTCTTTTGACTTTAGTTTGGAAATAATAATTACAATTGTAAGAAATATCTGGGGAAACTAATTAGTAATCCAATAAATATGGTATACATTTACAATTGTAATTATTCTAGAATAGAAAAATTATCTTTGTTAAAAGAACAAATTGGGCATACCCAATAATCAGGCAAATCATCAAAATCAACATAAGGATCTATGCCGCCATCAGGGTCTCCGAGCTCTGGGTCATAAATATACCCGCAAACTTCACAAACATATTTTTCCATATTATCACCTCATTTATAATTTAAACAAGAATAAGGCAGATGAAAGAAAATAAAAAATTGTTCAATCTAAAGTCAGAAATAATTAAAACTATAAGGCACATTGATTGTGCCTAAAATAGCTACAGCTATAAATTATAATATAGTATATGATTGTTTTAATGAGGTGTTAATAATAAAAATATATAATTTATTTTTTTGAATGTGCTTTAAGTAGGTTTGAAAAATAACATTTAGGGAAATGACCTTTCTTTAATCCTTCTATTACAGTTAAGTAAGTGGCTGCTGTATCAAATCTAGCATCATGATAATTACCGCTGCCTTCAAATAATTTCTCAGACGTTTCAGCGATTTGGTTACTTGGTATGTTAAGCCAATCAATTACTTCAGATAATTTAGGATTTTTAATTTCTCCATTGTTTTTTGGAATTTTGCATATATCTCTATAATAAGCCATTGTGCAGAAAACATTTTTAGGAGTAAAATCTTCACCTAACAATAATAATTCATGTTTTAAAAATCTAATATCAAAATTAACATTATGTCCAATTAAAAAATCTGAATTTATAAAATCATCAATGAATTCAGGAACTAAATCTTCAAAATATTGCCCATTAGATAAATCATAAAGTTTTTCAAGTGAGAAACCATGAATTTCTTCAGCAGAAGGATCCATTTCATCAACTGTAAAGAAGAAATTTTTTCCAGTTGTCACTTGAGGTTTTGTACTAGCATCTACAGTTATATAGCTTAGCTGGCATATGCTGCCAGGTTTTATACTAGTAGTTTCTGTATCAAAAAATAATAATTTCATAAAAGTGTACCTCCATCTTTCAAGAAAGAAATTAAAATAAATTATTAAGTTATAAATTTAGTTTTATATGGTTAAATTTAATTATATAGTATTTACGAAAAATTTCAAATGAGTTATAATTAATAATAATTATTGTTTAATAATTTTTAAAAAATTACTTGTATTTAATGAAGGATAATTTATTTAAGATAATGAATTATAAAATGTTTATTGAAAGTTATAGGAGGATATAGAAATGATACAAACAAAACGTAAAATATCTGTAATAGGAGCAGGATTTGTAGGAGCAACAACAGCATATGCTTTAATGAATAGTGGTGTAGCAACAGAGATATGTATATTTGATATAAATATGGATAAAGCCATGGGGGAAGTTATGGATTTAGTTCATGGTACATCTTTTGTAAAACCAGTTAGTATTTATGCAGGAAATATTGATGAAACTAAAGATTCGGATATAATAATAATTACAGCAGGTGCAGCACAAAAGGAAGGAGAAACTAGGTTAGATTTAATTGAAAAAAATTATAAAATATTTAAGGGTTTTGTCCCAGAGATTGCAGCAAAAAGTCCAAATGCAATTTTATTAGTTGTATCAAACCCGTGTGATGTTTTAGCATATATAACATATAAATTATCAGGATTCCCGAGAGAAAGAGTGATTGCATCTGGAACAGTATTGGACACATCAAGGCTAAAATATGTTATTGGTAAGTATTTCAATGTAAACAATAATAATATTCATGCATATGTTTTGGGTGAACATGGTGACAGTGAAATTGTGAGTTGGAGTACAGCAAGTATAGCTGGTGGAAGTCTAGACGAATATGCAAAGAAATTTGATTTAGAGTGGGATGATCAAGTAAAAGAAGTAATTGAAAATGATGTTAAAAATGCTGCTTATGAAATAATAAGTAGAAAAAAGGCAACTTATTTTGCAGTAGCCTTGGCTGTAAATAGAATAGTGGAAGCTATATTGAGAGATGAAAATACAATTTTAACTGTATCATGCTTAATGCAAGGAGAATATGGAATTGACGATGTGTATTTAGCAGTACCAGCAATAATTAATAATACTGGAGTCGTAAGAATTGTAAATCCAGAAATAAATGATGGAGAAGAATTAAGAAGATTACAGGAATCAGCAAGTGTATTAAAAGATCATATACAAAAGGTGATTCAAAAATAAATAAATTAATTAACATAACCGCAAATTACTTCTAAAAGTTATTTGCGGTTATTAATTAAAGATGATAGTTTTTTTAAAAGTATATAAATTAAACTAGGATTAATGTAACAAAAACAACAAATCTTAAAATTGAAATATATTGATTGTAATTATCCTTGGTGAGTAGGATGAGCAGGTCTATTAATAGTGAGGATAATTTATCTGAAATATTAGTTGAAAAGTTGGGTAATAGATTATTTGATGACATAAAATCCATGCTGATGCTGTACTGTACAGCGAAGCTCCAGCTAGTTATATGTAGAAGACTCATTGGGGGACTATGTGGATTAAAAGATTTTTAAGAAATGAGTTTACTCAAATAGTGATCCTATATTTGAGTATCATCAAAAGTGAAAACACTTAGATACAGATATAAAAATAATTACTAACTATCTAGTAATAAAAATACTAATCATCGTAAATATAACAATTAAACCAATAATAATAGAATTAGGATGTTTCTTAATTATCAAATCCGCGAAAAACCATATTAGTAATAATAAATATACACTTATCTGTAATATTATAAGATTGCTTTTCATAATTATTATTCCTCTTCTTTTAATAGTGATTTAATTAAAATTAGCACTTAAAATTTATATCCTAAACATTATAACTTTAATACTCTAAATAAAGGCTATGTTTAAGAATAGTGCTGATAATGTGTCAGTTTTTAATGGAGAATATGTATTAGTACCATATGGATTTCCTATACTTAAATGCACATTATTTCTTTACTACATCCTGCGCACAAATGTAGTAAAGAAATTTTGATACACATATTTATAATAAACATCATTTTGCATTAAAGCGATTATTAGGTTTTTGATTTACACTTCAAACACAAAAGATGATATTACCACTTAGTTGTAAAAAATTTAAATCTTATTATAGTTATTTCATTATGCTTCTCTACAACCTCAAATAGTTTTAAAGTAAGCAAAGGTTATCATAAGACTAAAATAATTATAAATATGATTAAACCAGGAAAAGGTATAAAACAAATTTAAGTACACAACTTAATGTATTAGTGACTCAATAAAATAACTATATATTGTGGATTCAAAACTTAATTTTACCTTTTTGTGGTCTAATCATAAATATTAGTTTTTAAAACTGAAATTTGTAGCTAGTCGAATGTAACAAAGAAAAATATATAACAAGTTACCTTGCGTAACAATAATATCATAAAAAAAGTTACAAGTAAATACTTGAAAATTGTTAAAATAAATATTAGTATATTATATATTATGAATATTATATATTTCTTTACATATGTTTCGCTTATACAAAGTAGGGAGTATGAAATTGAATTAGATAAATAATCTAATATGTAAATTTACAAGCATAGGATGAAAAATGAAAAATCCATTAAAAATACATATGTATAAACAAACATGCCCTCAAAGATTGTGGAGCAGCTTGCTTAGGGACATTCAAAAAAATAATAAGTCAATCTGCCAAGAAAAGTTCCGTATTGCAGCATAGCTGCTCTTTTCTAATGTGCCTACTTTCCATCATACTGCGTCAGCAGATTGCTCTAATATGCCCGCTATGAGAGCAATCGGCTTCATTGTCTGATGAAAAATAATCATGGCATTTTTGTCTTGTTATTTTCTTTCATGTCCCTTAGCTACAATTTCAAAACAATATGGTCTAAAAATTCCAATTTCAAAAATACGTGAAATAGCTTGGTATAGATAAACAGGGGGACAAGTGCTTGTGGAATTATTAAAGCAGTAAAGGAGCTTGGTTTCAGTGCAAAATGTGTAAAGGCTAGTAAGCAGGGGAAGATAAATGTAAAAGAACTATTTTAAATTTGAATATTTATGTTAGAAAGGAAAGATATAAAGTGAGAAATAAAATTAATTTTTTAAAAGAGCAACATATTATTATATTAAGTATATTGATAGCTATTGTTTTTTTAGTTGTACTTAACAGTTTGGGATTAATAACTATATTATTAATAAAATCTAAAGGATATCTTCCACAATTAATTGCGGAATGTGCTGGTATTATTTTTTCATTAGGAATTATTTATCTAATGGGAATAAACTATATTTTTAAAGAACGGAGTAAAGGTATATTAAAAGGACTTTATATAGGTGGATTTCTAATTGTAATGTCTATATTTGCAATTCTTGGTAATCTGGTAAATGTGTTGAATACTAAAAAGGATCTTCAATTGCTGCCTTTACCACAAATTATAATATTTATAGTTACTATGATCGCAATAGGAGTTGGTGAAGAATTTATATTTAGAGGAATTATACTAAATCTTTTTATTGATAAATTTGATAAGACAAAAAAAGGAATTTATATTTCAATTGCTTTATCAAGTATAATCTTTGGAGCTGCTCATGTAACAAATGCTTTTTCTGGAATTTCTATTAAAAGTGCATTAATTCAGGCAGGCCTTGTTTCAATGCTAGGAGCATTACTTGCTGCTATTTATTTAAGATCAAGAAATATATGGGTAGTTGTTATTATTCATGCATTCAATGATTTTAGTGCTTTAATAGGTTCAGGCCTCTTTGGAATTGGTTCAATTGTTACTCAAGTAAATTCTTATGGTTATATAAAGCTTATTGGTTTGGTTGTATATTTAATTCCAATATTAATTTTGTTAAGAAAGAAAAAGTTATCAGAAATATTAGAATATAGAGAATTCATAAGTAGCCAGAGCGTTAACTTATGAAAAAAAGAGGTATCGTAAAACTCCACTCTAGGTAGTTTTACGATGCCTCTTTTCACTTTGCAGTAGGCTTATCTAAAAGTAATATGTTTAAATTATATATTCTTATGATACAACAAATTTGGACTTTTGTTAATAACTTCTTTCGATAGAAATAAATAGTGATTAGCTTCAACAATATTATTTTTATTTAAGTACATAGATGCCAGGTCGTTATAAATTAAAATTAAATCATTACTATCAGTATCTTTTAATAAATCAGCAATTTTTAAGTATGTCTTTTCTAAGTTATCATTATCGTTTAGGATATTATATATACGTGCAATTAAATAGTTTCCTTTTACTAAATATTCAAGATCATTGTAAGCTTCAGCATATTTTAATCCTAATTTTAAAGTTTCAATAGCATCAAAATATAACTCTTGATGTAATAGAACAATTGATTTTTCTATAAGTGTATGTGATAAATTAGCTTCATCATATTCAGTTCTAAACTTTATAGCCATTTCAAAATATTTAATACTTGCTTTAAAATTATTTTTGTGAGAGTATGCTAAACCTAGATTATTATATATAATTCCTAATGAAGAAATTTGAGAATCTATAAGATCTTCAATTAAAGATTTATATATATCGATAGCATCATTAAACTTTTTTTCAATTTCATAACAATTAGCTTTTAAAATATTTGCATTAACATAATAATTAAAATTTTCATCCTTATTACATATAGATAAATAGTTGTTTATATGAATTCTAGCTAAATTTATATTATTTAATTTCATATGGCATTTAGCAATATGATATAATGATATATCCTTAGTTTTAGTATCATTGTAAAGTAATGAATAATGACGTGAGAGACTAAAATAAGACAAAGCCTCTTTATATTGTAGTAAATATGCTTTACAAAGAGCACTTTTCCAATAAAGATACGATATATCTTTATTTTCATTTATGTCCTTATAAATATCTATGGCATTGATATAATTAATAAAAGATTCCACAAAATTCTTTTTATCAAAATAAGAATCTCCCATAGCTTTATATGTTGCAGATTTAACTTCTAGTAAATTAAATTCGGTTGATATCTTAATAACTTCATTAAAAATCTCGTCTATATTATTGTTTTTAAGTTTTTCTAAACAGTATATACTGGCATCTTCGGATTGAGATCTTAATAAATAGTGTATATCTATATCTAAATTAATTTCTAATTCTATAGCTTTATTATTAAATTTTTCAATTATAGAATTAGCAGTATCATAGGTTAAGTTTCTTTTTCCAACCTCTATCATGCTTATAAAAGGTCTTGTTATGTTTTCTGATGCTAAATCTTGTTGTTTCATGTTTAGCGTTGCTCTTAAAGTTCTAATTTTTTCGCCTTGAGTTAAAAATCTCATATTATATCACCTAAATACATTATCTTTCTTGTTAGTATTATATAATATTTATTATATAATTTGCAAAGAGAAATCATAAATATTTTTATTCTAGAGTACTATGAAAATCGTTGAAGGTTCTAAGTTGTATCCAATTCAGCTTGATCCCACTTAAAGTAGTGACAATATGTATGATTTCTGTTGAAGATATCTACTTAAGATTTAGAAAAGACAGAAGTTTGGTAAAATGTCTATTTTCCTTTTTTAATTGATAGGTTACACTGCATACCGCAGACAATACCTGTAACAGTTCCACCTAATGCAAGAAATAGAAGAACAGGGATACCAAAGTAAAACATAATTAGTAAAATAATTGATGAACTTAAAAAAGCACAAAATGGTAACCATTCTTGCTGAATACCGAGCTTTGAACTTAACTTATTTGTTATTTCCTTTTTCTTGTCAATTTTGCAATAAACAATTTGACTTAGCATCATAGGTATTATCATTGGTAATAACTTGGACAAAAAATCATTCATATTCTCTCATAAACCTCCGTTAACATATTTCTCAAATCTTATTTTATTCTCCATTTTGTTCCTAACACCATTTATACATACTAATTATTATTCATACACGGTTCCTTTAATTCTATAGTATCATTTAAATCTAAAGCTTGCGGTTTATAAAATTTCCAAATGTACACAATGCCTAGAAGCGTTATAAATGTAACAACGAGACCACCCTCTGGACCAAAGTTACCACCAGTGATGATATTTTGAGCAGGAGTATTTAAAGTATAAAGACTTTGTGTAGCTAGTCCACTTACTTGAAAACCAAACACATTTCCTTCAAAGTAATTCCAAGTTATATGATAACCGATAGATAGCCATAGGTTATTGGATTTTATAAACATATATGCAGCTAAAACAGCAAATAAAAATAGATTTAAATAGCTGAGGAAGCTCATACTTGGATTTAGAGAATGCATTAATGAAAATATAATAGAAGATACAATAATTACAACCCACTTATTTCCGGTTTGTTTAAGCACGGTTATACAATAACCTCTAGCAAACATTTCCTCATTTATTCCAACTAAAATAAATAAGATTAATCCAGTTAGCAATGAACTATTAAAATTAGGGCTAAGCAAAGAATTTTGAAGAGATATGTTTTTACTAGTAAGTAAAATTATAAAAACTAAAATTACAGAAATTGAACCAAAGGCTAAACCTTTTAATAAGTCTTTATATCCTTTTTTTATATTAATAAATCCAATATCACGTATAGGTCTTTTATCATAAACTTTCCAAAATAGAGCCACAAAAAAAATCATACATATACATTGGATAGAATTAAAAAACATCATTAAATCACTTTTTAAACCATCAGTCTTTAAATTTGCAAGAAAATTACTTATGTATTGATGATCTGCTTTGTTAATAAATATCATAATAAACATATATATTGTCATAATAATTGCTGTGATTAAATTTGTAGAAAAATAAAATGAAAGCCAGGTAGAAGCTATTTTCCATCCTGAACGAACTTGAGAGTTTTTGTTTATAAAAATACTTTTCATTTAATATCCTCCATAAAGTTATGTAATAAAATTATAAATATTTTTCTCTGATAAAATTTAATTTATTTGAAAATTATGTTACTTTTTTTGAAATGGTATAATACTAGAACCAATATGGCAAAACAAACAGATGCAAAAAGTGAAATACATTCCTTGTAATTATTCTCTAGATACCTGTCCAATCTTTTATAATTATCTCCACCAGCAAAAATAATTGAGTCATTTATGTTTGATAAAGAAACTAATTTTCCATCTTTCACTTTTGAAAATATTAGTATATCATCATTATTTCTTAAAACTTTATATACAACTCTTTTATCCATACTGCCATCACTTTTATTAAAATATAAGTTTCGATTATAGTATTTTTTATAAGCCTCGTTAATATCTTCCTCTTTAATTCCTTCTGAATTATTAATGTCAAAAGTTTTTAAATCAATTGGAATGTTACAAACATATACATTATCTGCATAAAATTTATAAGTGCTATCAGTCTCCCATCCGGTTTTACCCCTGTAATTATCCTTAGTTTCTTCTAAATATACAAATGTATTAGTGGATTTAATGAATTCATCTTCAAATATAGAAGGCTCACTTGTTATTGTTCCTTCTAAAAGAACATAAGAATCCTTTAATGTCGAAATATCAATATTATGAGTAATCTCTGTTTTCTTAAATTCGTTATAAATTTTATTATATTGGTAAACGCCATATGATGACTTTAGCAACATAAAAATAATATATATTAACAATATATAAAATATGTTTTTTTTAATAACTAATCTTAATCCTTGATTATGAGCTCTATTTACCATCATATTAGAAATTTGTTCAAACATAATATAGCAAATTAATAAAGAAAATAAGATTATAAGTAAGCATTCCATTATACTTCATCAACACCTTTACAATGACTTATTCAATTTTTTTAAATACGAGTCTAGTTATTGCAACACATATAAATAATACCAATAATATTATTCTAATCTCAGTTTTTTGAACTGACACAATAGCAATAAAGAGCAATATTTTTAATAGTGTACATATACCAAGAATTGTTTTATGGCTTTTCACTATGTTCACCTCCAGGAGGAAAAAGAAAAGTTGATTTTGTAACAACAATATCATAAAATAAGTTACAAGTAAATACTTGAAATTTGTTAAGATAAATAATATTATGGAATATATTATAAAAATATTCTGTATGTTTCCACATATTTCGCTTGCACAAGGAGATGTAGCGTGAAGAATGATAATTTTTTATAACTATTTGCATTGTAGGGGGAGTGGCTACATTAATTAAATAACTTTTTAAAAGATAAGGAGCAATGATTGTTATGAAAAGAAAAGTTATAATATTAAATGTAATTATATCCTTGCTATTACTAATATGGTTTTTCGTGGATTGGATAATAAAAAAACACCCGAATACTAATATTATTGTTTTATTAGGTTTATTAAATTTATTTCAGCAAATTAATATTTTCATTAATAAAACACAATCAAAAAAATAATAGAGAAGTATGCTAGCCTATTTCATTGTATCTTTGGTCTATCATTTTCTTTCGTGTGTTTAAAGCTAAATAGTTGCATAGTAAAATGAAGGTGTAAATTTAAAGGAGGAAGACTCATGCAAAAATGGAGAGAGGTTTTATTTATAATTCTTTTTAGTATAATAGGTGGATTCATAGATTTTGTTGCGGTTAAATCTGGAATTGGGAAAATTGGTATCTTAGCTGATATTGATGTCTTTATGTTGTTTTTGTTAATGATAATAATGATTTTAGCCTTTTATGCTATTTATAAAATATATAAAAGTAAAAAACAATTTGGTATTACAAAATTTAAAGTAATTTCAAGTACGAAAAAGAGATCAAGAAACTTTCTAATTTTCTTTTTATTGTGCACTATTTTTGTATGTGCAATATCTTTAATTTCTAAAGACGATAAAAGACTTCCATTAAATTTTATGATATTAATATTAGCAATAATGAGTGGACTTCATGTCTTTGGTAATGACGGTATTAGTGAAAATAGAGTACTGCATTGTGGAGTATATTACAGATGGAGTGATATTAAATATTGCAAGGTTGAAAGTGAAACATTACTTGAAATAATAACATCACGCAAATTCGTTGGTAAGAAATACGATAACATTATTAGATTTAATTTTGACTCAAAACACAAAGATGATATTAATAGTTTTTTTATAGAGAAAGTGAATATATAGTTGCATAATGAACAGGATTTAAATATTAATAGAATAAGAGAACTTAAGGCAAAATTAAAAGATGAAATAACTAATTGTTAAAATCTCCATAAATTTCTAGAAGTTTTGTAAAGTCTATAGAGTTTTTACAGTAGCATATACATAATTTGAAAATGAACGTTTTAAAATAGTTATTCTATATGGTGAAACACCGTAAATGCATAAAAATAAAGAATGAAGAGTTTGTTTAAAAGAATAGAGAAACTAATTACAAATGAAGTGTTAATTTGTAACAAAATTATATATAGATATTTAAACTCTATGTTTGACTTATTAGATAAGCACATTTACATATTTGTTAAATCTTAAGTGGATATCTTCACTAGAAATCAGAAATGTTTTTGTGCAGTAGGCATTTGAAAATGAGCTGTTAAAGGTTCTTAGTTGTAGGTTGTTCCACTTTAGCTTGTCACATTGAAAATGGGAGCATGCTAAAGTGGGAGCAACCTGCAACTTAGAACCTTCAGCGACATTTTCATAGTCCTACGAAACAAAAACATTTCTGATTTCGATTAGTTACCACATAAGTCTAAGTTAAAAGTTGTTTATCTATAGCACTAAGCACTGGTTATTTAATTTCATACACATTAGTTTTGGAGTCCATTAAAAGTAATCTCACCAGTAAGAACTGCCTTTTCAATACCTTTACTATCTCTAACAATAAGATCACCAGCATCTGATAAGGAAACACAAGTAACTATTTCTTCATTATTATATGTAATTAATTTTGCTTGTTTTCCAAAAATGCTAGAATGATTTCTGCAGATCGAAATAGTTTCAGAAAGATCAAGATCATTTACAAACTTATGATACAGCTTTTCGAAATGATTTAAAAACCTTGCTAATATTTCGGTTCTGCTAAATTGATTATTAAATTCAATTTTTAAAGATGTTGCTATAGATTTTATATCTTCATTCAAATCATCTTCGGTTATATTAACGTTCATACCTATACCTAATACTAAATAGTGAACACTATCCATATCACATTTCATTTCAGCTAATATACCGCATAACTTTTTATTGTTTAAGATTATATCGTTAGGCCATTTTATAGTGATATCGATATTAAATTCCTTTAGAGCTTTATAGATAGAAGCAGCTGCAATTTGAGTTATCTTAGGGGCTTCTGTTGGAGGAATTTCAGGTCTTAAAACTATGGTAAACCAGAGACCTCCATTAGGAGAAACCCATTGGCGGTTAAAGCGTCCACTTCCTAGCGTTTGTCTTTCAGCAATTATAAGACTACCATCTTCTATATTTTGTTGTCCAAGTTCTTTTGCTTTAATATTCGTAGAATCTATTTCATTAAAATAAATTATATTTTTACCAAGTGTAGATGTTTCGAGTAATGATAGAAGTTCACTTTTGTCTAATAGATCAGGAGATGAGACTAATTTATAGCCTTTGTTTGAAATTCCTTCTATTATATAGCCTTTTGATTTTAAGTTCTTTATGTGTTTCCATATGGCAGTTCTTGATACATTTAAGGTAGAACTTAAATATTCCCCAGAAACATAATCCGTAGCTTTTTTTAATTCAGTTAAAATTTTATCTTCCATAAAATATACCTCCTAAAATTGATTATAACATAATGTTATTTATTTTCATGTGCCTTAAATGTAAAAATAAAGCCCAAATAATAAGAAAATGATGGAATAATGAATTTATTGTAATATAAATAAAAATAATATATAATAAACTTTGGTGTAATTTTTATTAATGTCGGAATATAAGGCATTTTATAGAGAGGATAATAAAAATGAATACAAATAAGAATGCAAATAAAAGTAAGAATATAAATAAGAAAATCAAATTAAAGGGAAAGAAGCAAAGAATTAAAAAGATTCCATTTAAAGTTTTAATGGCGTTTTTGGGATTTGAATTACTTTTTACAGCTTGCACAGCTCCGTTTTTACTTCTATATGGACCTTTTGAAAATGCTAAAAGGACATATGTTGGGGCTGCAATGACTTCAATGAGTCATCAATATTTGGCTAAAATGTTTTTATCAGATGCGAAAATACAAGAAATTATAGGAACAAATGAAACAACAAATGAAACAACTAATACATCTGAAATTCAAATACCAAAGGTTAAGGATGAAACTATAGAATACTATAAAATTGAAAATGAAAAATATACAGGGCACTATCTTGTAATCAAAGATCCTACAAGAGTAAAAATAGGATATACTTCTAAGTTAAAAGTAGAAGGAGAAACAACCTCTCAAATTGCTCAAAATAATAATGCTATTGCAGCTATTAATGGTGGAGGATTTACAGATCAATCTTCTAATCAAATGTGGACAGGAAATGGCGGATTACCAATAGGTGTTATTATGAGTGGAGGCAAAGTTATATATAATGATTTAACTGCAAATCAAGAAGCTGATTTGCTTGCTATAAATAAAGAAGGGGTA
This sequence comes from Clostridium sp., assembly GCA_031292145.1. Lineage (GTDB taxonomy): Bacteria > Bacillota > Clostridia > Clostridiales > Clostridiaceae > Clostridium. Next base: position 77 of record JARLHR010000271.1, on the reverse strand, counting down.
ATGCTTGTAGGTAAGTATTCTGTAGAAAAACTTCAAGAACTTGGAGTTCAAGAAGCTTTAAGTTTTGGACCATCATT
>JARLHR010000270.1 GCA_031292145.1 Clostridium sp. | reverse complement strand
ATGAGATTAAAGAGAAGGTTATTAAATTATGGGCAACAAATAAAAAAATGAAACTTAACTTTAGAACCAAAGAAAGAACCTTAATTAAAGAAGACACAAAAATTTCGACTGTTTTATGCTCGAAAAAGGGTAATTTGTAAAACGTTACCTGTTTTTTGTATAATATTTGTATATTTTTTATATAATATTCGAATAATATCAAGAATTATACATTTATTATACAAAAAATATACAAATAGTATATATAAAGTCTATACATTATACAAATAGTATATATAAAGTCTATATATTATATAAATATCATACAAATATTATATGTATTATGCAATTATGATATTATTATATGAATATTATACAGTCTATTTCAAAAAAACATGAGAATCATTTAATTTTAAAGGAATATGCTGAAACCTGATTTACTGCTTTCATAAATCAATTCAAGACAATCTATAGATTCGTATTTACTATTATCATCTTCTCTGTTTTTAGCTTTTCAAATTCTATAAATAAAAAAGGACCAAAAAATTTTATAAAATTTTAAACAAGATAAATTAGGTCAATGGATTAGTTTTTAATGCAATAAGAAGATGATCTCCTTTTTGTTTTTCTCTAGGAGAGCTCCGGAGATTTTTAGTGGAATAATTCTTGGGCTTCTATGTAAAGATCTTAAGTGTCAAAAACTTACTTTTTCAGGTGGAGACTGATGTCATAAATTTTTAGCTTGCGAGCCATTGTTACAATACTGTGTCAGCTACCGTCCTGATTTTCTCAGAAAATCCTTTGTTTACTTTGAATTCTGTTTGTACTTGAGGAGAGAATAAAAGAGAATAAAGACTTAATAAGATCTCTTTAACTTGTAAAATTCTTAACTTAATAATTTCCTTCTCTAGTAAGCTATATGCATATATGAACTGATCCACCTAAGCGGTGTATTACGCTTATGCTGGCTTGCGTCAGTATGACTCATAATAACAATAATAATAATAATAATTCTGTTTGCGTATGAAAGAAATGTAGTTTGATTGACCTAAGCATTGAAAGAAAGATCTGTTTGTGAAACGAATTGCCTTAAAATTTTTAAAGAAGGTTCTCTTGTCTAATTTTGAGGTCTCTTGAACAAAGATATTTGTTGAGAAGACTTGATTAATATTCTTTTCACGAACAAGAACTTAAAGTTATCCCAAGATTTATTTGATTAGTTTTGCTACTTATCAAGAGAATTCGTCATAATTAAAAGAATTTATAAAGTATAAATGCTTAAGTCGTAAGAATTATTTTGTTTTCTTATTATTGAGGAATTGAAGCTCACAGACCCTCCCTATGAGCAGATCTCTTTGGAGGACTTTAATGATGAATTGTTTTATATTTTAATAGTACTTCTCTCGAAAATACAGTATTTACATAATTTGTACATTTATGGATACTGTATTTATGCATGTGCGAAAGCTTGAGGACGTGGCCTGTTCACTCCCCTCTGAAAAAAAAAAAATGTTGGTTTGTTTAATTAGCTGAAAATTAGGAATCAGCTAGACATAGGCTTTTGGGAATAAGCTAGAATATGTCCAATAATTTTTTGGCGGAAATAGGCAACTAGTCCCCTTGTCTCCTTTCAAAAAAATATATTTGCAAAGAAACTTTTCTCTAGAATGAGGGCAAAGATAATTCTTATATAAACCAACACAGGGAGGAAAATGAAGAAGTTTATGCAACATAATAAAATTACGAAATTCACTTTGAACAGCTTTAACTTGAAGCCTATGAGATTTTCTTAAATTTTTGGATGATATACTCTAAAAATTTTTCTTCAAAGAAATTCTCTTTTCCAATTTTCCGAATGATCTCTAT
>JARLHR010000269.1 GCA_031292145.1 Clostridium sp. | reverse complement strand
TATATCCTCATGTCCTTCTATAAGCATTATTGCACCAGCGCCACCATATAATCTTCCCCATGTTAACCCTTCAATTATTTTTTCTCTTATGAGAGTTCTTTGTTCAAGTTTATCAAACCTATCCTGTATCTCTGGAGTTAACTCAGCAGAGATAGAAAACCAATTTTTACACATATCTTCCGGGATAGTATTTATTATTTTTTTCGCTATCCATGAATTACGGTATAAACTATTCATAAGGTTGTACTCACGAGTTATACGTTGTATTGGATATTGAGTACCCTCTAGTAGTGAATTAGAACCTAATCCTAATCGTGCTAAAGGATTTTGAAAACTGTCTTGTGCTTGCTTCCTTGGAGGATTAGAAGTTGTTTCAGTATTATTTTGTTTACTTTTATATCTTTTATTCTTACTCAATCTACTAAGCCTCCTTTCTACCTTGCTAATCTTCTTGGTTTAATTATTGTTTTAACCAAATAACGTGTGCCGTCTGCTCCGTGATCTGCAACTTTTACTGGCTTTTCTTCACCTCTTTGTGCTGCTTTTTCATCCCATATATAAGAAGTTATATCTCCTATTGATCTTTTGCATTTTGTTTTTACCATTTTAATTTTTCTTTGTGAAATCATTGTGGCAGTCATTCTTATACCATCAGAAACCTCATTATCTGCATCCTTTACTCTTAGACCTCTGCTTCTTAATTCAGCTTTAAAACTTGCTGCGGAAGGATCAAGGATTATATATCTTGGATGTGGTCCATCTTCAATAAATTTAACTAAATCATCTGCATATTGTTTGTCAGTTTTTTGATATTGTTCAACTTTGCTATCAAAATAATATTCTCTTAGAAACCATAACGTATCTCCATCATCATATGCATCTAAAAATACCATAGGATTTGTAGTACCGTAATCAATAGTAATATATCTAGGATTACTTTTTACATCTGCTGGCAATTGTTCCTCTGTTATCTCATTTTCTTCATTCCACATGTCGAATATAGCGCCTTCTGCCATTACCCATAACCCTAATATGTAACGTTTAAAAAATACTCCTATATATTGGCTCTTATAACGTTGTTTTATTTTTTTTGATAACGATAAATTATCATCCATAGTAAAGTGTAAATAAAGTATATTTTTTAATTTTATATCCTGTCTTTTTAATTCTTCTTGCTCTGATTTAGATAAGTATCCTGTTGCCTTATCTATCCAGTTTGTTTTAAACCAATGTAAAGGGCCATTGGGATTGCAATTGAACCAAAAAGCACTACCATCAACTGAGCAACGTCCTGTACCTTGGTTAACGAATGACTCTGGCATTAATGCAACTTCATCAAAGAATATTCCAGCTGTTGTTATACCTTGAATTAAATCTTGACTTGCTTCATCTTTACCACCAAATATATAAAAGTAATTAACTTTACCATTTTTAATAATTTCAATGTAATTATCTGTTTTATGATCTGTATATCTATAACCTCTACTTAATAGCATTATTCTTAGCCAAAACCATACATTACGTCTGAAACTTCCTACTGTTTTACCACACATAGCAAAGTTTTGACCATTGAACTTTTCCATTGCCCACATAACAAATGACAAAGACATTGATAAGGTCTTACCACTTCTGATAGCTCCATCTGCTATTATTCCATCAGCATCTTTTACTGGAGATTCTTTTGTCCACCAATTGAGCACTTTTCTTTGTTTCTTAGAGAATGGCTTGAATTTGAAATTTACTTTAAATTTCTTCATCTGCCCAATCCTCCTTGGCTGTTCCTGCTAATGCTCCAATGAATCCATCGTCTTCTTTTTCATCATCATCGCTTTCTCCATTTATCTTAGCAATTTCAGCGCCAAGTTTTCTATTGGCAAGCTTCTTATATTCAATATCAAGTTTAAGCTTTTCCTCATCACTAAGTAGATTGCTATATTTGCTTAAGAAATCCATAGCTTTCATTTTATCAGCGAGTTTGATTTTAAATACATCTTTGTTCCCGCTTATCTCAGTTATTAATGTTCCATCAACTCTATCACTTTCTTTTAGCTCAAGATAACTTTCTTCATATGTTTTTAGCTTTCCATCTTCCATGATAGGTTGTCCATTTGAATCATACTGTATCTTATCTCTCTTACCAAACTTAGCAAATTTACTTATATCTGCAAATGCAATATCTATATATTTTTGAATTACACTTCTTTTAATGAATTCTTTATTGAATTCTACTGCATTAAGTTTTTCTATCTGCTCTTTTATCTTAGTATTTCTTAGTAAGTTACAACCATTAACCATTGCAGTTTCATAGGTACATTTATATACCTCTTGATATGCATTGGTTGCATTTAAGCATCTACTATATATAACACAAAAAAGCCTTTGCTTATCAGTTAATTCAGTATTTTCTAATACCTCTTTAACTTCATCTGCTATAGGCTCTTTCTTGGTTTTCTTTTTATTTGCGTTTTTATTTGCAACGTTGCGTTTTTTCTTTTCTTTTTTTTGCAACGTTGCGTTATTATCATCATCCCAATTATATCTATTTTTCCAACTTCTAATAGTACCCTCTGGAGTATTTAACTCCTTGGATATATCTATTAGCTTATACCCTTTATCATATAATTTCTTAGCTTTAATTACATTTTCATTTGGTGCTCTAGCCATATCTCATTGTCACCACCTCCGGTAGGTTAGATATTTACGTTGCTATCTTTTATCTAGTTCCATTTATCTTTTATTTATTTTTCTCATACTATTTATAAACATAATAAAAATAACCTTAGAAAAATCTAAGGTTACTCATTCACAAGTTTTATAAAATTTTCGTTTTTCATTAATGTTGAAATATACATACTTAAAATCGTAAAAAATATGTTTATTATTGGTACAATACTTATAATTATTAAACTTATAAATAGTTTCCAATTAGATTTATTACTTTTAAAGTTTATATTATTCTTATTTATAAATACTCTAATTAAAAGTAATATCAAAGATATGCAGCTTAATCTTATTGATATTGAATATAGATATAACATATCATTCAACTCCTTTGAGTGTAAATTTTATCCTCACTCCTATTTACATTTTATCCCATAAGTTAATTATATTCCATAGTAATTATGTACGTAACTATTACATTTTTCTTTCATTATTCTTAAAACATTCCCTTACTCCCTCATAGGGATAATAATATGTATCTATTGTTTCACATTTATTTATGTCTTCACATAATCTACATTCAATTGGAGACTTAGCACATACAACTATTCCTTTATTAAATTTCATGTTTAATTTAATTTTCTTTCTTTTGCCCATGTGTAAATCTCCTTTCTATTTGAATTTAAAATTTAGGCTATTTTATTGCATAAAAAAGAACCCTATTTCTAGAGTCCTATAATTTCATTGTTCTTCTTTTAATTTAACAATTCCATCTTTAACTATTACTTTACCTGTTTCTTCTAAGTATTTTAAAGTAGGTATCATAAGCTCCTTTACTCTTGAAACTTTTGAACCAATTAGAGTTTTTTGATAAGTTGCAAAACATACTTCATTTAATTCAGTCAAACTCATACCATCTGATCTTATTTTAAGATTCATAATAACTTTTTCTATTGTACTCATAACTCTCACCCTTTCATATAACTAATTATACAAAATTATGGTAATTAATTCCAATGTTTTTAAATACATATATAATAAAAATACCCCATATAGTCTACATATCTCTCAAGTATGAACTTAAGACTTCAACTTTACAGGGTATTTTATGTATATAGGTATAATATATTGGGAGTGTTATCCAATCTCATATTGAGTGATATATGTTAATTGGTTTTTATACACTCAATATACTATTCGTTCTTATTTCTAATTTTCTGACATGAAATATAAATTTTAGCTAAATTTAAGAACTTTATTGTTTTTATCCCATAAAATTAAGATCTAACTGAATGTCCACAAGTTCTACAAGTACAATATCCGTTAGGTGATACCTCACATTTTTCTTCTGATTCTCTATTATTTTTATTATTGCATTTATTGCATTCTTCTAACTTATTGCAAAAACATTTGTTTTCATTATCTCCATATTTTATAATACAACTCATTATTAACTCCCTCATTTTATAAAAAATAAGTTTTTATTATTATACAATAAAAGACACCTATATTTCTATAAGTGTCTTTTGGTATAAAAGGGGTATTGAGAATTTATGAGAGCGTAACTTGTCCAATTAGCACAATGGGTAATATGCTTTGTTGGGATCTTTACACCTATATTATCTCAAAGATAATGTACCTTTTTAAAGGCATTTTTTAGGTACTTTTAATATTTTCTA
>JARLHR010000268.1 GCA_031292145.1 Clostridium sp. | reverse complement strand
TGAAGCCCACCTCAAGATGAGATTTCCCATAGCATAAGCTAGTAAGACCCCTTGAAGACTACAAGGTTGATAGGTCAGAGGTGTAAGTATGGTAACATATTTAGCTGACTGATACTAATAGGTCGAGGGCTTGACCAATATAAATCAAGTTGTAAAATACATTAGAGATTATATGCAATTTTGAAAGAATATTGTTCTTTCAAAGATGACGTTCCGCGATAGCTCAATGGTGGAGCACTCGGCTGTTAACCGATAGGTTGGAGGTTCGAGTCCTCTTCGCGGAGCCATTTTTTTTGTAAAAAAGGAAAATATTATAGTCGAGAAATCGGCTTTTTTTTGTTGTATAAAAGCCTTAAAAAACCTATACTATATATAGAAGTGAAAAAACTTTTTCAATATTAAATTATAGTAGTGTATAGTAGATAAATTCATTAAAATATAAGAGGTAAAAAAATGAAAAATAATAATAGGTATAATAAGAACAAAATGAAAAACATTAAAAGAGCAAGAACTACTATTTTATTTATTGTAATTGCGCTGTTTGTAGTTGTAGGAAGTGCTTTAATAGCACAGAAGTTTTCATCGTCAAGACAAGCAGTTCAGGCACTTGCAGCTAGTCAAGATAAAAACTCCGATTCAAGCAGCCAAGAAAATAATGATCAACCAACTAGTGATGCTTCACTAAACAAAGAAAGTAATTCTGAAGCAGAAGATGTTGCCTTTGTAGAAAAATATTTAAGTCAACAAATGAAAGGGCAAAAACCAGATGGAGCAGATGGAAAAAAAGTTGTTTATTTAACTTTTGATGATGGTCCATCAGAAACAGTGACACCTCAAATATTAGACATTCTTAAAGCTGAAGATGTACATGCGACTTTCTTTCTTATAGGAAAATATATTGATAAAGATGAGGCAAGCAAAAATTTAGTAAAGAGGGAAGTAGAAGAGGGTAATGCAATAGGTAATCATACTTATTCACATAATTATGCTTATTTATATCCAAGTGGAAAGATAAATTTGCAAAATTGTATGTCTGATTTTGATAAGACAGCTCAATCTCTAAAAAATATATTAGGGCAAGATTTTACAACAAGGGCTGTTAGATTTCCAGGTGGACAGATGACATGGGACAAAAAGGATCCTCAAGGTGCAATAGCTATGGATAATGCTCTTCATGAAAAAGATTTACATCAAGTTGATTGGAATGCATTATCAGGGGATGCAGAAGGTAAACCTAAAAATGCAGAACAATTAACTCAGCAAGTTATACAAACTGTAGGAAAAAGGGAAAAAGCAATAATATTAATGCACGATACTTATGGAAAAGAAGAAACAGCAAAAGCTTTGCCTGGAATAATAAAATATTTAAAAGAGCAAGGATATGAATTTAAAATTATGAAATAATTAGATATAGGTACATTAATTTATAGTTAATGTAGTATTACTGAAATGGATTATGTTATAAAATTACCTTAAATAACATAGTCTATTTTATTTTGCAAAATTATATATGTATATAGAAATAATTTAATGGTAAACTGGTAATATATATAATATCTTTGATTGTTATTTTTATAGATACCTAGGGCACAATAAAGAAAATAAACAAGTATGCTTGCCTGTTATTTTCTTTCATGTGCCTAAAATCATACAAGGAGGAATAAAATGTTATCAAAAAATATTGCCTTAGAGGTATTAGCAAAATGTTTAGTAACTGGAGGAGATTTTGCTGAATTATTTGAAGAGGATGCAGTTAGTAATTCAATATCATTAGTAGATGGAAAAGTAGATGATGCCATAGGAGGAAGAAGCTATGGCATAGGAATTAGAATTTTTAAAGGGTTAAATAGTGTATATGCATATACAAATAATAATAGTTTAAGTAGTCTTTTAGATACTGCATATAGGGCGGCTTTGGCCTTAGGAGAGGTTAAAGAAAACAGTGCTATATCAATTATATTAAATGAAAAGAAAGTAACTACAATACATCCAATTATGTATTATCCTAAAGATGTAGCTTATGATAAAAAAATAGCAGTTTTAAAGAGTGCTTATAAAGGGGCTAAGAATTTTAACAGCGATATTTCACAAGTTATTGCAAGCTATTCTGATAGAGAGCAAAATGTTTTAATTGCAAACACAGAAGGTTTATATGTTCAAGATAAAAGGATAAGAACAAGGCTTGGAATAAGTGCAATTGCATCAAAAGGAAATGAGAATCAAACTGGTTTCGAAGGCCCAGGAAGACATATGGGAATTGAAATGTTTGATACCATAGATCCAGAATATCATGGAAGAGAAGCGGCAAGAGTAGCTCATACAATGCTTCATGCAAAAAATTGCCCCGCTGGAAATATGCCTGTGGCAATAGATAATGGATTTGGTGGAGTTATATTCCATGAAGCTTGTGGCCATTCATTGGAGGCGAGTTCTGTAGCTAAGGGAAATTCAGTTTTTGCAAATAAATTAGGAGAACAAATTGCATCTTCTAAGGTTACTGCAATAGATGATGGTACAATGCCAAATGCTTGGGGATCATTGAATATAGATGATGAAGGTAATAGTACTCAAAGGAATGTCTTAATTGAAGATGGTATTTTAAAGGGATATATGATTGATAAGTTAAATGGAAGACGTATGAATATGGAGTCAACAGGCAGCTCTAGAAGGCAAGGTTACAAGTTTCAACCAACTTCAAGAATGACTAATACTTATATTGCAGCAGGTGAAGATAATCCAGATGATATAATTAAATCAATAGAGGACGGATTATATGCTAAAAAATTAGGAGGAGGATCTGTTAACCCTGTAACTGGTGAATTTAATTTTGCTGTTCAAGAAGGATATTTAGTTGAAAATGGAGAAATACAAGAACCAGTAAGAGGTGCCAGTCTTATTGGTAAGGGATATGAAGTTCTTATGGATATTGATATGGTAGGAAATAATTTAGAGGTAGCTCAAGGAATGTGTGGATCATCATCTGGAAGCATTTCTACCAATGTAGGTCAGCCTATGATCAGAGTAAAGAAAATGACTGTGGGAGGTAGATAAATATGGATTTTAACTTATTTAAAGAGGAATTATTTAAAGAAGCTAAGAATTCAGGTTTTGAAGAATGTGAGATATATTATTCTGATTCTGAAAGTTTAAGCTTAAATATTTATGAGGGTGAAGTTGAAAAGTATAAATTAAACAATACCTTTGGATTATCATTTAGAGGAAAGATAAACAATAAGATGGGGTATTCTTATACTGAAATTTTAGATGAAGAAGCAATAAAAACGCTGATAACAAATGCTAGAGATGCAGCTCTTTCTATAGAGAATGATGATGTACAATTCATATATGAGGGAGATAAAGAATATAAGGAAGTTAATTCCTATAAAAAGGAGTTAGAAAATATTAAGCCAGATGAACTTATTTCCCTTGCATTAGATATGGAAAAAGAGTGCAAGAAGCAGTGTAATAAGGTTGTAAATTTTCAAGGCTGCGGAATTGGATATGGTAAATCTACTTATGGGATAATAAATTCGAAAGGTCTTAATTTAAAAAATGAAACTAATAGTTTAACTGCCTATGTAGTTCCTATAGTAGAAGATAATAACCAAAAATATGATGGCTCAGGGTATGTTATGGCTAAAAAAGTTGAAGATATTAAGCCAGAAGAGTTAGCTAAGCAAGGTCTTGAAGAAGCTCTTTCTAAAATAGGTGGAAAAAGTATTCCATCAGGAAAATACAAGATAATTATAAATAATGAAGCCATGGTATCATTACTTGGAACTTTTTCAGGAATTTTTAATGCAGAGCAAGCACAAAAAGGATTGTCTTTATTAAAGGGAAAAGAAGGAGAAATAATAGCTTCAGATATAGTGACTTTAATTGATGATCCTCATTTGGAAGATGGACTTGGAACAACATCTTTTGATGACGAAGGAGTTGCAACATATAAAAAGGAAATAATAACAAATGGAAAATTAAATACTTTATTATACAATTTAAAAACTGCTCATAAAGCAGGAGTTAAGTCTACAGGAAATGGATTTAAAAGTTCTTATGCTTCAACTATTGGAGTAAGTTCAACAAACTTTTATATAGAGCCAGGGAAAAAATCTTTTGAAGAACTTTGCAAGAATGTTAAAGACGGCGTAATAATAACAGAGTTTGCAGGGCTTCATTCAGGCGCTAGTGCAGTAACAGGAGATTTTTCTTTAGCTGCTAAAGGATTTATGATTGAAGATGGAAAGAAGAGCTTCCCAGTAGAACAAATTACAGTTGCAGGTAACTTCTTTACGTTGTTAAAAGATATAGAGGAAGTGGGAAGTGATTTGAAATTCCCAATGAGCAGTATAGGATGTCCATCTGTGGTTGTAAAAGAACTTTCTGTAGCAGGAAAATAAGTTATTTTAGACACATGAAAAAATAATGGATCAAATTGGTCTATTATTTTTTAATTGTGACTTAATGCACTAAGGAAGGTTTAGAGAAACATGAATATAATTTATGTATATTTTCTTTATTTTGTAGTATATAGTTTTTTAGGATGGATATGTGAAACAATTTATTGTTTTATAATTGATAAACAATATGCAAATAGAGGATTCTTAAGAGGTCCATTTTGTCCAATTTACGGTGTAGGTGCGCTTATAGTAACTTTAGCTTTAACTTCAGTTGCAGATGACATAATACTTTTATATTTTTATGGGATGATTTTTACAAGCATACTAGAATACATTACGGGTTTTTTATTAGAAGTAATATTTAATCTTAAATGGTGGGATTATTCTAACTATAAATTTAATATACATGGAAGAGTATGTTTGTTGAATTCAATATTATTTGGAATTCTATCTGTAATTGCGGTTAAGATTATAAATCCAATTGTAGTGAAACTAATTGGAAACATACCACTAAATATGCGCACATGGATAAGCAGTATATTAATTATTTATTTTTTTATAGATACAATAATTACAGCTTATAAGGTTTTACAGTTAGGCAGAAAACTAAAAGAAATGCATGTAGTGTTTGAAGAAATTAAAGAAAAAAGTGAAAACTATAAAGAAATTTTACAGCAAAATATTAATAAGCTTGATAAGTTTATTGAACAAAAAAATGAAAAAGTTATCTATGCAAAAGAACAGATTAGTAAGCTAAAAACTAAATTAGAAAGCATAATATTAAGAAATAAATCTGTTAATAAGCGTATAATTAAAGCGTTTCCAAATATAAAGTCTTTAAAATATCAGCATTCCCTTGATAGACTTAAAGAGGAATTAAAAAATAGAAGGAAAAAATAGAAGGAAAATAATTATACAAAGATTTTAATTAATTACATCAGGTTGAATAAATATAGTGAAGAATTCACATAACATTTATTCATTACCTGGTGTTTTTTCTTTAATTACGTCATGCTGTTATAATCAAGATAATATATTTTTTGTAAAACTTAAAACTATTTAGCAAAACTAACAGTCTAATAGTTGTACAAATAAAAATTACTAGTAATTTATAAATATATTTAATAAGGAGATAGTATGGAGGAAAAGGTACGATTAGCTATATGTGGAGATGAAGAAGCATTTACTTATTTAATTAACAGTAAGAAAGAACAGCTTTACAGAACTGCATTTGCATATGTTAAAAATAAAGAGGATGCATTAGATATAATTCAAGAGACTGTTTATAAGGCTTATGTATCAATATACAAGTTAAAGGAACCTAAGTATTTTAATACTTGGATTACCAAGATACTAATTAATACTTCTATAACTTTTATGAAAAAGAATAGTAAAATAATTTATTTAGAAGATGAATTAAATAATATTACTGATTCAGAGAACAATCAAGATGAGAAACTTGACTTATTACATGCAATAGATAAGTTAGAAGAAAAAATTAAGAGAGTAATTATACTGAAATATTTAAATGATTTAACTATAAGTGATGTGGCTAAGGTTTTGGATATACCAGAAGGAACGGCTAAGACTTATCTAAATAAAGGACTGAGTAAGCTAAAAATTTATTTAGGAGAGGAGCTAATTTAAATATGAATGAAATTGATGATTTAAAAGACTCAATTAAAATACCAAATGAATTAGATTTAGTTATAAAAAGTGGAATTGAAAGAGGACGAAAAGAAAAAAATAAAAATGCAAAAATAATAAAGAATAATATTTTAAAAAAGTTGGTAGTATCAGCAGCATCAATTATTATTTTAATAGCTATTTTAGGTATAACAAAGCCAGAATTTGTACAAGCAATTCCTGTAATTGGTTCAATTTTCAAGGATTTCAAACATGATGTTCAAGGAAATCAACTAAAGAATTTTGATGAATTTGCTACTAGTGTAAATAAAACTATAGATAATAATGATGTAAAGATAACAATTAATGATATAGCTATAGATGATAATATAGCGGCAATAACAATGACAATACAAGCTGACAATATTGATAGATTTATTAATAAAGGTATTATGGGAGCGCCCGATTTAAACGGAGAGCGTGTAAAAGCTACTACTCAAACAGATAAGAAAATAGATGACAAGACCATGGAGGTTATTATATATGGAAATGTATCGGAAATGACTTTGCCAGAAAATATAGATGTGGAACTAGATATTGCTTGGGTTGGAAAGGTTAAAGGACCATGGGAGTTTAAATTTAAAACAACTAAAAATGGCACTTCAAAGTATTCAAAAACTATAGGTGTAAATAAAGGAGTTTCATTACCAGGTAAACTTGCAAATGAATTTAAAATTGATAAATTAGTTATAAGTCCATTTGGAAATACATTAAATTATAGTGGTATATATTATGAGGAAAATACAGATATGGATAATGGTATTAATGATATAACTGATTATAGAATCACTGATGAAAATGGAAAAGTATTAAATTCACATAAAGGTGGAGATGATGGTAACGAAAAAGGCTATTCAGGAAAAATTCAAATATTAAGTGATTTGTCAAAAATAAATAGTGTGATTGTCACTCCTATATTAGAGCAAACAGGAGTAAATAGTGAATTTTTTAATGGCAGGGATTGCCCAATATATCAATGTTCCGTAAATCCTAAAGAAATAGCTAGTAGTTCTACAAAGTTAGTGAAGAAAAGCAGACCTGTTTCTGAAGAGGAAAAGAAAAAAGGGTATGCTTATGACACAGTAGATTATGTATATAGAATGGATAAGGAAAATTTTGTTCCACTAGATAAACTAATAAATCAAGAAATACAATTAAATAAGGAAACTAAAGTTATCATTAAGTCTATTGAAGCCACAGGAGAAAAAACAAAAATAACGGTAAAGGTTGAGGGGAATTATAGCAATGTAAATATAAATTCAATTGTGTTACTAAATGATGAATATGTAGATATCAGCAGAGAAGTAGATGGTGAAGCAGCTAAGGTAGAAGATTCAGAGAACAATATAATAAGCATAGAATTAAAACCTGTAGATGCTGCAAAGAATTATAAAATAGCTTTGCCAATACTTAAAGATCCTGTTATAGATGATAAATATAGTATTCAAATACCAATTAAATAAGACAAAATAAAAAACGTAGACCAGTTATGCGGGTTCAATGTGCAATATATTTTATTTTGGTATTAAGCGTATTTTTTACTAAAAATAAGATGGTGTTAGTTAAACAAAATGATTAAAATAAGCTGTTGCAAATATAAACTACATTTTTACAACAGCTTTAATTCTGATTTTCAGTATTAACCTTCAAGACCAAACCTCGTTTCATTATATCCAGCAAAGACAATTAATAATATTATTTTTATTACTTCAAGATATTTTTTCATTTAAATCATCTCCTTCATTAGTTATTTTTATTATAATAGAGAATTATTACAGTTGTATTGCAATTGTGTAACAACTTAAATGTATTTGATTTTGGTAAGTTATCGTTAGGTCTGAGTCATGTGTCGGATATCTATAGAAAATTCAAAACCTTGTTTTAAGCGGGTTATTTATAGGATATAATATAGGAAATAAGAAAAAATGCCCATATAAATTTTAGTAGGATTGAGTGAGTTTACATGAGTAATGCATTAGACTTAGAAGCATTTAAAGAGGAATTCATTGATGGGAAAGTATATTACATGTCACCATCAGTTAATCCAAAGTATGGAAGAGTTATAGGTAACATTTATTTTGTTTTTAAGAGCTATTTAAGAGGTAAGAAGTGCCAAGTATTCACAGATACAATAGATGTATATTTAGATGCTGAAAAAAAAGACAAAGTAATACCAGATGTATCTATTCTATGCGATGAAACCAAATTTACTGATAAAGGCATACCACAACTTTGACATAAATTTTGTTACATAGCTCACTTCTCCTTTAGAATTTATTTGTTAGTCAATTTTAATATACCATTTTAAAGTTGCCACCTGTATGTCAACTTTAGGAACATGAATGAAAATAATAGACCAGTATGTATGTCTATTATTTTCATTCATGTTCCTAAATATAATTTTCATATGCTGTTTTGAATCGATTTGCAATTTTTATTTTTAATGATTCAGGAGAAATAATTCTTCCATGATTTCCAAATGACATAATCATTCCATAAACCCATTCATCTTCTGGATAATTCAAGGATATAATAAAATCTCCATCGTCATTAGTACTTATTTCATGCTCTTCAAAGGAATCATATACTCTATAGGCCATACATTTAGATATTTTCATAGAAAATGAAATTATTTTTTGAGTTGAATTTATATCTTGTGTAAATTTTTCTTCTTCATCTAAGTCAAATTCCTTTTTTTTAAAAGATTCTTCAAGGCATTCAACTCTTTTTATCCGTGATATTTTGAATATTCTCATTGATTGTTTTTCTTGGCAATAACCTTTTAAATACCACGTGTATCCTTTAAACCAAAGTTGTATTGGCTCAACCTTACGAGTAGTGATTTCTCCGTAACTGTTATAATAGTCAAATTTTAAAACCTGATTTTTAACAATTGCCAATTTTACTATTTGAAATAATTCTTGATGTTGATTACTCCAATCAGAAAAATCTATAGAAATCCAATTTGGATTTTTTATCTGAAATACACTAGATAGTTTACTAAGCACATCGCTAACACTATTCTGTTCTACTTGCTGAATACTTTCAAGAGCTGATAAAATTTGAAGCTGTTCATCTTCAGACACCATACTCTTTTCAAAAATAAAATTATCAAGAATTGCAATTCCGCCATACTTTCCCTTCTTTGTATAGATAGGAATTCCAGCCATGCTCAGTGTTTCTACATCACGATAAATCGTTCGTACAGATACTTCAAAATGTTCAGCCAAATCGCTAGCTTTTATACATTTTTTATCCAAAAGTAAATACATTATTTCAAACAATCGCTTCAAGTAATTCACCTCAAATTTAAAAATAAATTTCTACTTTAAAATTAATTTATTATTAGGTATAAATATATACACATATTGTACCATAGTTGTATTTAGGTGTAATTTAAATTAGAAATCAGTCATCGTATTAATTAGACTTTTGGCATATATCTATACCAGAAATCAAATACATTTGTGTGTAGAAGGCATTTGAAAATTTCGCTGCTAAAAGCACTAAGAGGCAGGATGTTCCACTTTTGCTTGTCCAATCTAACAATTGGAGCAAGCTAAAGTGGGTACAACCTGCCTCTTAGTGCTTTCAGCGAAATTTTCATAGTCCTGCGTAACACAAATGTATTTGATTTCCGTAAGTTATCGCATAAGTCTAGATCATGGTTTATTTATCTATATGCTTTATTGAACGTTATGAGTATAATTTGCACGTATCATTTTATCTGAAGTATCTAAAGATTTTTTATAAACTTCTTTTTCTTTGTCTGTAAGATTTTCTCCACCTTTAAGAGTACCATTAGTTATTACAGCAAAGGATTTATTAGTATTTAATAAGTTTCTACCTAAGGCAGTATCTTCATATTTATCTTTATCCACTCCAAGGTAGTAAAGAAGCGTTGGCATTACATCTATTTCACCATTATATAATTTATCAAATGTTTTTCCTTCCTTAACGGATGGATTATAAATTATAAATGGAACAGTAGGATTACCTGTATTCATGAACCAGTCCTCTTTATGAGATAATTGTCCAATACTGTCATCATAATACTTATGTATTCCGGTATGGTCACCCATTATTGCAATTATGCTATTTTGAAGAAGCCCCTCTTTATCTAACATATCAAGGAAGTATCCTATTTGTTTATCAGTATAATGAAGACTTTCAAAATAGCCTCCCATTTTACTATCATTTAATTCTTGGTCAAGTCCAAGTTCTCTGTATTTTTCAGGAATATCAAAAGGACCATGACTAGTTAAGGTTACAGTTTCAGTATAAAAAGGCTGTTTTTCATTTTTAATCATAGGGACTACTTGTTCAAAATATCGTTTATCACTAATACCAAGCCCTATTTGCTCATCTACATTAAATGAATAGTAATCACTAAAATTATCAAAACCAATACCAAGTAATCCATTTTTATAATTCCAGAATGAGCCTTTATCTGGATGGATTGCATAAGTACTATAGCCTTCACTCTCTAAGATATTTGGCATTGAATTATAATTGGTATTTGGATATCTAAAGAATGTACTTCCTGATCTTAATGGTAGCATAGAAGTATTAACCATTAAATCTGCATCGGAGCTTGTACCTTCGTTAACTTGCTCAAAAGTGTTAGGAAAATATAAAGAAGTTTGTGTTAATTTATTTAAGTTAGGAGTAATTTCTTTACCATTTATTTTCTTTCCAATAACGAAGTTTTCCAAAGATTCAACTTGGATATATATTAAGTTTTTACCCTTTGCCATACCAAAGTAATCATTATTAGGTAGATTTTCTTTTTTTGTTTCATATAATTCATTAATATCAGCTTTATCTTGGGCAGTGAGCTTATAAGGCTTAGAGTCACGGTATACTGTATAAAGGTCAATTATATGATATCCTATAGGAGAAAAATATCTAGCTGTATTTGATTTATCATAGCTATCAAAAAAGTATGCATTTGAAACATTTTTATTATTTAATACATTTATACTAAAAGGAACATAAATTATAAATAATATTGATAAAATAAAAGTACAAAGGAAAGTTTTAATAGCTCGCCTATGTTTGTTTGTAAAAGATTTTCTAGCTATAAATGCATATGCAGCTAGTACTATAAAATCTAATACAAATAAGAAATCTAGATTACTAGCCATGGATAATATACTTCCAGACATATTATCTAAGTTAGATAGTTGGTTTAAAACTAGTACAGAGGGCACAGTTAAGAAACCCCTAAAATACCACATATCAATTAATATTAATAGTGATAAAATGAAATCCATTACCATAATATATATTATTCGCCCTTTACCTTTAAATATAAATGAAAAACTTAAAAATATTAAGGTAAATGCTATATAATAATTTAAGCAAGGATTAGCGGATTTATATCCAGCAAAAAAATCAAAGATATAAGGATCTTGACTAGTAACAAAGCCCTGAAATATTATTCCTTTTAATACTATTGAAGCTACAGCTATCAAGAAAAAGATTAGCCTTATAATAGAATCTTTTGTTAGGTTGTTTTTTAGAAACTTATTTAATATAGAGTTAATAAAACTCATTATTTCACCTCAATTCAACATATCATTACAATATAGTATACATAATTATATAAATTAAACAAATATAATTGTATCATATATTGACAGCAAAAAGATAACTGAAAAAATTAAAAAAATATGAAGAAATATATAAATTTTACGTGGTATACTAGTTATAGTAGGCATATGAAATAAAATAATAGGTCCAACTTGTTATTTTTTGAATATGCGTAAATAAAATATTGAAAAGGGGCAATAGAGACATGAAAGAAATAGATTGCAGAGGATTATCATATTTACAAATAATAAGAGAAATTAAAAAGTATTTCAATTCAATTGGTGAAGGTGAAGCTGTTGCAATAGTAGGTAGTGAATTAGAACGCGATAATGTTATAAGATACTCAACTCATAAAGGTTACAAAGTTCATGAGGATGAAGAGAATACATTTATAATAAATATAGAAAAAAGAGGATGCCTAGAATTTGAGGAAGAGGAGAATATTTTTTCAATACTAATAACAAATGATAAATTAGGAGATGCGGATGAGACCTTAGGAAAAATTTTAATGGGTGAATATTTTGAGGCACTAAACGAGTATGACGAACTTCCTAAAACCATATTATTTTTGAATTCAGGGGTTAAGTTATTTAATAATAATTCCAAAGTTTTAGACGATTTGAAGATGCTGTATAGCAAAGGTGTAAAACTTTTGATAAATGATACTTCTTTGGATTATTATAAGATGAGGAAGGATGTTACTTTTGGTGAAATAATAAGCATGTATGATATGATTGTTACTATGAAGAAGTCAAAAAAGCTAATAAAGTTGTAGCAATTATGATGGAGGTTAATGTAATGCCAAAGTACGATTTGATTATTATTGGAGCAGGAATAGCTGGAATGACAGCAGCAATTGGAGCTGCAAGGGATGGAATAAAGAAGATACTTATAATTGAAAGAGAAGCTATAGTTGGAGGTATAATCAATCAATTTATTCATAATGGATTTGGTAAAGAACTATTAGGCCAGCTAGTAACGGGGCCAGAATATGTTGATCTTATAGAAAAACAATTAAAGCAGTTAGGTGTAGAAGTACTTTTAAATTCTACTGTTCTAGAAGTTAGTAAAGAAAAGACAGTTACATATGTAAATCCAGAGGAAGGTGTTAAAGAGGTAACTGCTAGAGGACTAATATTGGCTATGGGGGCGAAAGAAAAATATTTTGGAAATGTTGTGATCCCAGTAAATGGACTTACAGGAATATTCGGAGTTGGAGAGGCTCACAAAATAATTAATTTAGAAGGATATTTGCCGGGAAAAAGAACAGTGATCATCGCTAAAGATAAATGGGCATTTATAGTTGCTAGAAGATTATTAATAGAAGGTGGGAAAATTGAGGCTTTAATAATTGAAAAGCCTTTTGAAGAGATAGCTAGTAAAGAAATACATAATATTATTGATGGCTTTGACATACCAATAATTGAAAATTCTAGAGTGGTGGAGATTCAAGGGAAAACTAGAATAGAAAAAATGAAGATTATTAATTTGGGTAATAGAGTAATAGGTGAAAAAGAGTGTGATTCGTTATTATTATCAGGAAGTTTTATTCCAGAAATCTCTATAATTAAAAATTTAAAAGTTCATATGAATGGTGAAATATTAGGACCTGAAGTAGTAAATTATGTGACATCTTTAGATGGAGTTTTTGCATGTGGAAATATTATATATGGAGAAAAAGCATTACACATGGAAGAATTTAATGGAAGTGAATGTGGAGAGAAGGCAGCAAATTACATAAATTTCAAACTTCTAAAATAACGTAAGCTTTCTTTATACATAAGTTCATGCCCAGAAGAAGTTAAATGAATTCCATCTAAGTACAGATTCTTATCGGATATTAAATTATAAAAATTAATGAATGGTATTTTGTAATTAGCTGATAGTTTAATAAGTTCATCCTTTAAATTAGGCAGTTCCCTCTCTGCATAAGCATACAAATCAGATTGTGAAAATAGTGTATTAGCCATGGTGCCAATGATTTTGGGGGGAATTCCTAGAATAATCTCTGACTTAGAGCTTATCCCTAAATAATTTCTATTTTTCTAAAAGCAATAAAAGCACATGCAAGCTTAATAAGCCCCAAATAGGAAGCATCTGTTTTTTCAAATCGGACAAGCAATTTTCTAAAGCGATTCATCCATGAATGAG
>JARLHR010000267.1 GCA_031292145.1 Clostridium sp. | reverse complement strand
GCGGTAAACGATTTAAATTATAAAGGAAAAGTGAAGATAATATGTTTTGATGATTTGGAGGATACTTTAAATGATATTAAAAACGGTTTAGTAGCTGCAACAATAGTACAGAAGAGTAATGAAATGGGTTATAGAGCAGTTAATATTATCATGGATAAAATTGAAGGAAAGGCTAATAATACTGCAAAATCACTAACCGATGTAGAATTAGTTAATAAAACTAATATAGATGTTTATATGCAGGGAGAGGGTAATTTTGAGAATAAAAACTCTAAATAGCAAATTTATTATGTTTGTTATATGTTTAATTATTCCAATAGGTATATGCAATATTATATCCTTGGCAATGAGTAAAGAGATTGAAGATGAATATGTTAATATGCTTAATAACATGCTTATTACTAATGAAATCAAGCAGAATATTGATAATTCTTTAGATAATTTTAATCAATATATATTAAACGGTACTGAAAATAAGAAGCAAGGTTACGATAGTGAAATATTGTTAGCAAAACAGAAAATAGAAACTTTAAAGGATAGTTCTGATAATACTAACCAATACATTTTAAGGGATTTAGAAAATACATTGGATTCTTATATTGAAGATTCTAAGAAAACAATTTCTGCTTATGAAAATAAAGAGGGATATATTTTTTATTATGATGATTTTATAGCAGCTAAAAATATAGCATCATATTCTGAAGAATATGCATCCAAATTAATGCAGAATTATTTAGAAACTAACAGTATAGTTTATAAAGAATTGAATAGAAAAAATAGTTTGATTTATAGCTTATTAATTATATACCTAGTAGTGATTTTATCTATGTGCGTGATATATGCTTTAATATTTATAAAAAACATTTCAAAAGGTCTTAAGGGAATTGTTGAGACATCTAATAAAGTGTCTAAGGGACAGTTTGAGTATTATCAAGGGAATAAAACTGATATATATGAATTAGATGTACTTACAAATGCTTTTAATACTATGGTAAAAGATATAAAAAATATGGTAAAGTCAATTAATGAAAAACTTACATTAGAAAAAAAATTAAAAGAGGAGGAGATGAAAAATCTTAAATATGAAAATGCTTTAAAAGAATTTGATTTAAAGGTATTACAATCTCAAATAAATCCACATTTTTTGTTTAATACGCTAAATTGTATAAATGCTACAGCTATGATGGAAAGTGCAACGACTACAAGTAAATTAATAAAATCAGTTTCTAATATTTTGAGGTATTCTCTAAGGTGCATGAGCACAAATGCACTTTTAGAAGATGAAGTAGATATTGTAAAGGATTATATTTATATTCAAGAATGTAGATTTGACGATAGAATAAAATTTAATTTGAGTACAAATATGGATATGAAAAAAGTAAAAGTGCCAGGAATGACAATACAGCCTTTAGTGGAAAATGCATTTATTCATGGAATTGAGGGGAAGGAAGATGGCGGATATATAAATATCACTATACATGATGAAAATGATCAGTGTAATATTATAATTGAAGATAATGGAGTGGGCATTCCAAAAGAAATTTTGGACAAGATTAATAATTATAATTATGACACAAAGCATATTGGACATACAACTGGCCTTGGCATAAATATAGTAGAAAAGAGACTTAGATATTTATATAATAAAAAAAATATGTTTAAAGTAGAAAGTGAAGAAGGCAAGGGGACAAAAGTTTATTTGAAAATACCTATAATGGGGGATGAGAATAATGATGAAAATATTAATTGCTGACGATGAAAGATATGATAGGGAAACAGTTAAACATATAATAAAAGAAAATTTTTTAGAAGAATTAGAGATATATGAAGCTAAAAATGGAAGAGAAGCAATTGAATTATCCGAAAGTGTCAGGCCGGATATAGTTATAATTGACATAAAAATGCCAGGCATAGATGGAATACAAGCGTTAAAGGAAATGAGTACTACTTTACCAAATTTATATAGTATAATTTTAACTGCTTATGATTACTTTGATTTTGCACAAGAAGCTGTGAAAATAAATGTAAAGGAATATCTTTTAAAGCCATTTGGAAAAGAAGAAATAATGGAAAAGATTTCACTAGGAATTCAGTGGGTAAAAAAAGAACAAAATAAAAGAAAAAGTGAAATTGAGGATAAAGAAAAAATATCTACACTGCTACCTGTTCTTGAAAATCAATTAAGTGATTTAATAATAAATGATAAGCTTAAAGACGTTAATTATGAAATGTATCTGCAATGCTTAAATATGAATTTTATGAATAGTTACGCAATGGTTGTATCAATTAAGGATAAATATGCTTATGCAAACATTAGTAGAAATGAAAAGGATCAAATTAAAATTAAGATAGGGGAGTATATTAAAGAATATGTTAATAGAAGATATAAGTGCATAGGAAATTATGTGTTTTATGAGGAGTTAACATATTTCATACAAATAGAAAATGAAGAAACTAGTGATTTTAAAAATTTAGAAATTGATCTTGCTTTTAATTTAAGAAGAGAAATAAAAAGGCGATTTAATATTTCAATAAGAGCTGGACTTGGCAAAACATTTGATTCAGTAGAAGAAATAGTTGAATCACATAGACAAGCTACAAAATGCCTGGTATATAATTCGGATAGTGTGAATATTATCCATGTAGATGATGTAGATGGTAAATTAATTAATGACAATTTTGTTGATTATACATCAATTGATACTAAAACAAATAAAAATAAAAATTTAAATAAAATGAAAATGAAATTATTTGAAAATGTAAAAAACTTTATTAGAGAAAACATTGAGATAGAGTTAGAGTTAGAAAAAGTCGCAAATAATTTTGGTTTAAGTGTATATTATTTTAGCAGAACCTTCAAAGAGGTAACAGGAACTAATTTTTCTGAATACGTAAATAAATGCAGAATAGACATTGCGAAGGAACTGCTTTCAAATGGAGAAATGAATGTAAAAGAAGTCTGCTACAAAGTTGGCTATAATGACCCTAATTATTTTAGTAAAGTATTTAAAAAGTATGAGGGTGTAAGTCCTGTTAATTTTAGAGCAACCATTGAGAAAAAAATTGATTATAGATAAGGGACATGAAAGAAAATAACAAGTCAAAAATGCCATGATTATTTTTCATCAGACAAGGAAGTAGATTGACTTGTTATTTTTTTTGAATGCCCCTTATCACGTTAAAACTTAGAATTATGTGTAACTTACCGAAATAAGTAACATATTGTGTTTCGGTTTCCAAGAATCATTACCATTAAAATTCTAATGAAACACTGCAAACAATATGGTATTTATTTCTAGTATAGTGGTACACTTTAAATCATAACTGTAGATATTTATTCTAATTATAAATCAAATTCTGGATTTGAATATCTATAAAGCAAGATATTACCAGTAAAATTTTTAATAGTGAAATAATCCAAATTAATTTTTTTTAGAATTAGTCTGGATTATTTTTTTGTTTTAGATGATTTACTATAGGGTTCTTCAGTCAAAATTGAACTTATGCACTTGAGAAATTCTTGATATAGTCCGACTTTTAATAATGTATATGCAAAGTTTTGAGTAAGGAACCCTATATAGATATCCAAACTAAGAATTATACTTATGCTTGGTATTATATTCAGCATTTACCATACTTAAGTGTATATAAAACAAAGAAATTGGATACATATTTGTGGAATAGGCATTGAAAATAAGCTGTTGAAGTTTCTTAATGGGAGGTTGTTCCATTTTTGCTTGTCCTG
>JARLHR010000266.1 GCA_031292145.1 Clostridium sp. | reverse complement strand
TGATAGGTATGGTCTTTTATTTTTGGATAATGTTATCTTTTCAACATTATCTACCTTGGAGGGCTTAGAGATGATAGAAGACAAATTAATAGTTGAAGAATGTAGGAGATATTTGATAACCCAAGGATATAATTATTTCTTTGTATTTTTAAATGGTGATAGAGACATTAAAGGTTTTATGACAATGTGGTATCCATCTGAACTAAAAAAGATAGAAGAAAAGTATACAAGTATGAGAACATATTAGAAAGGAAGAATTGAAGATGATATATTTAAGAGACAAAAGCCAAGCAGAAGAACTTCTAATAAAGGATAGTGTAATTGCTATCGGCAGAAGGTTTTTAGAGAAGAAGGGAGTGTATTGCAAAGAGTTCATCATTGAGGTAACAGGGCTGACCGAGATGGGATATGAAGAAGCAATACGAAGGGAAACTATAATGTTTTGTGCAAGGAAGCTTCGTGACCATTTTAATATAGAATACTTACAGAAGACATTGGAGTTGAATGAGGAAGAATTGAAGGATTTGATAAAGTCTAAAGATGGTTTGAAAGAAGAGGTTAACAAGGATGTGTAGTAGGTTATGGATGAAGAAAAGATAAAAAACATACTTAAAAAGCTAATTAATTTCTGTGAATTTCTATCAATTTTAGCTATCATACCAACTTGTTACTTAATTTATACATCTATTAAGAATAAGGATATGAGCCTACTTATCTTTCTTATTTTAGTTTCATTGTTCTTTATTTTTGCAAATTTAATTTTAGGACTCGCTAAGAAATGGTTGTAAGATTTTTTTATAATAATGGAGGGATGAATGTGACAGAAGAAGAAAGAGTGGCAAGGAGAGAGAGTAGTTTATTCTGTGCATTAATGTTTTGTCGTGCTGTAGAACCAGAAAGGTTGCGAAATGTACTTAATTTGAGTAAAGATGATATAGAAGAAGTAATTAAGTATAGAGAACATATGGAGCAGGTTTAAAAAGAGATACTGAGGGCTTCTAAAGCCCCCAGTGTTTTTATATGATTTCTTTTATTTTTCTATTATCAAGCAATCTTCTTTGAAAATACATAAATTCTATTTATTATAATCAGTTTCCGATTTTAACTTCTCTATCTCTTCCTTTGTTAATCCTGTAGCTTTAATGATTTTTTCAATCTCTACATCCATTAACAATAAATCCTTAGCAATTTCAATTTCTCTATCCTTTATCAATAACCTACCTGTTTCAGATTCTCTTACAGAAAGTCCCATAGCACTCTCAACCTCCTCATTAATAATCTTGATTACTACATTTACTAATAACTAATTTTTCCAAAACAATCCCTCTTAATTCACCCATTGCTCTGTTCTAACTCCTTGACCCTTCGGTAAAATGTTGGCGAGGATATTCCCAATTGCCTACATGCCTCTAAAGCGGATATAGAGCCTCCCTGCCACTTTATATATAGTTCATTGAAGTTTGGTGTATCTTTTCTCTTTCGACCCTTGTACACTCCTCGTTGCTTCGCTAATAAAATTCCTTCATTCTGACGATTTCTGATGGCTTGACGCTCATTTTCTGAAACGAATGATAAAACTTCCAATACCAATCTGCTTATGAAGTCTCCCAACAAATCCCTGTGTTGACGAGTATCCAGAAGGGGCATATCCAACACTACTATATCTGCTTTTATATATTGGGTTATCTCTTCCCATTCTTTTTTAATTTCCTTACTGTTTCTCCCAAACCTATCTATAGATTTTATATATAAAACATCGCCTTCACGCAAGCATTGTTTCAATGCCTGATATTGCGGTCTATTAAAGTCTTTTCCTGATTGTTTGTCTATAAAAATATCTCTTTCATCAATCCCACAAGCTGATAATGCTTCTACTTGTCGAGCTTCATTTTGGGACTTATCGGAAATACGAATATATGCAAAGTTTTTTGATACTGCCATTATATCTACCTCCTTTATATGAAAATTATACCATAGATTGTATCAATAGGGTAGGTGATTAATTATGAAGTGCTAAAAAATAAATTTAATACCCTAATGATAAAATGATGACAATATTTTAAATCTAAAAATGGCTATTTTATTAAGAAATATAATTTAACCTGTAAGGTGTATTCTTTTTCACATAGGTGTACCCTATTGTTGTAGTACATGAATATAAAAAAGGGCAGTCCTTTAAGGACTACCCATATTCGTCAATTATAATAGACTATGTTAAATCTAATCAAGATTTGATTAAGTTTCTTATTTCCTATGAGCGAAGGAGGCAGTGGTAAAGAAGTTGAAAAAGAATTTAAAGAGCTTTATAAGTTGGTAGCTGTACAAAAAGCATTAAAAAGAAATTTAATGAGCCTGAGATAATAATAGAATATGGTGTTGAAGGCTATCTTTTAGGGCAAATAAATGTATGGGATTTTAAAGAGTATAGCGTAGAACAGATAATTGATTACATAGATAAACAATAAAAATAAACGGAGCTTAAAGCCCCGTTTCTGCGTACATAATAAAACATAAAAAAGAGATACGTCATCTGTATCTCTTAATCAAAAAATCTATCTTCATCAACTGCTTCATCTTTTTTCTTAGATATATTCTTATTCCTTATCTTTTCATTTTCTTTAAGAACCTCTTGATAAGCCATTTCAAGTTTGGTCTTGTCCACTTCAAACTTTTCCATCAATTCAATCAATGCTAATTCCATCAATTGTTTATTTGTAACGCTCTTCTGGATATTGCAGAAAGCCTTGAAGTGGAAGAAGATATTATCTGAAATGTAAAAGCTTCTGTTTTGGGACACTTCTTTAGCACTACCAATCTTTTTGTTCACAGTTTTCTCTAATGTCATACCTTCTTCTGTTTCTTCCTTAGACCCAATAATTATGCTGTCTTTATTTTCATATAAGTTTTTAAAGAAGGCAATCTCTTCGGCTGTAAATGGATTTGTCATCACAAATTTCTTTAAACTACCAATATAGTAGACATTACTCTTTGCAAGGATACCTCTTACCCATGCGTAGCTAAATTCTGTTACATCACCAAGAGAATTTGTATCTCCGCCAATTTCTTCGAGTGAGCTATTTACATATTCTATTTGCTCCTCTATTGTCATTCCTTCAAATTTTCGCATTGCTTCTTTGTTTTGCTTTTTTGGTTCTTTATCTCTATTTTCCATAGTTTTTTTCCTCCGTTATTTTTATATATTAAATTTGGCTATTTATCAATGTTTATCTTGTATTATACTGTCTGCACATACAAGATATTCAATCGTATAATCAAATATTGATTAAGTTTTGCTTGTCAAATATAATTGACGGAAGTTTAGAGGAGTGATATAAAACTCTGTTTTTGATTATTTAAAAATGATTTTAGTTTTTAGGTGCGTCTCTTTAAAATACGCATGAAATAGGGGAAAGGGTAGAGAATACATAAACAATTTTTAGTTATAAAATCTAAGAGGAGAAGTAATATTACTTTCTACCCTCTTTCTTTTGATATAATAGAGTATGCATTGATTTTATGGGAGGATTTAAATATGTTCTATAGTGACGCTATCAAAGTGTGGAGAGAGGGAAACAGGGAAGATTTAATTAATAAATTTTTACCTAAATTTATATATACATCTTTAAAACTGGAAGGAGCTAATATAACTTATAGTGATGTGGAAGATGTTTTTGCAGGAGATAAGACTGATAAAGAAATTGAGGATTACATGGAGTTTTGCAAAGGTGTTTTAAAACAGCATGGAGCTATAGAAATAAAAGAAGATAGTGCATTAATTGTAGTTAGTAATTTCTACTGTAGTTTTCACAATGTTTTAGGGGGGGAAGTTGCAAGAATATTAGTTAATTATATCCTTATATCAAATGACCTTCCTCCAATCATTATTTTTTATAATGATAAAGAAAAGCATGATTTATTAATGGAACACTTTAATAATAAAACGCAAGATATATCTTGTATGCTTAATTTTTTAGAAAATCAAGCATTTAGGACATGGATCAAGGATTACAATGTAAAAATAAGAAGCTTGAAAGACCATTTTTGTTAATCACGATAGTAAAGAAGGGAGGGGATATTTAAAAATTTTGAGCTTTTTAATAATAAAATTAGGAATTATATAACTTAATACAAAATATATAGGTAAACAAGATACTTTAGAAAAATTGTTGATAAAATAAATAGCCCTTTTCAGGGCTATTTTGAAGTGTTCTATAATGTTAAATTGGACTATATAAATCACTATTTAAATCTAATAACCTATTAAATAGTTGATTAAGTAAAGATTTCACTATAGTATCGTTTGTAAACTCAACATCTATTCTCGGTAAAGAACAGGGTTTAACTCCACTTTTATTTGTGGTTTCTAATAATATAGAGCTATTAACGCCATAAAAATCACTTAGCATTTTAAGAACGCCAATAGAGGGGTTTGATCTATTACCTGACTCTAAACGATGGATATATGAGGCAGATAAGCCGAGTTCATGTTCTACATCTTTTAGAGACAAGCCTCTATTAGTTCTAAGTTGATGTAAATTTTTACCGAAAGCATTATTCATAGTACCACTCCTTTTTTAAAATTAATCCACAAGGATACCTATTGTTATATTTTTTATTTATTATAGATTTCTATAAAGCAATCTATAACTTGGCCATTCAATATGTTGATATGATGTATAAATGTTATTGCTACTATGTGAATATTTGTAAGTTTAATGCGACTAATGAAAAAATGGTTATAAGTTGCTAATATTGTGGACTCCTACGTCATTCAATGACAAGTCAGTGGCAAGTTATTGTGATAATTTCTTAATTGCACGTTGCAATAGTGTAAATGTTGAAACAATTGATACAGTTACTAATATGCCTGTTTGTACAACTATTTGATTGAATAACCGCCAATTGGTGGTATTAAACCCTTATAACATTACGATATGCCCTATTGTTGCAGTATGGTAGTCCTTAAAGAACTCAATTATTATAAACTGATAAAGTAAACGGAGATAATATAAATTACTTATTATTACTTTAATTAAATATAGAAATAGAAATGTAGGCACTTGACTTATAGTCAGGTGCTTTTTACGTTTTGGGGTCAGACGTTATAGAACGCTTTATCTATTTTATTAAAATATTAAAACAACTATTATGTAATTAAATCAGTATTAGAATCAATTGAGGATACTTTAAATAAGTTCTGTTCGGGAGAAAAAATATAGATAAAAAGTCCTGTAATGTATTGATATATCTTATTTTTCTTTCTAAATGAATACTCCCGATATGAAAAATAAAATAAAAGGAGAAGTGAAATATGGTACATACTGCACAGTTTTACTGCGAACTTAGTTCAGATGATATAAGAAAGATGATGTTAAAACATAATATGGGTGTAAATCTCATACCGTCAAAACTTGAAGAAGACTTCTATGGCTTTAGTGGAGCTATTATAAAAGAATATAATTACTATAAATTTTACCTCACGGTTGATTTTATAAAAATATTAAATAAAACTGATATTACTGAAAATGATTATGATAATATTGAAAAAAGTATTGATTTATATATGAGTAAATTATGTGACTTACTATGCAATGATTTGACGCTTACAAGATTAGACTACAGACTTGATGTGAAATTTAATAATAAAAAAGAGCGAGAGATATTGATAAAGTTATATAGAAAACTTATAAATAAACGAGGGTTTAAAAGAAAGAGTTTAGAAGAGAAAACTTCCATCTACTATAACACTAAGAGTTCTGTTTGTTGTATATATGACAAAGAAAAAGAGGCAATAGATAAAAGGGGAATAGTACAACCCTTTGAAGAAAATACTATAAGATTTGAGTACAGACTATATAATAGGCATTTAAACAACAATAAATATGCTAAAAAAATGGATAAATCATTAAAGACGTATCTCAGAGATGAACTATTTATAGAATATATGTCAAAGAACATAGAACCCTTAATATATAAGGGAGATTACTATAAGATTTATAGAGCGGAGACAATAATAAATCAAAGTACACTAAATCAAAAAGATAAGGTTATATTAATAGAATTTCTAACGAAGGTTTCAAAGCGGGGAATTACAAAAGTTAAAAATACTATAGATGATGATGGCAACTTAGTGTATACAAAATATAAATTCAAGAAGATAACTTCACAGTTAGAGAAGCTTGGAATTAATCCAGTTTTAATCCCCAAAAACTCAGATGGACCATCTTCCATTTCAAATCCATTTCAACTTTATATCAACCGTACGAATGTAAAGAAGACAGCTTAAAAAAGATGAAGGTACAGATGATATTTATATCATCTGTACCGTATATCTTTACAATAGCTTTAATATAGTATATTGACTATATTAAATTCATTGACTATATATTATAATCAATATGTATAAGAAATAGTTACGGGGTGATAACATGAGTATAATTGATCAGCTAAAAAAACTTGTAGATAAATTCACTAAAAGTATAGAATTTTATAAAAATGCTTCAAAGTATAATGAACACAATTGTAGGGTAGAGTTCATAGACCCATTTTTTGAGTTATTGGGGTGGGATATAAGTAATAAGCAAGGTAAATTGCCACAGTTTCGTGAGGTTATTACAGAAAATTATTTGTCTGATGCAGGGCGACCAGATTATAGTATGACTTTAAATGGTGTAGCTAAATTTCATCTTGAAGCCAAAAAACCTTCTGTAGCAATAGAAACTGATATAAGTCCCGCATATCAAGTAAGGAGGTACGGGTGGTCATCAAATCTTAGAATTTCAGTTTTAACCAATTTTGAATATCTAATTGTATATGATACGACTGTTCCACCTAAACATGATGATGATAGCAATGTTGCTGTCTTAAAAAAGTACCATTATACAGAATACATAGAAAAGTTTGATGAAATAAAAGACCTAATTTCTAAGGATGTAATTTACAATGGTTTTTTTGATACTGCATTAGATAATTACCATTTTGCTGTGTATGAAAAAGGTTTACGGTTGCCAATTGATGAATATTTTTTAAATCAAATAAATTCATGGAGATTAAGCTTGGGAGACTACCTTTATAAAGAAAAAGGTTACAGCATAGATATAATAAATGATGTTATCCAAGAGTTTGTAAATCAAATAATATTTCTTAGGATTTGTGAGGATAGGAATTTACCAATTTATCATACATTAAAACAAGTCATACAGGATGACTTAACTCTAACAAAGGAGTTAGAAAAGATATTTAAAGAAGCAGATAAGCGTTATAATAGCGGTCTGTTCTCAGGAAAGTGTTTAATATTTGACTTAAAAAATGATATTATTAAAGATATTGTTGAAAAATTATACTACCCTCAAAGTCCATATGTATTTACTCTAATTAAGCCCAATTTACTGGGTGAAGTATATGAAGCTTTCTTGGCGGAACATTTAAAAGTAGATATAAATGGCAATGTTGTTCTATCAAAGAAGAAAGAAAATATTAATAGGGATATAGTAACTACACCTATAGAAATAGTAAAATACATGGTTAACAAAAGCTTACATGAGGTATGTGTGGGAAAAAATGTTGACGAAATTTTAAGTCTAACAGTTTCAGACATAGCATGTGGCTCAGGAATATTTCTTATAGAAGCTTATGATTATCTTATTAGGTATTGCCTAAGTTGGTATAGGGAAAATAATATTGACTTCTTGATAAAAACACAAACAGGGGATTATAAGCTTCCTTTTGAAATCAAAAGAAAAATACTGTTAAATTGTATTTATGGTATAGATATAGATGTTCATGCTGTAGAAGTGGCTAAATTTAATTTATTAATAAAATTATTAGAGGATGAAACGATACCTTCATTACAAGATATAACTCCGATTTTACCTGATCTAAGCAATAATATTATTCATGGTAATGCACTTATAGATTTTAATAATATAAATTATTCAAAATTGTCACCAGATGATATTAATGAAATTATTCCTTTGGATTGGAGCAATGTAAACAGTGGTAATAAGTTTAGTGTAATAATAGGAAACCCACCGTATGTAAATACCGAAGGCTTAAATTCTTTAATTAATCCTAAAGAATTTAAGGTATATAAGAGCAAATATAAATCGTCTTCTAAACAGTTTGATAAATATTTTATTTTTATTGAAAGAGCATTAGAAAAGGTGATTAGTGGGGGATATGTATGCTATATAGTTCCTAATAAGTTTGCAAAGATTAAATCAGGAGAAAAGTTGAGGGAGTTATTGACAAAAAACAAATATGTAATGGAATTTATAGATTTTGGTTCTACTCAATTATTTAAACAAAGAAATAAAACTGTTTATAGCTCTATTATATTGCTTCAAAAGAAGCCTCAAATCAGCTTTGGATATATGGAGGTGAATAACTTAGCCAAGTTTTGGGCAAATGTAACTAACAATGAACCAATTAAATTAAATTCAGAAATATTAAGTAATGCACCATGGGCTTTAATTGAAGACGCTGAAACTATGAAAATTATTAATAATATGTATACTAATTCTCAACCATTAAAAGAAGTAGCTACCCCTTTTAATGGTATACAGACCAGTGCTGAAAGACCTCCTATTTATTGGTTCAATAATGAGGAAATTATTGATATGTCACAAGATATTTTTACAATTAATAAGTTTGGAAAAACATATAAGATAGAAAAAGGTATTCTTAGAAGATACTATAAGCCTGTAAAAAAGAGCGAAATGAACCTTGGAACGTATGACGTTTATGATACAGATAAGTATATAATATTTCCATATGATACAAGTGGAAGGCTTTATGCACTTGATACTATGAAACAAATGTTTCCTAATACTTTAGTATATTTAGAAGACAATTATGATGAATTAAAGCCCAAACAAATTGATCCTAATGGTAGAAGAGATGTGCCACTTGCAACTAAAGATACATGGTATCAATACGGAAGAGACCAAGCATTAACTGCCTTTAATAGTACAAAAAAGATAATTGTAGGTGTTCTAAGTAAGAAACCTATGTATCTATATGATAAAGATGATTTAATCATTTCTTCTGGTGGTACAGCGGGGTACTGTGCTGTAGCCGAAAAGGAAGACAGTCCATATTGTTTAGAATACTTGCAAGCATACCTAACACATCCAACAACCGAGAAATTGCTCTCTACAATTGGAAGTGATTTTGAAGGTGGTTTCTACTCACGTGGAACAAGTGTTTTAGATATTGTACCAATTAAAAAACTTGATTTTAACAACAAAACGCATAAGGAAATCTACGACAATGTTGTTTGCTATTCAAGGAGAGTATATGAGATTAATGATAGATTTAAAAATAAGACTATTACAAAAACCCAACAAACAAGCTTATTAAATGAGAAAAGCTTCCTAATTAAAAACATTGAACAATTGATTAGTAAAGTATATAGTATTTAAGTAGACCTTTTTTAGAATAGAGGGATGGAATGTTAGTAAAAGCAGACGCAACAGCACAAAAGTTAAGGGGCGGTTATTATACGCCAGAAAAATTAGCAAACTTTATAGTAAAGCTTTTTTCAGATGAAGTTAATAGCAATAGAATAAAAACAGTATTAGAACCTTCTGTTGGTGATGGGGTTTTTATACAATCTATTATGGAAAATTTAGATAGTAATAAAATTGATAAAATTACCGCTATAGAAATAATAAAAGATGAAGCTGAAAAAGTAGCTAATTTAGTTAAAGACAATTATAAATATGAAATAATAAATGATGACTTTATACAATTGTATTCCTCTTTATTAAATCAAAAGCCATACGACTTGATTTTAGGGAATCCCCCATACATACGATACCAATACCTTACTGACGTACAGCGTCAGTTGCAGTCCGATATATTAGTATCCCATAGTATGAAATCAAATAAGCTGATAAATGCTTGGGTATGTTTTTTGGTAGCATGTGTTCAATTGTTAAATGAGGGTGGGAAGATAGCATTTATTGTACCTGCGGAACTTCTTCAAGTAGCATATGCAGAGGATTTGAGATTGTTTTTAAGCAATAACTTATCAAAAATAACTATTTTAGCATTTGAAGAGTTGATTTTTGATGATATAGAACAGGAAGTTGTTGTTTTAATAGGAGAGAAGAGTGTTAATGAAGCTATAAATAACTCTGTAGTTGGGGTAAAAGAGCTTAAAAATTTAGATTGTTTAACTGAACTTAGTATGGATGATATTGAATATCAACCTATAGAGCATAATAAAGAAAAGTGGACTAAATATTTTATTAGTGACAAGGATGTGGAATTAGTTAGAAGTATAAGAAATAATAGTAAATTTGTTACTTTTGATGACATTTCCATCGTTAATGTAGGTATAACTACTGGAAATAATAAATATTTTTCAATAAATGAAAATATTGTTGAGGAGTATGAGTTGAATAATGTCGTTATGCCTCTAATTGGAAGAAGTTCACATGCTCATGGTATTTATTTTACCTACGAGGATTGGCAAGTTAATGTTAAAGAAAAGAAAAATGCTTTTTTGATTAAGTTCCCAGAAAATGTTCCATTTGGAGAATACCCAGAAAAACATAGAGATTACATAAAAAAAGGAGAATATGAAGAAGCCAATGTTGGTTATAAGTGTAGAATAAGAGATAGATGGTATATAGTACCTTCGGTATGGATACCAGACGCATTTATTTTAAGAAGAAATAACACTTTTCCTAAGTTTGTAATAAATAATGTTAATGCGGTTAGTACGGATACTATGCACAGAATTAAATTTAATGAAGGTATAGATAAGGATAAGGCACTACTGTCTTATTATAATAGCATAACCTTTGCTTTTACTGAAATAAATGGTAGAAGTTATGGGGGAGGCGTATTAGAAATATTACCTGGTGAAGTGGGAAAAGTAGTATTGGCAAATATTCAAGACATGGATATAGATAAGGTTAAATATTTGTTAGGTATAGTTGATAATACAATTAGAAATAAATTACCTATAGATGACATGTTAGATATTATTGATAAAGAGGTCTTGGTAAATCACTTAGGGCTTGATGAAAAATTGCCACTAAAGTTCAGGGGTATTTGGAAGACGTTAATGAAACGAAGACATTCAAGAAGTAAATAGAAAGCATATAATAAAGGAACAGCTACGTGACTGTTCCTTTATTTATTTTCATTTATAAAATTAAGAAGGCATTGTGATATTATATCTTGAAGCTTTTAAATAATGTCCTAATTTATTTCCCATTGCTACTACCACATCTCCTTTTAAAATAGTAATAGGTATGACACCTTTGTTTGTATTCTTATTCAATATATAAGTATTATAGATTATTAGTTTGGCAGATATTCTGGTATATGATATTAGAAATATATTGTTACTTATAATTGAGAAGAACCAATAAAACGCAAAAATATATATTGACAATTCACATATACAATATTATATGTGAAAGGTTTTTATTATAAATAATGGAGGTATAACTATGAATAGTTTTGATCAAAAAGACAAACTAATGGAGATATACAATAATCTGTGTAAGGAGTGGTAATATAATGAAGGAATTTTGTAAAAGTAATGATGTATTGTATTATAGAATGGGAAAGGTAAAAGGTTATTAATATGGTTCTAAGTATAGACTGTTAAAAGTTGCTCATAACTTGGTTATAAAGCTTGTGGAAGGAAAAGAAAGCAAGATAGAACTACAATATATTTAGAAGGGTACATATAAAAGACTATTTTAGCATTTTAACTATAATTCTACTTTAGAATAGCAAAATACACTAAATTTTTAAAATGGAAACCTTGTATTGGAAATGTTTCTGCAATAGCAGGGCTTTAAAAGCCCCTTTTTATTTGTTATACTATCAATAAGTAGGAGGGGTTTGATGAAAGAAAAAAGAGTTGTTATATATTCAAGAAAGTCAAAAATAAAAGAGAACTCGGAATCCTGTGATAATCAAATAAGTATGTGTAAAGATACAATTAATTATAAGAACGCTGACCCAAGAAGTGAAGTAACATATACTGTAGTAAAGGAATTTAAAGATAACGGGTTCTCTGGAAAATCCCTTGACAGGCCAGATATGCAAAAATTAATAAATATGATAGAAAAGAACCAAGTTGATGTAATTTTTGTATATAAATTGGATAGACTTAGTAGAAGCAT
Source organism: Clostridium sp. (assembly GCA_031292145.1). Taxonomy (GTDB): domain Bacteria; phylum Bacillota; class Clostridia; order Clostridiales; family Clostridiaceae; genus Clostridium. Next base: position 4,279 of record JARLHR010000266.1, on the reverse strand, counting down.
TAAAGACATATTTGACTTTGTAGAGTTTATACAAAAATATAATGTAGATATAGTATCTGTTAAAGAAAAAGAAATAGATACAACAGACGCAACAAGAAAAGCCTTTTTTGCCATTAATATGGTATTCGCTCAATTGGAAAGAGACCTTGCTTCCGAAAGAAGCAAGGATAATAATGTGGAATTGGCTCGGAAGGGTCAGTTCATGGGTTCATATCTAAAGTATGGTCACACAGCTATAAAGGAAGAAATAGGACAAATCGAAGATGGTAGGGCTAAAACAAAAACATTATTAACTTGGAACAAAGAAGAAGCGGAAGTGGTTAAAGATACTTTTGCAATGTACCTTGAAAGTAATAATAGTTTTGCTCGTATAGCAAAAATGCTTAATGATGATGGGATTCCTAAAAAACAAGAATGGAAACAGCCTAAAAAGAATGATAAGTGGATAGAAAGCAACATCGCAAACATGATAAAAGACATAAATTATTGCGAAAATACAATAGAAGCATATAACTATTTTAAAAAGCAGGGATTTGAGTTTTTAGTTGACATAGAGAAATTTAGTGGGGGAAAGTCTTTACAAAAATATGATGGAAAGATTACAATACTTAATGTAAATCCAATTGTATCTGCTTCTACATATATAAATGCACAAAAAATGAGAGATAGTAAGAGAACTACAAGAAACCACACATTGCCATATGAAAGTAATATTCTTTTAGGGTCTGGTATACTGGTATGTGCCGAGTGCGGAAAACATCTTGGTAATGCTGTTACCAAAAGAAAGGTTAAGAATGGAATTAAAGAATATAGATACTATCACTGTTATAACAAGGAATGTGGGCAGTGCATGAAGATGTCTCATATAAAGATGGGGGAACTGGATAAAAATGTACTAAACAGATTAAAGGAATTCTATCCCAATAAAGAATTAATAAAAAGCGTATTAGAGGCAGATTATAATAAGAAAAATCAGTTAAGTGAAGAAGAAGAAAGAATGAAGCAAATAATAAAAAAGATTGAGAACTCAGATAGATTGATTAACAATATGAATACAGCTATTGCAAATTTAGCTGAACAGGAAGACTATGAAGATGTTAAAAGTTTAATATCTAACTATCAATCGCAACAAATTCAAGCGGTCAAGAAAAAGAAGGAATTAAGGTCTGAACTTGAAACATTAAATTTAGAAGTAGTAGAAGAAAAAGAACATCTTTATGAAATTAGCGAATTATTAGACAGGGTAAAAAATCTTGGAGAGGCTCTTGATAAAGCAACAAAAGAAGATAGAAAGGGTTTAGTTCACTTCCTTGTTAAGAATATAGTTGTTAGGAATGATAAGGACTTCGATGTAAACCCATATTTCTATGAAGATTTACCAAAGCCAGAGCAACTACAAAAGTGTCTTGATAATGAGTGTACACCACAAGGAGTTAGGTGGAAAAAGATTGATTAATTAAAGAAAGGGTTGCAATTTTGCAGCCCTTATTTAAAAGGAGAATTATGATGTTAAATGATTTAAGAATGAGAGAGTTTGCTATAGATGAGGCAAGAATGTTAAATCCACTCCAATTAGCATTAATAGGAGATGGCGTATATGAAGTCTTTATTAGAAATCATATCTTAACAGAAAATACAGCGTTATCTGCTAATAAAATTCATGTTAAGGCAATTGGATATGTTAAAGCAAAGAGTCAAGCATTTATAATGCATGAAATTGAAAAATATCTAGATGAAGAAGAAGACGCAGTTTATAGAAGAGGTAGAAATGCTAAATCTTCTACAATACCTAAAAATGCAGATGTAAGGGATTATAGAATGGCAACTGGATTTGAAGCATTAGTAGGATATTTATATTTAATAGGAAATAAAGATAGATTAGAATTTATATTTAATGAGTGTATTAAAATAATAAAATAATTTTTTATATTTACAAAAAAGGATGGTTTATATTATGGGAGAAAAAGCTAAGCAGTTCAATGCAAAAAGCAAATTTGTTAAGTCGGAAAAAAGTAGAGGCAAATCTGAATCGAAAAATAATGAGTATAATAAAACAATGAGTAAGGATAAGAAAGAGATTAAGGATGAAATTCAGGAAAGAGAAGATATAATTATTGGGAGAAATGCTGTCATTGAAACTTTAAAGGGAGACAGAACAATTGAAACTTTATATATATCAAATAACAAATTAGAAGGATCTATAAATACAATTGTTAGTTTAGCAAAGGAAAAGAAAATTTTAATTAAGGAAGTTGATAAAAGAAAACTTGATTCAATGTGTGAAGGAGAAGCGCATCAAGGGGTAATAGCTAAAATAACTCCATATAAATATTCGGAAGTATCAGATATATTAGCGCTTGCGAAAGAAAGAGGAGAGGCACCTTTTATAGTTATATTAGACGAGATTGAAGATCCACACAATCTTGGGTCAATAGTGAGAACAGCAGAACTATTTGGAGTTCATGGAATTATAATTCCTAAGAGGAGAAGTGCGTCTGTAAGTACAACAGTATATAAATCTTCAGTAGGGGCAATTGAACATGTAAAAATAGCTAAGGTAACCAATATAAACACGGTAATAGAAGATTTAAAACAAGAAGGTATTTGGGTTTATGGAGCGGATATAAGGGCTACCGAATATAGTTATCAAGTAGATTTTAGCGGTCCGTGTGCAATTATAATTGGAAATGAAGGAAGAGGGATTTCTAAGTTAACAGTGCAAAAATGTGATAAATTAATAAAAATACCAATGGTAGGGAAGATTAATTCTTTAAATGCCTCTGTAGCTGGTGGTATAATTATGTATGAGGTTTTAAAGGGACGATTAAAATAGGAAGAGGTACATCGTGAAAACTATTTTTGTAGACGGGTATAATGTTATAAATAGCTGGCCTAACTTAAAGCAAGCAAAAAGTTTTAGTTTTGAAGCTGCAAGGCAAACTTTGATAGACAAATTACATAACTATGGAGTGTTTAAAGCTTGTAAGATAATATTGGTATTTGATGCACATAAGGTTGTAGGTAATTTAGAAAAAAGTGAGCAAGTAAACCAAAATATTTCTGTTGTTTTTACTAAAAATGGAGAAACAGCAGATAGCTATATTGAAAAAAAAGTGAATGCCTTAGGTAGAAAATATGAAATTGTCGTTGTCACATCAGATAGTTTGGAACAGCAAACTGTTTTTCAACGGGGTGCAGGTAGAATGTCGTCTTTGGAATTTTATAACGAGGTGCTTAAAGTAGAAAAATCCATAAAAATTAAAGCCAATAAAAATAAAAGTTCTGATAAAAATAGTATAAGCGATAACATAGATGATAAGATAGCAGAAATATTAGAACAAATTAGAAGAAGCAAGTAAATTCAGTTGACTAACTTAATTTAACTAAGGTATAATTGTTTAAATGATTGGTCAGTTTAATGCAGAAGAGAGTTGAGAATAATCAATTGGAAGGTTTTTTAGATTTCAAAGATAAATCAGACGAAGAAGTAATTGTGCTAGTTAAAAATGGGGATAATAGAGCACAAGAGTACTTGATCTCAAAATATGAGAACTTTGTAAAATCAAAGGCTAAAGCATATTTTTTGATTGGAGCAGACAAGGAAGATATTTATCAAGAAGGTATGATAGGTTTATATAAGGCTATCAGAGATTTTAATCCGGAAAAATCAACATCATTTAAAGCTTTTGCAGAAATATGTGTGATTAGACAAATCATAACTGCAATAAAAACAGCAACTAGACAAAAACATATTCCACTAAATACTTATGTATCATTAAATAAACCAATATATGAAGAAGAATCTGAACGAACCCTTCTTGATGTATTAGTGGGGCTCAAGATTTCGGATCCGGAAGAGTTGATGATAAGTAAGGAACAAATGGATTATATTGAAGAAAAGATTTCAAAAGTATTATCTGATTTAGAATTAGAGGTTCTAACATCATACTTAGATGGCAAATCATATCAGGAAATTGCAAGTAGCCTAGAAAGGCATTCAAAATCTATTGATAACGCATTACAAAGAGTGAAAAGAAAATTAGAAAAATGCTTGGATTTAAAGTAATAATTTGTGTTGACAAATGGGAAAAGAAATAGTAAACTTTATAATTGGTATATCAAAGAATATAAAAAAATTTGAACGCTCACATAGCTCAGTCGGTAGAGCGTCACCTTGGTAAGGTGGAGGTCGTCGGTTCAATCCCGATTGTGAGCTCCAATAGTAAAATAAAAAACACTAGGCTAAGTTTATTAGAAGATGATCAAGGGAGGAAAATTA
>JARLHR010000265.1 GCA_031292145.1 Clostridium sp. | reverse complement strand
CAATTAAAGCTTCCATTAAATATTGATTATATGATACCAGCTAATGATTCAGTGCGTTTATTAAGTCAATTTGTAGAGGAGATGGATTTAACAGATTTATATTCGACTTATTCCCGAGTAAGGGAAAATCAAATATCGCCAAGAAAAATGATGAAGATTATAATTTATGGTTATATGAACAAATTTTATTCATCCCGAGACATTGAAAATGCATGTCGTAGAGATATTAATTTTATGTTTTTACTTGAGGATTCTCCTGCTCCAGATCATGCAACATTTGCAAGATTTAGGAGTTTGCATTTTGCTCCATGTGCAGAAAAAATTCTTGCTGAGATGACTAATTTTCTTTATGATATCGGTGAAATTTCTGGAGAATCTATATTTATTGATGGAACCAAAATTGAAGCTTATGCAAATAAATATACTTTTGTTTGGAAAAAAGCCGTTACAAAGAATATGGCAAAACTATTAATCAAAATAGCCGACCTTGTTAAAGAGTGTGAAGATCTTTATGCTATTAAGGTTGCTTACAAAAATATGATGCAAATGAAACATATAAAAAAACTTAGAAAAAAGCTTTATGCACTGAAAAAATCAGAGGGCATACAATTCGTCCACGGATGTGGAAAAAGAAAAACTGCATTACAACGCTCAATTGAAACTCTTGAAGAATACCTATCAAAGTTTAAAGAATACACAAAAAAGGTATACACTTGCGGTAGTCGTAATAGTTATTCAAAAACTGATGTGGATGCTACATTTATGAGAATGAAAGAAGATGCTATGAAAAATGGACAACTAAAACCAGCTTATAATTTGCAGCATGGTGTAGATTCAGAATATGTTGTGTGGCTCACTATTGGTCCACAACCAACAGATACAACAACTCTTATACCTTTTCTTAAAATCATGGAAGAAAGATTAAAATTTAAATACTTAAAAATAGTTGCAGATGCTGGATATGAAAGCGAAGAAAATTATTCATTTATTGAAGAAAACAATCAGATAGCTTTCATCAAACCAGCTAATTATGAAATATCAAAAACAAGAAAATTTAAAAATGATATCGGGAAGATAGAAAATCTAGATTATAATGAAGCTCAAGATTTCTATACATGCCGAAGTGGCAAGCAATTAAAAAAGGAAAGCATAAAAATCAAAAAATCTAAAACAGGATATGAAAGTGAAAAAACAATTTATGCTTGTGAGGATTGCAGCAATTGTAGCTGTAAAACCAGCTGCATAAAAGGAAATAATTCAAAAACACCTATAGAACAGAGAACTAAGAGACTTGAAACATCAAAAAAATTCAATCGTCAAAGAAAAGAGGATTTAGAAAGAATTGTAAGTGACGAAGGTTGTCTTCTTAGAGTAAATAGAAGTATACAAGCCGAGGGCTCTTTTGCCCAACTAAAGCAGGATATGGATTTTAGAAGATTTATGTGTCGAGGACAAAATAACGTATTAGCAGAAAGTATACTTCTTGCTATGGCACTTAATATAAATAAACTACATAGGAAGATTCAAGCAGGCCGTACTGGTAAGCATTTATTTGAATTAAAGAAAACAGCATAAATATATTTTTAAAAAAGTCTTTTAAAGAGGCTTATTAAAGTGCGCTTATTTTTAAAGACTTCATAATTAGTAGAATATTTTATTGGAGAAATATTTTTTATAATTTGAAAAAGGAGCTATCGCTAACGGATTTTAATCCGCTAATGCGACAGCCCCACATTAATTAATATCATAATTAAAAATCGTTTGTTCACACTAGGGAATTTATCCGATTATATAAATAACTTAATTTTATATAATCGGATAAATTGTGCAAATATAAAAACTTAATAAAACCACAATGAAAACAATTACATTATCTTTTCCTATTATTACTTTTTGAATGTTTGTTCTTATGTTTTCTGATAGTGTTTTTATATTCATAGTGGCTGCTCCTCTCCCGACAAAAAATAATTATTAGCTAAAATTTTATGAT
>JARLHR010000264.1 GCA_031292145.1 Clostridium sp. | reverse complement strand
GTTATAATTGAGCCAATGAACATTTATGATATCTCCTTGTTATGTTTTGTGTTGGAACCTAATTATAACAAATGATTTCATAAATGTTCTATTTTTTTATTGTTGGTAATTTATTGGATGTAAAAACGCTCGTTTATAGTAAAAATATTATATTTCCAAATGTGAGTGGGTATTATTTTTTTGATACATTAAAAGATTATATGGAATTTGAAAGAAATAAAGCAGTTAAAGAAAAAGATTGTTTTCAATATAAAAACTTACATTTTCATCCTGTAATTGAAGAAGAAATAATTTTTAAAATTATGAAGGCAATTGAAAATAGAAATGAGATTATAATAAGAAATAATGATAGAGTTAGCAGAATTAAAAAATACGATAATGAGGTTCTTAAGCCTTTTAAACTTAGGTATGATATTGAATGTGGAAGATTTTATTTATTCTCCTTTACTAATAAAGGCAGATGCGTCAGTGCAAGACTTGACAGAAAAGATGATGTTGAGATTTTAAAAACAAATATTTTCATCTTGTATTTAGAATATTAAATTTAGCTAAGGATGGGCTTTGTAAAGATGAAATTATAAAGTTTATTGAGAATGAAGAATATGATGAGAAGATAATAGGGAAAGATTTTAAAACTTTTGAAGGAATGCTTTTAAATGAATATGAGGAATGTGAAAATTTCAATTTATTGAAAGAAGATGATGATAGGTATTATAGTGTATTAAATAGGGTAGAATGTATACCTCTTAGAGTTAGATTTTCAAAGCTAGAAAAAACTTGGCTTAATGGAATGATTAAGGAATCAACTGTACAAGCATTGCTGGGAAGAGAAATAATAGAAAAGCTAGAAAAAGCATTAGAGGATATAAACGAGGGAAGCAATGATATTATAGAATTTACGAATAAGGCAAAAAACGAATTTTATTATGATTTTCAAAAGCTTAAGGAAGACTTTTATACTATTTTAGAAGGTATTGTTAAGGAGAAACCAATCATATATACAAATGTAGATAAGGATGGTAATGAATATAAAAATCAATTAGCACTTCCAATTAGAATTGAATATTCGCTAAAAGATGATAAGTTTAGAGCTTCACTCTATTCTTTAGATGAAGAAAGATCCATAATGATAAACTTACATACATTAAAAAGTGTTAAAATAGCAGACAATGTAGAGTTAAAAATAAATAGAGAAAATGTGCTAAAAAAGCTAAAGGAAAAGAAATATTGTGATACTCCAATTACAATTGAACTTGAAGATATTAGGGGAGCTATGGAAAGATGTTTTATGAGTTTTTCTTCCTTTGAAAGAAGTTCTAGATTTATAGGAGATAATAAATACGAAATAGATATATACTATTATACCTTTGAAGAAGCAGATGTAATAAGAAAAATAATGTCTCTTGGTCCATATGTAAAAGTGAAGTCTCCGAACAATATAAGAGAGATTATTATATGTAAAATTAGGAATGCATTATTATTTCAAAAAAATTAGTTGAAATTTAAGTTATTCTAAAATTATTAAATATTTTAGGATAATTAAAGAATGAGGACGAAAATGGAGGGTTACATAAATATAAATACAGGAAGAGAATACAGAAGTATATATGAAGATTGTTGGTAGTTGCTAAAGATGATATAATTATGTAGTATGAGGGATAATAAGGGGGGTAAGGTTTACGTAAACCGACAAGATATGAAGAATAAAGTTTTAGCACTTATATTAGCAACTGCAATGATTACGGCGAATTCAATACCAGTATTTGCAACGCCTAGTAATGCAGAATTAGATGCCTCGAGGCAAAAGTATGCGGAGATTGAGAATAATATAAAAGACATTGAAAATAAAATTTATGACTTAGATGCGCAAATGGAACCATTACAAGCAACTATAGATAAAAATAAAGCAGAAATAAAGAATATTAATATTATTACTGAAAACACTAAAAAAGATATTGAGCAATGTAAAAAGGATATTAATGATTTAGATTTAGCTTTAGGACAAAGAGTAAAAGTAATGTATGCATCAGGAGATTTAGAATTTAATTATTTAAATTTTATAATCAATTCAGATTCTACAAGTGACTTTTTTTCTAGGCTACAAGCGGTTAGCACAATTGTAGGAAAAGATAAATCATATATTGAAGATATTAATAATAAAAAAATTGATTTAAATAATAAAATAAAATCTTTAGATGATAAAAAAGTTGAAATAAATAATCTTAATAAGGAAGTTCAAGATAATTTAAATAAATTAGCAAGTAACAAAAAAGCTGAACAAGAGTTAGCTAATGAGGCGATAGAAGAAAAAAGCAAATTTGATGCACAATATTTATCACTATTGGAAAGAGATGCAGTTAAAAGTCAATTTGATGTTATAGATAATTCTAATAGTGCTTCTACAGATATTCAAGGAGCAATTAGTCAATTGGCTAGCATTAGAGATAATCAAATTAAGAGCCCAATTGTAGTTAAAGAAATAAATGATGAAATAGAAAAGGGGAAAGCAGAAGCAGCTAAAAAGGAAGTAGCAGAAGCAAAACAGAAAGAGGAAGAAGCTAAAGCTGCTCTAGAAAGCCAAAAGCAAGCACAGGCATCCGCATCAAGTAATAATGCAAGCAGTAGTGGTAATAGTAGTAGTGGTAATAGTAATAAGTCAAATTCATCAGGAGCAATATCAGCAGCACCGGCAGCAGGAAATGCTCAAGCCATTTTAAATGAAGCATATAAACATTTAGGTTCAACTTATGTATGGGGAGCAACAGGTCCAGATACATTTGATTGTTCAGGATTTACTCAATATGTTTATGAACATGCAGCTGGAATTGATATATCAAGAACAACATATACACAAATAAATGTTGGACAACCAGTAAGTCAAGATCAGCTTAAGCCTGGAGACTTGGTATTTCCACATGCGGGTCATGTTGGGATATATGTTGGAAATGGACAGATGATTCATGCACCTCAAACAGGAGATGTAGTTAAAGTAGGACCAGTATATAGTTTTTATGCAGCTCGAAGAATACTTTAAGGGATCTGAAAGAAAATAATATGCTATGAATATAACACACTAAAATAAGGAACATGTTTTGGTTAAGAATGAAATTTCTAACCAAGGCATGTTCCTTATTTTTGTTTCTATATGTGCAAAATTGAAGAAATGTTGTTACTGCCCATAATTCCGTGAGCAGTAACCTTAAACAAAAAAGTTTATTAATAAGGCACAATCAAAAAAATAATTTATTTTGAAGCTCTTTTTAAAATTGTACGATTATAGTTACCTAAAAATAGTGGAACTTTTTCAATGTCAACATCACTAGTCTCAAGTCCAAACCATTTTGAAGGAGAAACAGTAAATCTTTTTATAAATAACTTAGTCTTATATATGAATGCTTCCCGAAAATTTAATTCTGTTTCATATGAAATCTGTTCTTGAATTAAAGTAAAACGAAAATCACCAACTTTTCTATCAGGCATGATAGTGTAGTTTCTAGACTGAATGTTTATTTCTCCACTTTTAACCAACTCAGTTGAAATCTGGCGTAAATAAACATTTAATCTTTGATCAACTCGGAAGCCAAGTCTTAATTGAACTTTTACAATATATGATGTTCCAAAAGTTTCTATTTCATATTCTGCATCATAAGGATTATCAGTAACAACAATATTAACAAACCAATAAACATCTGCTTTCTTAGGTCTTTTATCTAAGATAGAGTACATTATATTTCTTTCAATTTTCTCAGCATATTCAGAATTGGTTAAATATACTAGATTTGTTGCATGTTTAGGACGGTCAATATCTTGACGTAATATATTTAGTTGTTTTTTATAATTTTCAATTTGAACATATTGTAATAAACGAATTTTAATATAGTGACCTTGAATCCAAATATACATAATAAATAAAAATACTAAAGCTATTAAGACAGCTATAAATCCACCATGCATAAATTTCACAATGTTTGCAATAAAGAATGAAAACTCAATGGCAGAAAAGAAAATAAGCATACTCAATGCAATAATAAATTTAACTTTTCGTCTTAATAAATAGTTAAATAATAGAATAGTTGTCATTAACATTGTAACTGTAATTGATAATCCGTATGCACCTTCCATATTATCAGAATTTCTAAAGTAAAGAACGAGTGATATACAAACAATCCATAAAGAATTATTAATTGCTGGTATATAAAGCTGTCCTTTATAATTAGAAGGATACATAGTATGTAATCTAGGAAATAAATTCAATTTAATTGCTTCAGAAACAAGTGTAAAAGAACCTGATATTAAAGCCTGTGAGGCAATAATTGCAGCTAAAGTTGAAATTACTATACTAAATAGTAAAAAAGCGTTTGGAATCATTTGGAAAAATGGATTTAAACCTTCTATTTTTAGATACATGGGATTATTCTTGGCAGATATTATCCAAGCTCCTTGGCCAAAATAATTTAATAATAAACATATCTTAACAAAAGGCCAAGAAGCATAAATATTATTTCTGCCAACATGCCCAAGATCTGAATAAAGAGCTTCAGCGCCTGTGGTTGATAAAAATACACTACCAAGAATAAAGAATCCTAATTTATTTTCACTGCCAAAAAGAGTATTAATTGCATAGTATGGGGATAGTGCACGTAATAATGTCCAATCGTGAGAAAGACTCACTATTCCAAATACTGCTAAAAAAGAAAACCAAATAAACATAATTGGACCAAACATTTTCCCAATTAAATCAGTTCCAAAATGTTGAATAAAAAAGAGAATACTTAGTATTATTATTACAATTATAATAATATTATTTTGGTTATCACCAAAAATTTCATGCAAACTTGGAATTAGCTTTAATCCTTCAATTGCAGAAGTTACAGTTACGGCAGGTGTTAACATTCCATCAGCAAGTAATGCAGAACCACCAAGCATAGCTGGAATAATAAGCCATTTTGCACGATTACGAACTAGAGTAAAAAGAGAAAAGATTCCACCTTCACCTTTATTGTCTGCCTTTAAAGTAATGAGAACATACTTTACTGTTGTTAAAATTGTTATTGTCCAAAAAATTAAAGACAAAGATCCAAGAATAAAATTTTCAGATACATTTTCTAAGCCACCATTACCTTGAATAATTGATTTCATTACATAAAGTGGTGAAGTTCCAATATCTCCATAAACTACACCTAGTGTTACAATAATACCAGCTAAGGTGAGTTTTGAAATATCATTTTGTTTAATATTTGCGTTCATATCTAATCTTCCTTTATAGTATAATTTGTTGTTGAAATAATACTTATAATAACACTATTTAGAAAAACAAGTCAAATTGTTTTTGCGAAAAAAGCATGCATATAAGGCGATTTATCTACTTATTGTACATGCTTTTTATTTTACTAAGTATAATATATTAATAATGTATGCAATTAAGGCACAATCAAAAAAATAACAAGTCCATCTGCCAAGCCTATTTTCCATCAAGCTGCGTCAGCAGATTGCCCTAATAGGCTCACTATGAGGCCAATCTACTTCCTTGCCTGATGAAAAATAATCATGGCATTTTGGACTTGTTATTTTCTTTCATGTGCCTAATTAAAACTTCAAAGAAATTATTTAGAAGTTCTTTTTAATTTTATATTATTATTGACACCTACAAATAGTGGAACATTTTCAACATCAACATCACTATTTTCAAGTCCAAACCATTTTTCTGGTGTAACAGTATATCGTTTTATATGCAATTTAGCTTTAAGTATAAATTCCTCCCAAAAATTTAATCGTGATTCATATGAAAGCTGTTCTAGAATTAAAAGAAAACGGAAATCACCAACTTTTCTATCAGGCAGAGTTGTATAGTTTCTAGATTGAATTTGTATTTCTCCGCTCTCAACTAACTCCGTTGAAATTTGACGTAAAAAAACATTTAATTTTTGCTCTACTCTAAATCCAAGTTTTATTTGAACTTTTACAATATATGATGTTCCAAAAGTATCTGCTGAATATTCCGCTAAATAAGGTTCATCAGTAACAGCAATATTAACGAACCAGTAAACATCTGCTTTTTTAGGCATTTTATCTAAAATGGAGTACATTATTTTTCTTTCAATTTCTTTAGGTTTATCGCTACTAGTTAAACATACAAGATTTGTTGTATATTTAGGACGATCGGTATCCTGACGTAGAAGATTTAGTTGTTCTTTGTAATCTTCAATTGGAACATTTTCTAATAAACGCATTTTAATATAATATCCTTTAATCCAAATATACATGACAGATAAAATTGCCAAAGCAATTAGAGCAGCTATAAATCCACCATGCATGAACTTAACAATGTTAGCAATAAAGAAGGATGTTTCAATTATGCAAAAGAAAATAAGCATAGCTAGTGCAATAGGAAATGGAGTTTTTTTCTTCAGTAAATAATTAAATAAAAGGATAGTTGTCATGAGCATTGTAACTGTAATTGATAGTCCATAAGCTGCTTCCATACGTGCAGAACTTCTAAAGTAAAGCACTATTCCAATACAAACAATTCCTAGAGTTGTATTGACTGAAGGCATATAAAGCTGTCCTTTAGAACTAGAGGGATACATAGTATGTAATCTGGGAAATAAATTCAATTTAATTGCCTCAGAAACAAGAGTAAAAGATCCTGAAATTAACGCCTGTGAAGCAATAATTGTAGCAAGGGTTGAAATTATTATACCAAAGAGTAAAAAACTGTGCGGAATTAATTGAAAAAAAGGATTCAAACCTTCTCCTCTAAGAAACACAGAATTTTTCTTAGCCCATAATATCCAGGCACCTTGACCAAAATAATTTAAAATTAAACATAGTTTAACAAAAGGCCAGGAACCATAAATATTATTTTTACCAACATGGCCAAGATCAGAATAAAGAGCTTCTGCACCTGTTGTTGCTAAAAATACGCTGCCAAGAATAAAAAATCCTAATTTATTTTCATTACTAAAGAGTATTTTTATTCCATAATGAGGAGAAAGTGCACGCAACAATGTCCAATCATAAGAAAGTCCGATAATTCCAAATAATGCCAATGTAAAAAACCAAATAATCATAACGGGACCAAATAATTTACCAATTAAATCAGTTCCAAAATGTTGAATAAAAAAGAGAATACCTATAATTGCTATTACAATTATAATAATGCTATTTTGATTAGTGCCAAAAGTAGCGTTAAAACTTGGAATTAATTCTAGTCCCTCAACTGCTGAAGTTATACTTACAGCAGGTGTTAGCATTCCATCAGCAAGCAGTGCAGACCCGCCAATCATAGCTGGGATAATAAGCCACTTTGCACGATGACGGACTAATGTGAAAAGAGAAAATATTCCTCCTTCACCGTTATTATCAGCATTTAAAGTTATAAGAACATATTTTACTGTTGTTAAAAGTGTAATGGTCCAAAAAATGAGAGATAAGGCTCCAAGAATAAATTCTTCAGATACGTTTTTTAAGCCGCCATTACCTTCAAGGATTGATTGCATTACATATAGTGGTGAAGTTCCGATATCGCCATAAACTACACCTAATGCTACAATAATACCACTTAATGTGAGTTTTGAAATGTCAGTATGTTTTGGAATAGTATTATGTTTTATAATGCTATTATGTTTTTCTAGTGTTTTCATAGTCAGCCTTCCTTTATAGTATAATTTGCTCCAAAAATAATATTTAGACTTATTATTTTCTTTAGGCACAATCAAAAAAATAATAGACCAGTATGCTTGCCTATTTTGCACCATACTGCGTCAGTAATTTAAGCTAATAGGCCCACTATGAGCATAAATTGCTTCCTTGTCTGGTACAAAATATGCGTCGCATCTTTGGTC
>JARLHR010000263.1 GCA_031292145.1 Clostridium sp. | reverse complement strand
TTATAATTTTTAATGTATGATTTATTTAGTAGCATAAGTTAATTATACAATGAATGTGAGTTCTTCGGAATTCACATTTTTTTATTTCTATAAAAAATGAGCCGCTACAAAACTAACTATGTTAGTTTTGCAACAGCCCCATTTTTTAACATATTAAACTTGATATTTAGCAAGCCATAAGGTACAGAAATTATACAAAAATGTTATATAATTAAGTACCACATTGCCCAAATTTAATTTTACCAATCACTTGAGCTAGAATCACTGCCTGAATCCCAGCTAGATGAACTATCTGAGCTTGAACTAGAATCCCAAGATGAAGAAGAATCATCAGAACTACTTCCCCAACTGCTCGTGTTATCATTCCAATCTCCAGACGTATATGTTTGCTCATTACCATGCGATGATTTATTACCGCCATATGAAGAGCCCTGATTATATGATCTTTCTGATTCTCTGTAATCATCATCATAATCATGATGATGGTTGTGATGAGTTGAGTCTGATAAAATACTACCTACAACCATACCCTCAACAAATTCATCGTTATTATTATTTATTATAGTAGTGTTATTAACTGTTGAATGGCCATTAGGCACATATTGATCATTATATGCTCTATTTGATGAATTATAACTATTATTACCGTTAGATGAATATGAATTTTCTGTTCTATCGTTTCTGTTCATATCAGCAGAACGGAATGAGTTATCCTCAGAATCTGCATATGAATCTACATTATTATCCTCAGCAAATTTTCTCTTTCTCTTTTCATAGTCATTGTTAATCTTACGTCTTATAACAAAAAATGCTATTCCACCAATTATTGCAAGAATCAATATAGTTCCAAATATACTTGCACCACTTGTCTTATGTTCTACTTTAGTAGAATAATCATTGTTTACAACTTCAGCTTTACCAGTTTTTACTGCTTTAGTTGTGACTTTTTCATCAAGAGCTTTTCCAACTTTAATGATACCAGCATCAAAATTATTTGCTTTAAAATCATTATTAGGAAGTGACAATATTTGATCTATATCCGCTTGAGAAAGTATATTATTAGCTTTACTTCCAACTAAAAGTTTATTCTTTTTATCTCCAATTGAACTTACAAATAAAATATACTGTTCCCCATTTATATTGTCTTTTGCATACTGTTTAGCATAATCATCAATACTCTTTCCCCCTAATGATTTAACTAAATCAAACTTAACTGTTACTTCAGTATTCTGTTCTATCTTTCCTAAATTTTCTTCTACGGTATTAATGGTGTCTTGTTTTAAAACCTTAGCATCGTCTACTATATATTTTCCAGACGCATAAACGCCAATTGATAATAGTAATACAACCAAGAAGTTTAATAGAATAATTTTCCCTATTTTCATAAGCATAATCTCCTTTAAATATTAAATGTTACTTTCGTTTTTTGTTATCAGTGAATTTATGGTCTCATTTGAATAAATTCACAATTACAATTAATTATAGCATATTTTGTAAAAAACATACTATTCACTTTTTAAAAAATTTTCATAATTTTGCTACATGAGATCTACATATTTTATTTTAAATTGAAATTTGTCATGATTCTAACATAAGAACATATTACAATAAACTCATAACATTGATAGTAAATTTTTTATAAATATTTACCCCATAAATATAAAATAAAGAGCAGCATACATATTTTCTTTATGTATGCTACTCTTTATTTTTATATGTTTTATAATATGTATATCATTTTTAGCATCATGCAACAAAGCCTGCTAAGCGAAGTCAATACTTTTAAACAGATTCATCACCTTTTTTCATTAATAAAAATTTGCATAAAAAACAGTCATTTTATTCAGAATATACTTACCACCATTTTTTCTTTTTAAAGAAAATAAGCATTGAAGTAGCAATAGAAATCATAATTACCCATACTACTGGATACATCCATGGCCAATTATACTCTGGCATATTGGGCAGATTCATTCCATATAATCCTACAATAAATGATAGAGGTATAAAAACAGTAGATATAATGGTTAGAACTTTCATTATTTCATTCATTTTGTTACTTACACTAGAAAGATACATATCCAGCATACTAGACAATATATCCCTTAAAGTTTCTGTAGTATCCATTACCTGAATTACATGGTCATATAAATCCCTTATATATATATCCATAGATTCTTTAACTAACGGTGTTTCACTTCGTTCTAGAAAACTAACTACCTCCCGTAATGGCCATACAGATTTATGTAGATATAACATTTGTCTTTTTAATTTATGAATGACTTGTAATGTACTCTTTGAAGGATTCGATACTAATTCATCTTCTGTATCTTCGATCTTTTCACTCAATTCTTCTAGTACAACAAAGTAATTATCAACAATTGCATCAAGCAAATTATAAATCAGGTAGTCTGCACCCATTTTCCTAATACGTCCTATTCCTTTTCTAATTCCTTCACACACTGTATTATATATTTCTACTTTCCTTTCACTAAAAGAAATAACATAGTTTTCACCAAGTATGAAGCTTTCTTGTTCAGTGATAAATTCGCCCAACTTATTATCATAGAATAACATTTTTACAACAATATAAGTGTACCCTTCATAATTCTCTATCTTTGGACGTTGCCCAGTGTTTAAAATGTCTTCCAATACCAAAGGATGAATCCCAAAACAATCACCCAGTTTTTCAATGATATTGACATCATGAATTCCTTCTACATTAATCCAATGTACAGTGGATTTTTCTTCTTGTAATAGGCGTACATCGTTTAAATTAATTAATTTTTCCTCAAAGCTATTTACAGTATAATTGAATAGCTTTATTTTAATTGCTTCACTCTTTTTTTCTCCAGTGTATATTAGACTTTCTGGAAGCAATCCTGCTTTTATTGAACGTTTTTTTATAGTTGTATTCATAAATAATCACCTATTGAAAAATATTTGTTAAACTTTTACATAATTTTTAACAAATATAGTTATTTTATATTCTTCAAAATTCTTGTTTTACATATGGCTGAACAATCTTTTACTACTATGTATTATTATAATACTATTGTATTTACTTGCAAGTTTTTTTATATTCCTATATCACCATTATTCTTAAACATAGCTTATTTTTTAACCTTGCTTTATACTTCTTATAAAATCATCTATAAAATATTAAAATCTTCCGATTTAAAATTATTATAAAATCTACCTTTGTATGCTGTAAACCTTAAAACACAATAATCTGGATCTTCAGCGCCTTTAGAAACTAAATTATCTTCTTTTCAAAGCAAATTGCTTTAGAATTATCTACATATTTCCCATAGTTTTGTATTTTATAATATCCTCTCTTCTTATAAAATGCCACAGCTCCTTCATTTATTAGCCTGGTTTCTAGCCAAAGTGTAGAATAACCTAATTCTTTTGCCTGTGTTTCTAAATAGAATAGAATTTCAGTTCCCACTCCTTTTGTTTTTTCCTTTGCAAACATCCGCTTGACTTCAGCTATGCTTTCGTTAATAGGACGTATCCCTCCACAGCCTGTGGCTTCTCCATTTTCATCATATGCTATAACAAACAAAGAACGTGGAACACAAACATCATTAGAATTAAAAGAGTTCTTTCCACTATCTCCGGTTATGAATTCTAAAGTTTTAGATAATTCCTCTATTAAAAGAATTGCATCTTGTGCTTCTGGGCTTGTCTTAATTATTTTCATTTTTCATTTCTCCTTCTTATAAAATGAAGTTTAATAATATTCATTAATTTATGTGAACTATTATATATTATACATAAAAAAAATAGCCTTAGGTCTTTCTAAAGCTATTCATTCATAAATTCTATAAACTTTTCTTTCTTCATCAATATTGAAGCATACGCACTTGATAACATAAAAATTAAATTTATTATTGGTACCATATTTATAATTATTATACTTATAAATAGCTTCCAATTATATTTATTACTTTTAAAGTTAATATTTTTCTTATTTAAAAATACTCTAATTAAAAATAATATTAAAGATACGAAGCATAACTCTATTGATATTGAATATAGATAAAACATATCCTCTACTCCTTTAACGTAATTTTATACCCACTTACATTTTAGCCCATTACATAATTATATTCCACCACGATTATACACTTATTTTCCCCTTTTCTTTTCATAATTTTCAAACTACACTTTTGAGAATATGGTTTTCTTTAATTTTCTTAGAATTTTTACGGGAATAATAGCATAAACTGAATTGTAAAAAATGAATGATAATATATAAATAAAGAGTAACATACATAGGGGTAATATGCATGTTACTCTTCCCTTTTTATATTTACGGGATAAACATTTATGAAAAAAACTTCTTAACATCGTTATAATTTTATTATAATATGTTTTTGTGTCAGAATCATGACAAATCAAAATAACATACGACTTGCAAAGAATTTCCAACACCTAAAGTTAAAATAGCAATTTATATTAAAAAAATAATTTAAATGTTAGTTATACTATATACATATAGAAGAAAGGAGTTGATTACATGAAAGCTAATGGAGATGCAATTTCAAAAGTCATTAATTTTATAGAAGAAAATCTAACTACAGATGATTTAGATTTGGATAAAATAGCAGGCATTGCCAGCTATTCAAAGTTTCACTTACACCGAATGTTTTCTGACATTGTTGGATGCACTATACATCAATATATTCAAAAGAGAAGACTTACTGAAGCTGCCAGACGACTTGTTTACACAGATAACTCAATTATTGATATAGCATTTATTTCAGGTTATGAGACACAGCAATCTTTTACTTTAGCCTTTAAAAGATTGTATCAGGAATCCCCTCAAGTATATAGAAGAAGGCAAGATTTTTGGCCTAAGCAGTTAAAATTTGACACGCAAAAAGCAGAATGTATTTCCTCTTATACTAACTTAAATATGAGATGCGAGGTGAAGGCAGCATGAGTTTAGTTCCATATGTTATTGAACAGACCAGCAGGGGTGAAAGAAGTTATGATATTTATTCAAAGCTTTTAAAAGATAGAATTATTTTCTTAGGAGAAGAAGTAACTGATTCTATTGCAAATCTTATTGTAGCACAGCTTTTATTTTTGGAATCTGAAGATCCAGATAAAGATATCCAGTTATATATTAATAGTCCTGGTGGTTCTGTTACTGCTGGCTTTGCAATCTACGATACCATGAATTATATAAAATGCAATGTATCAACTATTTGCGTTGGACTTGCAGCAAGCATGGGGGCTTTTTTACTTGCAGGAGGTGCAAAAGGTAAAAGATTCGCTCTTCAAAATGCTGAAGTTATGATTCATCAGCCATCAGGTGGAGCAAAGGGACCAGCTACTGATATTAAAATTGCAGCTGAATATCTTTTAAATAATAAACGAAAATTAAATGAAATTCTAGCAGCTAATACAGGAAAATCCATAAAAAAAATTGAAATCGATACAGATAGAGACAATTTCATGTCAGCAGATCAAGCAAAATCATATGGATTAATTGATGAAGTAATGAAGTAAAAAAGTACTTACCACCAAATGGTGGTGAGTACTTTAATAGATAAAATACGTTTTTAATTTATTACCAAGTATTAGTTTGAGAATTCTTGATTTCCCACGCATTTACCATTTTTAGAAATTACTCCTACACCAACTTTAGTATATGCAGAATCCATCACATTTGTTCTATGACCCGGCGTATTCCACCATTGGTTAAACAATTGAACTGCGTCAGAGTTGTTATATTTCTAAACCTCAGATTCTATTTTTCTTTTTCCATTTTCATCAAAAGTTTTTCTTAAGTGCACTTCTGTATAAAATACAAAACAAAAAGCAATCACTATACTGCCTATACCGGATATTACACTAGATATATTAGGAGAATTCCAATATATAAATGTAGCTGAAATTGAAAAAAAGAAAGCTATAACTCCGCTCAATATCATCATTACACCACTAAAATTATTTCCTTCTTTCCAAGTTTCATTATTCTTCATTGCAAAAAAAGTTCTATATCCAAAAACATGATTTATATCCTTTGGCGGCCATAATTTTAATGTCGTTCCAAAAAAAATAAATATTATGCTTGGTAGTATATTTGTCAACAGTACCATAAGGCTTGCCTCCATTTGTAGTTAAATAACTATTACATTATAAAATTTATTAATCATTATTTATCGCTAGGTAATTTGAAAATCTTCTGACTTAAGATCACTATAAAATCTACCACTCTCAGCTGTAAATTTAAGAACGCAGTAATTTGGGTCAGTAATTCCTTTAGGATAGTACATTTCATCTCCATCACGCCATATCATATCCTTCGATTTAGTGTCCTGTAAAACTTCCATTGTCCCTTTTAACATCACCCCTCTAAAAAGCCTCTTATCGTAAAAATATACACATGCTTTTGAATTTTCTGTATATTGTTTTACTCTCATGGATGAAGTCTTAGTCGAAAAGTAAATATATTTTATTCCTTCTCGCATTCTTGGTGGAAGCATTGCCTTTGTGTTGGGATAACCTTCACTATCAACAGAACTTATAATTGAAATACTAGCCTTATCAATTAAACCTCCTATTGTTTTAACTGCATTTCTCATAGTTACCTGTCCTTTCAATACAATAATGTTCAAAGTAAAACAGGATTAACAACCATATTGTTCATAATCATACATGTATTGTATAACGATTAACCTCACAGTTATTATATCATATTTTATAAATATAGGATTATTTTTTTATTTTTAATGCTTTTGTTCCACTTCTCGTGTAAACGTTTAATTATTTATTTCTTTTTTGTATCAATATACTTCTTGAAATAATAAGGTTTTGTTGAGTTTAGGAGGCTTAATCAATTTAATTTCCTTTTCAATCATCTTTTGATTTAACTTTATGTTGCATTTTAAACATATATACCAATTTATATTTGACATTTTTTTTACCTTAACCTGTAATTATTGATTTCCCCTTCAACTTCGACTATAAAATCCTTGAAATTTATTAGCTATTAAGTCACATCCCATTTTAGTAAACAGATAATATTCTTTATATCCTTATATGTACCCTCTATAATATAAATCACTATAAATAATTAATAGGAGTAGACTTCAATTGATTCTACTCCTACTAATTATTTATAATATTTTTCAATAAGCCTGTTTGAAATAAATCTAATATAATAATAAAAAGCCAGTAAAACAAATATAGCCAAAATTATAAATGTTCTACTAGCCTTTATTAACCGTAAATAAGAGGTCTACGGTATTTGAGGAAGAAATTGTTTGCTACGTTTCTAGCTTACTTATTATTTTAAGCCTTGTTCGTAGCTTTCTATCATGTGTTTAACCATGTAACCGCCAACGCTACCATTTTGTCTTGAAGAAAGGTTTCCTTTATCTTGATTTTCATAGTCGTATAATCCAACTTCTGAAGCAACCTCAGTTTTTAATCTGTTTAATCCTTGTTTTGCTTCTGGTACTAATGTTCTGTTTCTTCCACTATTGTTTGAAGACATAATATCTACCTCCCTTAATTAATATAAATTTTGCTTGGCAGTAATATATTAACCATTATCACAAATTATAATCCATAAAAATGTTAGCAATACTAGCATAGGTAACTTTCTTTAGATAACTTTGTCAATACTGAACTTTCTGCCAGATATTCCATCCATGTCCTTATCAAATATTTATCAAATCTCAAATTTACTTTTTTCCTTCATGTTGCACACGCTATTTTCTCAAACCTAAAATATTTTATAAAATTTAGTACTTGCGCAGCTGTAGAAATATATTGTAATTTCAGTCTAATCAGAGCAACCAAACCTCATTATATTTCCGCCATCATATTGAGTGCCTTTATGTTTTTGCAAATAATATGAATTAATATTTAACCTATAGATATCTATTTTTGACAAATTATTATTCGAATATAACCTAAAATTTTTCATATACTATTTCTGTGATGCTCGAATTGAGTTTATATATTATTAAAAGTTATTTAAATATACTATTTATATTTAGGCAGGATATTTTAACTTTAATTTTTATCTCAAATGAGGATTTTTATGAATAGACAGTCATTCCACGCTTATCAGAAACGAATCTTATTTTTAATTAAATTATTAACAATAAGAAAATATTGTTATTCCATTTAAGCGAATTAAGTAACTCTAAATACATTGTTCAACTATATTTATTTACTTTTGTTAAATTATAGTATGTAATATTTCTACAAAGGAGGTGTTCGTTATCATAGGACTAATATTAAAATTTATTGCTTGCCCTGTCATCATAATACTTTCTAATTATGTTATTGGGCTGGAGTACTCAGTTATCCAAGGTTTATTCATTGGCGTCGTTTTAGCTTTTGTTGCTCATATGATGGAGGTTTTGATTTTAAAACATGGAACACTTTGGATTAGTACAATATCCGATTTTATCGTTGCATTTGCAGTAGTTTACTTAAGTCAATTCGTTCTTAGGGATGTTAATATAACTTTTTTTAATGCATTTCTTACATCTTTGTTATTAACAGTTGTTGAATACCTAGAGCACATCTTCTTAATTAGATCTGGTAAGACTAAAAAAGGAGAGTAATTATTTTATCTTATGTTGAAATAATTTATTCTTTAAAAAAATATCACTCCCAGTTAAATTTATTTCTGAAAATAGCATTCTCTTGTGCGAGCAATCTATAACAGTTAAACTTCTCTGTGAGTGATAAACATTTTTTATATTACTAATGTATTTTACTTTAAAAGTATATGTACTATTTTACTTCATATTATCAAAAAAATTATCTAGAAACACTAGTTTTTTTCACACGAAAACTCCAAATAATTAATCCTATAATAAAACCACTTAAAGCTGGTAAAATCCAGCCAAATCCATAATCAAATCCAGGTAAATATAAATGAGCAAAATTTACAAGCTGCTTTACTACAGCATTTTCTTGCAGCGACTGAGGCAATGCTTTGCACAAGTCAAAAAAGGCTGCAATAATAGTTAATCCGGTTGTCCATTTATAAACATCACTTTGCTTATTAATAAATGGTGTTAATAAAGACAATAAGATTAAAGTAATTACTAATGGATAAAGGAACATAAGCACTGGTATAGATAACTGGATGATATTACTTAGCCCAAAATTAGCAATTATAAAAGAAAAAACTGTAAATATAATAGCATATTTTTTATAAGAAGCAGATTTTGGGAACATTTCACTAAACATCTCAGAACATGAAGTTATTAAACCTATAGCTGTTTTTACGCAAGCAATTCCTACTATAGCAGCTAGTAACACTTTGCCAGCAACACCAAAATAATAATCGCTGACCATAGATAAAATACGTCCTCCATTATCAGCACGACTTACACCACCTAGGCTTGTAGCTCCCATATAAGCTAATAATCCATAAATAACAGTCATACCAACAACACTTATCGAACCTGATTTACATGTTTCAATAGCAATCGAACGAGAACTCCTTATTCCCAACTTTTGTATATTAGAAATAATAATAATTGCAAAAGCTACTGATGCTAAGGCGTCCATAGTGTTATATCCATCTAATAATCCAGTAAATAATGGCTGAGCCGCATAATTCCCCTGAGCAGGATATTGACTTCCTTGCCCCATTGGACTTACAAAAGTGGCAATTAATAAAATTGATAATAATACCAAAAAAATAGGAGTAAGGTATTTACCAACCCAATCTAAAATTTGTCCTGGTTTTAGAGAAAAATAAATGGTAAAAGCAAAAAATATAAATGAGAAAATAATCAATCCCAGCTTCAAGTATTCATCAGAAATAAAAGGATGAATCCCTACCTCAAATGCAACTGTGGCAGTACGGGGAATTGCAAATAACGGACCTATTGTTAAATATAACAAACAAGTGAATATACTTGCATAACGCGAACTTATTGGCCTTGCCATATCAAATAAACTTTCACTTTTAGAAAGTGCTGATGCAACAATTCCCACCATAGGTAATCCTACACCTGTAATTAAAAATCCAATAGTGGCTGTAAAAGTATGATTTCCAGCTTGTTGTCCCATTTGTACAGGAAAAATCAAGTTACCTGCACCAAAGAATAGTCCAAATAACAAAGACCCTATCAACAAGTTTTGCTGAAAACTTAGTTTTTCTTTCATAAAATAATCCTCCTTAGTATTTTCATATTATCAAAAATTTTTACTGCGTCTTTCACTATAATGCTTCTATTTTCACTTTTTGATAATACTTCAGTTCATTTTCTTATTATAGTTTAGCTAAATACATTAGTAAAATTTATTTTTTCATGCGCTAAATGAATTTTATTCAATTATAGCTGCAGTAAAAATATTCAGCAAATTATATATTACCAAAGATTATCAAAAAAATAAAACCTAACTATTATTATTTCATACAAAAAATACATATACTGCTCTGATATGCGTTTATAGTAAGTATATATTGGGCATTGTGTCACAACGGTAAATTATTCCATAACACTAAAATGGGCTGTCGCAAAATAGATTTTCAGCACAATGTAGTGAGGCATTAATGAAAACCCAATCAATATATTGTGCTATTTTTTTATTTTGCAGCAACCTACCAATTTGAAGTTGAAAAGAGCTGATAATTTGATATCAGCTCTTTTATATAACTTGCTTTATACCTATTATAATTAATAGGATACCAGCTAAAATAGTAGCCTTTTTTCCTAGATTCCATTTATTGAAGAAATCGGTAATATAATTTCCTGCCCAAAGAGCTAAAAAACTTATCATAGCAGAAAAGAATCCTACGAAAAATGAATTTAATCCAATCATACCTGCACTTAGCCCACCACCAATATTATTAATTGATAGGGCAATACCAAGGAATGTAGCTTCTTTGTAATCAATGTCCTTAGAATTATCAACATCGGCATTTTCTGGTTCTCTTAAAATATTATAAATAGTTTTTCCTTCATCAGTATTAGTTTCGATTTCAGATTTGCATTCTTTTTTGAAGTAAGGCTCTAGGATAATCCACAAACCAATAGTTATAAGTAATAGCATACTTATTATAGAAGCGATACGATTATTTAAATATTTTAATATGATAGTTCCGGAAAAAGCTGCCATCGAGGAGATAACAAACGTAATAACAGAAATCCATAAATTTTTCACAACAGATATTTTTACGCCTCGAATGCTATAGGCAATCCTAACACTTATATTATCAAGGTTATTGGCTAGGGCAATGAAAATTGTATAAATAAAATGCATTAGGTTACTCACTTTCTTTATTTCTGTATATTATCATATGAAATTTTTATAGAGTATGTTAAATATTTTTTAGATATGGTGTTTAGAAATGATGAAATCCCGTTTTTGATGTTGAATTAGCTCTACTAGCAAAGGATGTGTATTAATATCCCATAATAACATGTTTATCCAATCATCATATCTCTTATTAAACATATGCTTTGGATAGTATAAATAAATATATACATTTAAATTGTTCATTGTTTTTTTAAACTCATAAATTTCTTGATTAATTGGTTTTTAAATATTATACTTATATTAAATTGTCGACAGTATACACTTTGTATCTATAAACATGTCAATTATGCCTAATCAATCTGGAGGAAATTAAAATGGAAAATTATAAAATTGAAAAAGCACCCTCCTATTACCTACAAGCTTATAATTCCATAAAAGAGATGATTTTTAATGGTGTATTAAAGCCTGGAGATAGGATTTATGAATCAAAAATTGCCGGCGAATTTCAAATAAGCAGGAGCCCAGTAAGAGAAGCTATACGCTCCTTAGAAAAAGATGGTTTGCTTTTGCTTGATAGCAAATCAAAGATTACAGTATATCAGCCAACAAAAAAAGATATTGAAAACATTTATGAATGTCGTCAAGCTTTAGAATCCCAGGCTGCAAGACTAACTACACGAAAAGCCTCTAATAAAGAATTACAAGAGATTAATAATATATTGTTAGAAGCTCAAAGATACATAGAACATTCTGATGATAATTTGATTAAATCTATTATCTCACTCAACACTCAATTTCATAATTTAATTTTAAATTATTGTCAAAATAATCGTCTGCAAAAACAAAGCAATGATTTAAGTATACTTACTTATTTTTATAGATCTATAGATGTATATGAACATGATCGTATTATGGATATTTTTAATTATCACATTGAGATATTTCACTATATTAAACAAAGAGATGAAGAAAAAGCAGCTCAAACTATGCACAATCATATAGGCAACGACTTAAAGCATTTAAAAGATCTTCTATCAATGGAATGTACAATTTAAAGTTGACTATTGAATAAAAAAATTAATTTATTATATTAAAGGAGAGGATATAACATGGTTATTTTAAATGCTTTAGGAAGTGTATTCAGTATAGTTCTAATGATTTCTGCAGGATGGTTTTTATCTCATAAGGGATGGTTTGATGAAAAAACCTCTAAACTATTTTCAAGACTAGTATGTAATCTAGCTATTCCCTGCCTCATGATTTCTCAATTTACAGAAAGCTTTGATAAAGAAAAATTACTTACCCTTAGTAGTGGGTTATTTGCTCCGTTTATCTCTATGGCAATTGGCTATTTAGTCGCCATAATAGTTTCTAAAATTATTAAAGTTAAGGAAGGACGAATTGGCACCTTCAGATCAATGTTTTTTGTATCTAATTCTATATTCATTGGACTTCCAGTGAACATGGCTTTGTTTGGGGACAAAAGCATACCTAGTGTTTTACTATATTACATAGCCAATACCACTTTTTTTTGGACTATAGGTGTATATGGCATCAGTAAAGATGGACAATCTACTAATGCAAATATCTTTTCCTTTTATACGTTAAAGAGAATTCTGTCCGCACCATTATTAAGCTTTATGTTTGCAATAGTATTAATATTGCTTGATGTTCATTTGCCAAAATTTGTTTTAGATACTTGTAAGTATTTTGGAAACTTGACTACACCTTTAGCTATGCTGTTTATAGGAATAACAATTTATTCTGTTAACTTAAGAGAATTTAAGTTTAGCCGTGATATATTGGCAATAATTTTAGGTAGATTCCTTGTTTCACCAATTCTAATTTTATTGCTATGCAATTTTGCAAATGTTCCTTCACTCATGAAAGAGGTATTTGTTATTCAAGCAGCTATGCCAGTTATGACTAATACTGCTATAGTTTCAAAAAGCTATAATGCAGATTACGAGTATGCTACAATAAATACTATTATAACAACTATTGCCAGTCTACTAGTTATTCCAATTTACATGATGATATTAAGCTAGGGTTAAAAATATACTGTAAAAGAGTATGCTAATTCAGTAAATTGAGCATACTCTTTTACAGTATATTTTTACGTTCCTTTTACTAAAGTACTGGTTCACTTTCTACAATTTTATATTTACGTTCTTCAATAACTGTTCCATCTGCTTTCTTCTTTTTAAAAGTAATCACATCATAGCCATCATCACTTTTACTTTGAGTGGTTTCATAAATTACTCTTACCCCATCTTCTAATTTTTCTTTTGTTCTGAGCCAATAAGGTCAATTACTTAAAAACGAATCATTTTTTCCTGAATATACGAACAGTTCGTTCTCTGCCGAAACATCAATCTTTGGCAACTTTTTTTCCACCTATTTTTCACTTATCTGAGCAGTTCTACCAATTTGGCTAATATGGCATAATTCCAATTGCTTAAGAATATTTTATAGCTTTCCTTGATAGACATCTTAATTTTAAAAATAGTAATCGTAAGCAAACTGGAAATATTTATATATATGAGTGACTTTTACAAAGAAAAACAATTAATAATCGACTCTCTTCAAAAAATTCCTCACTGTTAATATTTTACATTCGTGTTATAATCTATAAATAGCGTGTATTATGTTGCTTTAAATTTATATCTGTAAAGGAGAGTGGATAAATGCTAAAAGTAAAGAGGCTAATGTACTTTTTATGTATTATATTTTTATTTAATGCATGTAATATAAGTACAGTAACACCATTTCACGCTTTAGCAACAGAGGTTGTAAAAGATAATAATTTAGAAATGGTACATAAAGACAGTATCAAATTAAATGAAATTCCTATTCAAATGCAATATGAAAATATCAAGCTAGAGCTGGCACTGTTAAACAAGGAACAACCTAAAGATAACAAAGAGGAAGAGACAAGGAATAAACCTGAACATAAAGAGTTTATCCTCACTTTTTATACATCTCTTATATCTGAAAATAGCAGTGCTGGCCCAGTAACTTGCCAAAACAAACCCCTAGTGCCAGGAGGTGTAGCTAATAACGTAATACCTCAAAACACTAAGATATATTTAGAAGGGTATGGAGAAGTTATTGTTAATGACAAAGGCTCTGATAAGTATTTTGGCGTAGATAACAGATTAGATGTATATATACCAAGAGAACCTGGTGAAAGTGATAGACAATACTTGCGTAGAGTAAACAACTTAGGGGTTCAAAAAGTTCAAGGTTATATAATTAAATAATCCAGTTTAGCATTGCATAAAAAACACCGCACCTTTATTATAATGCGATATTAACAAACATATATTTTCTTGTATTATGTTTATTTATCCACTTTTTTTTAAAACACCTCAAAAAAATTTGAAAGTGTCTTAAAAAAATTCAATGCTTATTTTCAAAAGTTAAAGGCTTCTGAACCTACCAATTTGGATAATCTTGAAAAAATGACACCGCTAAATATAAATATTAGCATAAAAATTATACCAACTGTAATTTCCATATAAATGCCTCTTTTCTAAAGAAATACTATGTCCAGAATTTATGCTTTATAATTAAAAACTAATGCCAAATTCCTTGACATCTCCATTGCCTTTATATCATTTTGGGATGGAATATTAGTTGCATTTTGGCTATAAACAACTGACCTGTTAACTGAGAAAAATAAAGTGGTGATGCAATTAATATGTTATCTTTGTTAAGTAAATTATTATCTTCATCAAGTTCTTGACTTGCAAAAATGACTTCTAGATTTAATAAACTTGATTTTTCGTTAATTAAATTGCATTATTGTTCCCATTATTCCTTAATTGTTTTCCCATATTAATATGTTCACAATATTCATCTAAATATGTCTCTCCACTTGCAACATACCCCATTTTTTCATAGAACCCTTGTGCCCTACATTGTGCAGATAATTCAATCCTTATGCCACCTAACCTTTCAGCTTCACTTTCAAGTTCACTAATAATTTTGCTTCCAAGATGTAATTTTCTATATTCTTGTAATACTGCAACTCTACCTATAACAAATGTCTTATTATTTTTTCCTAGCAATAATCTTCCTGTGGCAGCTGGTTTTCCATCCACAAATAATACTACATGGCATACCTTATCATCCCATTCATCAAATTCATTTTCAAATCCTTGTTCTTTTATAAACACTTCTGTCCTAATATACTGTGCTTCTTCGCATAGGGAATCATAGTGCTTAATAGTTGTAAGTTTTTTTTCTTCTAACATAATAATCCTCCTCAAAACAAAAGCGTTTAAACATCACACTTTCAAAGGCCTGCGGCGTGAAATTTAAACGCTTATTTTTTTTCTTTATCCGGCGACAAAGAAATAAACTTTCTTTATTTTGCTTTATATTATATCACTTTCAGAAATAATTTCAATTATTTCTCCATAAGTTTATGAAAGTAATTAATTTCTACTAAAGGTCATATATTTAATGAATTATTTTTTCAATTTGTCATTGATTTTATTGATCCCTATGGTAAAATTATCATAATTTGTTTTATGGCAGCCCTTTAATTTTATCTGCTAAAGCAAGTTTAAATTTATCTAGATAATTAATTTTAAGGAGATGATTGGAATTAATAACAAAAGATTGTGCGCTAACATGCTCTTATTACTTACAGCAGCTATTTGGGGATTTGCATTTGTTGCACAAAGAGTAAGTTCTAAGCTTATAGGAGCCTTTGCTTTCAATGGAATAAGATTTGCACTTGGTGGTATTTCTCTTATACCATTGATTATTTATTTTGAAAAAAAAGAACTGGCAATAAAATCACTGAGATTAACAATAAATTACTAACTAAAAAAATACTTGTACCTGGAGTATTTATTGGTACAGTTGCTTATGCTGGGTCAACCTTTCAGCAAATAGGACTTATTTATACAACTGCTGGAAAGGCAGGCTTTATTACAGGACTTTATATGGCTATCGTGCCTATAATAGGTATCTTTCTAGGACATAAGATTAGTAAAAACTCATTGTTTGGAATTATACTAGCCGTTGCTGGACTCTACTTCTTAAGCGTAAATGAAAATTTCACTATAAGTTATGGTGATTTACTTGAAATTATAGGTTCAGTATTTTGGGCTATTCACATTTTAACTATCGATCATTTTTCAAAGAAAATTGATCCCTTAAAATTATCATGTATTCAATTTGCAACCTGTTCATTGTTAAGCCTTATTTCAGCATTTATATTTGAACAAATTACCATAACCGGCATATCAGAAGCTTTAATACCAATACTTTATGGAGGTTTCTTATCTGTTGGTATAGCATATACTCTTCAGGTTGTGGCTAAAAAAAATGCCAATCCCTCTCACGCAGGTATAATCCTAAGCATGGAATCAGTATTTGGTGCTATAGGTGGTACACTTATACTTGGAGAAAGCATGAGCGCTAGAGGATATTCAGGCTGCCTACTAATAATTGTTGGAGTACTTATATCACAAATTAAATTTTCTCCTAATCCATCATACTAAATAAGCAGTAACCCATAACAACTTCCATTTTTTTATTTATACAATAGTTGTATATTGCTTCAAATACCTGTCAATAATTTTAAAGAACTATAAACGAGCGTTTTTACATCCAATAAATTACCAACAATAAAAAAATAGAACATTTATGAAATCATTTGTTATAATTAGGTTCCAACACAAAACATAACAAGGAGATATCATAAATGTTCATTGGCTCAATTATAAC
>JARLHR010000262.1 GCA_031292145.1 Clostridium sp. | reverse complement strand
ACCAGTCAGCTTCTGGTCTATTTTGTGCTATGCTTCATCACCATAATCCTTACATAGTTCACTATGCGCGGGTTATGGTTCTTCGCCTAGCGCAAAATATCCTCAGAATCTTTGACTTGTTATTTTCTTTCAACTCCCTAATCACATAAAACTGTACAATCTTAATTGCAACCTATATATATTATAGCAAATAAAATTTAGAAATCCTGAATGGATTTTATCATAAAATGTAAAATGTTAATTGTAAACTGTGAACTGATTTAAGTCTCTTTTCTAATAATAAGATAAAACATTTATAATTTAAAGAAAAAAATAGAGATAACAAATGTTATCTCTTAAAACAATTTACCATTCCCCTGGATAAGCAACCAATAATAAATTAACTGATCTTCTTCCCCAACTATCACATTCGCCTGATGAATTGAGGTATACATCAATTCTATTGCCCTTTATAGCACTTCCTGTATCAGCTGCTATGGCATATCCATAGCCATCTACATAAACTTTACTCCCTAATGGTACCACAGATGGATCAACTGCAATTGTACTCATACCATCCTCATTCCTAACGGGTGTTCTTCCCGTAGCAGTAGCTGAATGATTGCTATAAGCTGTTGCTGTACAATTAACCTTTTTCTTATACTTTATTTGCTCTCCACCCCTACTTGCATACACTTGGCCAGTTCCCTTCACCACTATTTTATTTTGTGGTTCTGTAATAGTTTTAGTGCTTTTTACATTTCGAGAAACTTCTACTCCATCTTTATATATTATTTGATAAGTAATATCCTTCTCACCATTAACTCCTTCACTCTTAACCTTTTGAACACTGCTGTCCAAATTTTCGTCATTTTCAACTATTGTATCAAAGTTAATTGGTTGTTTCTCCTCAATGTCTTTTGTATCCACCTTGACAAGTTGTATATTTGAGTTGTCTTCTACCTTCGAATCCAGTGAAGGTGATACTTCATCTACATCTTTGTCAAAGTCTATTCCTTGCTCCTTCAATGTATCTCTTTCTGCGTCTAGCATATCTTCAATCGTATCTTCTGCTGTCTGTACTTGCACTTCTATTCCATTTGCTTTAATTTCGACTGGAACAGCTTTCTTTAATTTAATAGTTTCTTTCTCAGATACTTTGGATTCCAATGATGGTTGCACTTTATCTTTTTCAGATAGTTGTATTCCTTTTTCTTGCAACACATCTTTAACAGTCCCCTTGTAAGTGACAAAAGTCTCCTCTTTACCGTCTACACTTAATATGAGCGTTTTTCTCATACTTAAAATCGTCACTGTTGTAACAACTACAACTCCTATTGTAATTGCTCCAACTATAATTTTTGCCTTCGGACCGTTAGAAAAACTTTGTTTGATTAATTGCCTCAATTTTTCTATCATTAAATTCCCTCCTTTGGCAAGAGTGTCTTTTGATTATATATTAATATTCCAAAGTTGTCAAATTAACACCCTCTTGCATTATAATGAAGCATAGTAACAATGCACCCTGTGCATAAATATAAAAAATATAAAAATGATAGCGGATTTTAACGTTACTCCATTATAAAGTTAAAAATCAAATGATATTCAATTGTGGTTTGTTATTATTTTATTTTCTGAATTCTAGTATTCATTGATTTATTTGGTATATTTAACACTAAAGTGTACAAGTAATATTTTACCTTATTTTCCCTTTTTAATCAAGTTAAAAAAATTCTCGTTAAATTTCAAATTTGCCTCATTGGGATCGATTTCCTTGATCTGTGCAATTCTAGTTATTATATATTCAATATAGTCCGATTTATTTCGCTTTCCTCTATTAGGCTCTGGTGCCATATAGGGACAATCAGTCTCAACAAGAATTTTATCTAATGGTATTTCCTTAATTACTTCAATTACTTTTTTTGCATTTTTAAAAGTAACTACCCCTGTAAACCCTATATAATATCCAAGTTTTATACATTCCTTTGCAAATTCTACACTTCCAGAAAAACAATGTACTACACCCGTAACTTCTGGAAACTCCTTCATTATTTCCAATGTATCCTGATGTGCATCTCTATCATGGATGATAACTGGAAAGTTCAATTCTTTTGCTAAAGTCATTTGCTTTCTAAATACTTCCTTTTGAATATCCTTAGATGGATTTTCATCCCAATAATAATCTAAACCAATCTCACCTACTGCCACAATCTTATTATTGTCCTTAATGTAATTCCTTATTTCTTCTAGTGTATCTTCTTTCATATCATGAGCATTTTCTGGATGTATTCCTAATGCACCAAATATAAAATCATATTCCTTAGTCAATTTATCTGTAGTTTTTAAGCTATCATAAGATGCAGCGCAATTTAATATTCCTATAACACCATTTTCTTTGATTTCTCGAAGTACATTTTCCCTATCTTGGTTGAAAGCCTCATCATCATAATGAGCATGGCTATCAATTATTTTGAATTTTTCCTTCATATATAATAATCCCTTCTTCTAAACTAATTTCTAAATAAAACTTCTAAGTATAAACCATATATTAATAAATTTATAATAAACTTTATGTAAAGTTAATTTTTCTGACACCTAAATGACATATTCATACTCTAAAATATGAATTGTAAAGTAGTTAAAGCATTATTATTTACCCCTTTTAACCATTTAATTTTTATGGTTAAAGAACGTCTCACCCCCCTAAGTGAGACGTTCTATTTTTTTATCTTACTATACTACCTGTTTCAAGTTCACCTGGATCTACTACTTTTAATATGCTGTCATCATCAGTTGCAGCACACAAAATCATTCCTTGTGATAATTCTCCTCTAAGTTTTGCTGGTTTTAAATTAGCAACTAATACAATATTTTTTCCAACTAATTCTTCTGGCTTATAGTGAGCTGCTATTCCTGAAACCACTTGTCTTTCTTCTCCACCCAAATCTACTTTTAATTTTAATAACTTCTTAGCACCTTTTATTTGCTCACAAGCTAATACTTTAACAACTCTTAAGTCTATCTTTTCAAAATCTTCAATTGTGATTTCTTCTTTTATTGGAGTAATTTCTCTCTTAGCTGGTTGTGATGCTGCCTTTAATGCTTCTAACTCTTCAAGCTTTTTATCAACGTCTATTCTTGGGAATAAGTTTTCAGCTTTAACAACTTTAGTCCCAGCCTTTGTTCCGTCAAATGATTTTAATGATTCCCATGATATTTCAGAAGTATTAATTTGTTCATTAATCTTCTTAGATGTATCTGGTAAGAATGCTGAAATCATTACTGATGCAAATCTAAGGCTTTCAGCTAAGTTATAAAGAACTGTTCCAAGTCTAGATTTTTTACTTTCATCTTTAGCTAATATCCAAGGAGTTGTCTCATCTATATACTTATTAGCTCTTCCTATTAATTCAAAAACATATTCTAAAGCTTGTGGTATATTTAATTCATTTATTGCTTCTTCAATTTTTCTTGGTGCAGCTAATGCTAAGCTTATTAATTCATCATCAATAGCTTCCTTTTCAGTTTGTGCTGGCATGTCTCCACCAAAATACTTTTCAACCATGGCAACAGTTCTTGATAAAAGATTACCTAAATCATTACAAAGATCTGAATTTATCTTCTTTATAAATATTTCATTATTAAATAATCCATCAGCTCCAAATGGAATTTCCTTTAATAAATAATATCTTACAGGATCTACTCCAAATTCATTTACAAGTACAACTGGATCAACTACATTACCTTTAGACTTTGACATCTTTCCACCATCAACAAGTAACCATCCATGTCCAAATACTTGTTTTGGAAGTGGTAAATCTAAAGCCATTAACATAATTGGCCAATAAATTGTGTGGAATCTTAAAATATCTTTTCCTATTAAATGTACATCTGCCGGCCAGAATTTATCATATAATTCTTTGCTGTCTTGGCCGTATCCAAGAGCAGTTATATAGTTTGATAATGCATCAATCCAAACATATACAACGTGACTTTCATCAAACGTTACGGGAACACCCCAATTAAAGCTTGTTCTTGATACACAAAGATCTTGAAGACCTGGTCTTAAGAAGTTGTTTAACATTTCATTTTTTCTTGACTCTGGTTGAATAAACTCTGGATGATCTTCAATATATTTTATTAATCTATCTGCATATTTACTCATCTTGAAGAAATATGCTTCTTCTTTTGATTTTTCAACTGGTCTTCCACAATCAGGACAGTTTCCATCTACTAATTGAGTATCAGTCCAAAATGATTCACAAGGTGTACAATACCAGCCTTCATAAGAACTCTTATATATGTCTCCTTGATCATATAATCTTTTAAATATATCTTGAACTGCTTTAATATGATAATCATCAGTAGTTCTAATGAACTTATCATAGCTTATATTCATCATGCTCCAAAGATCTTTAATCCCAGCAACAACTTCATCTACATGTTGCTTTGGTGTAATTCCCTTTTCTTCAGCTATTCTTTGAATTTTTTGACCATGCTCATCAGTTCCTGTTAAAAACATTACCTCATAGCCTGTTAATCTCTTAAATCTTGCTAAAGCATCTGCAGCTACAGTAGTATAAGTATTTCCTATATGTAGCTTTGTTGATGGGTAATAAATTGGTGTAGTAATATAATATGTTTTTTTACAATCTGTACACATTATTTGTGTTCCTCCTTATATTAAAGCAATTATTTATTGCTATTTTTATTAGACGAAAGTGGCTGCGCCACGTTTAATTAATGATGAATAGTGAATAATGAATGATTACAGTTGAAATTACTACGTAATTTCTTTTAATTATTTTTATTTTTGAAAAGCCGCAGGCTTTTCTTCCTTAATTATTCATCATTAATCATTCATTTTTCACCATTCAACAATCTCATAAGCATTGATACCACTAAGTTTTAAAAATCAGATTTTTTATACTTTCCTGAACATTAAAAAATCTCTATATAGGATATAAAAACCTATATAGAGACGTATTATACGTGTTACCACTCTAATTCTTACTCACCTTGCAATGAGTAACTCAGTAGGTGACCATCATCACCCTGCAATATAACGGTTGCTGCCGTGCTTTCCTAACCAAATAAACTATAGCTCAGAAAACATGCTCTAAGACCATCTTCATAAAATTCACAAACGCTAACTTTCAGCATGTATTAGCTCTCTTATAGAATGATTCTTTTACTACTCTTCTTTTCATCGCACTATTATTCATCAAATTATTTACATTATACTATTTGTTTCAACTAGAATCAATAGGATAATTTTCTATTAAATATATATTATATTGCTTTAGTCACATTCTTAAGGAATTCCTTTTCATTATGATTCAAAAATGGACTTAACTTCTCATAAGTTTCATTATGATAACTATTTAACCATTCCTTTTCGCCTTCAGTTAATAATTCTACATCAATTCCTTCTATATCTATAGGGCAATATGACATAGTTTCAAATCTATAAAATTCCCCAAATTCATCACTTCTTTCATCTTCAACAACCAACATAATATTTTCCGTTCTAATTCCATGTTTTCCTTCTCTATATATTCCTGGCTCATTAGTTAGTATCATTCCTGGCTCTAATTCTATAGTGTTTGGAATTGGTCTTATTGTTTGTGGACCTTCATGAACACTTAAGCAAAAACCAACTCCATGACCTGTTCCACATTTATAATCTATACCTTCTTCCCATAGAACTCTTCTACTTAATATATCTATATTTGACCCTGTTGTTCCCTTCAAGAATTTAGCTCCCATAAGGCTAATGTGAGCCTTTAGTACTAACGTAAAATCTCTTTTTTCTTCTTCTGTTAACTCTCCTAATACAATACTACGTGTAACATCCGTAGTTCCATCTAAATATTGTCCACCGCTATCAACTAACAATATTCCTTCCTGCTCCAATTTGTATGCACTATCTTCCGTTGCAGAATAATGCATCATTGCAGCATGTTCTTTGTACCCTGCAATTGTTCCAAAGCTCTCTTCAATAAACAATTCTCCCTTACTTCTAAATTCACATAACTTATCTGCTAAAGTAAGCTCTGTAATTTCCTCTTTTCCTACATTATCTTTAATCCATTTTATAAACCTTACCATTGCAACTCCATCTTTAAGCTGACAATTTTTAAGACTTTGAATTTCTGCTTCGTTCTTTATGGCCTTTAATTTTGTAGTTATATTTAATTCTTCGATTTTCCTTGCATCCTTATGCATTTGTTCATATATATAACTACTTACTTTATTAGGATCTAATATTATACTATCCTTTATCTCTTTTATATCTTCAAATACATCCTCATAATCTTTTATTATAATTCCTTCTTCAAATAACTTTTCTTTATCTGCATCTGATATCTTCTCTTTATCTATATATAATACTGCTTTATCCTCAACAATTAGTGCATATGCTAAGACTACCGGGGTATATTTTACATCATTTCCTCTTATATTAAAAAGCCAAGCTATATCATCCAAAGATGATATGATATATGCTTTTCCTCCCAACTTCTTCATTTCATTTCTTACTTCTTGGATTTTTTCCCTTGCAGTTTTCCCACAATACTTTATATCATGTAGAAAAACTTTTTCCTTTGGCATTTGAGGCTTATCTGCCCAAGCCTCTTCCACTAAATCCTTATCCATAACTATGCTTATATTTTTATTTTCTTTTATCTTCATAAACTCTTTATATTGATTAACGGGTACCACTCTTCCATCAAAGCTTAAAATTTGACCTTCTGCAATATTTTCCATTAACCACTCTTCTAAAGTTGGCCACCCTGGAATTCTCATTTTAAAAAGTTCTACACCTGAACCCTTTAATTGCTCATTAGCTTGTATGAAGTATCTTCCATCCGTCCATAAAATTGCTTTTTCCATTCCTATTAAAGCAGTTCCTGCCGAACCTGTAAATCCTGTTATATATGCTCTTGATTTAAAACATTCTGCTACATATTCACTTTGATGAAAATCTTCACTTGGTACTATATAATAATCTATATTTTCCCTCTTCATTAACTCTCTTAATTGTTCTATTCTTTCCGATACTCTCACGTATATCACCTTTTCTTTATCATTTTAAAGATATATTTATGGATTAACAAATTTGTTCTTTTATTGATAACTGTGCATTTTTTAATTGCAATATATATATAATTTACTTCATAAATTCTTCAATCTCATAAATTTCCTTAATCATGTCTTTAGTTAAAACTTCACATCCATCTTTAGTAACTAAAATATCATCTTCAATTCTTATACCAATGCTTTCCTCAGCTATATATATACCTGGTTCAACTGTAAATACCATTCCTTCAGCAAAGGTAAATTCTCTTCCTAATATGCCTAAATCATGAGTATCTAAACCTAAGTTATGACCTATGCTATGCCAATAATATTTACTAACTTCTGTTTTTTCCTTTATAAGTCCTAATTTAATACATTCTTCAGCAATTAGATCCTTAGCCCATGCATTAAGCTCTTTAGAATCTACCCCTGGCTTTATCTTCTCAATAACTGCCTTATTTACTCTAAGAACAGCTTCATATACCTCCTTTTGTCTTTCTGTAAACTTACCACTTACAGGGAAAGCCCTTGTAATATCTGCATTATATAAATTCCATTGAGCACCAAGATCAAATAAAATTAAATCGCCATCTTTTATTTCACTATTATTTTCTACATAGTGAAGTATAGCCGCATTTTTTCCTGCCGCTGCTATTGTCCTAAAAGCGTAATCCTTAACTCCTTTTTTCTTACATTCAAAATCGAAATATGCTTCAAGCTCATATTCCTTCATTCTAGCTCTTGCATTTTTCATTAATGCTTTTACACCCTCAATGGTTATTTCTATTGCCTTTCTCATTTGTGCTATTTCTTCCTCAGATTTAATCATTCTAAGAGGTGCAATCTTATGAGCAATATTCTTAACTTTAATATGAGGATACTTTTCTATTATTTTTCTTGCAAAAGCATTTGCTAAAGAAGCTTCTTCATCCATTTCTTCTCTATCTAAATCTAAATATAAATTTACTTCTTCAACCCCTCTTATAAGTCTGTTCATATAAGACTTGAACTCCTTCATATAAACTACATCTTTTATACCAGATAATTCTTGCCCTTCACTATCTCTTAAAGTTTTTCCATTCCACAATTCTTTATCTAAATCTAAGTTTTTTAGAAATAATTTTTCGCTTACTTTATTTCTAATTTTAGATAATACTACAATATGTTCTTCCTCTTGTATTCCTGTTAAGTAATAAAAATTTCTATCAGTTGTAAATTGATAAAACTCATCACCTGTTTTTTTACATGCCTTTCCTGCAAATAATACTACCATTGAGTTATCATCTATACTATTCATAAGTTTTCTTCTATTGTTTATATAAGTACTTTTATTCATTTTTCAATTCTCCCTTTTAATTTTATTAATATTCATAGGTAACGTTAAATAGCTTATGATTATAATTTACTATTTTTCAAATAACATTATCTACCTTTATAATACTCCAAAATTTAGGTACAATCAAAAAAATAAATTTACCATAAAAATTGCCATAATTATTGCTGTCATATCTGCAAATATTGCCGCCCATAAAGTGTGCCTTATCTTTTTTACCTTTACCGCTCCAAAGTATACTGTAATTGTATAAAATATTGTTTCCGTACTTCCCATTACCACAGAAGCTATAAGGCCAGTTCTAGTATCTGGTCCAAAACTTTTTATAACATCTGTAAACACGCCAATTGCTCCACTTCCTGATAATGGCTTTATTATTAACAATGGTATAAGTTCCTTTGGCAGGCCTATTAAATTTCCAATCGGTGCTATTAAATTATTTAATAAATCCATTAACTTTGCTTCTTTAAATATCTGCACTGCAACTATCATAGCCAAAAGATAAGGAAAAATCCTTAAGGTTACCTGTAATCCTTCCTTTGCCCCCTCTATGAACCATTCATAAACTTTTCTACCTTTAAACATGCCATAGGTTATAATAAGTAAAAATATTATTGGTATTATGCTTTTACTTAAATAATTGAACATACTGCATTTACCTCCCCGCTAAAAGTTAAATATAAAAATTTAAAAATACCTCTGCAGTATTTTACAGCACATTACCCCTACTATTGCAGCTGTTGCTGTAGACACTAAAGTTGGTAATATTATAACTCCTGGATTTACTGAATTACATGCAGCTCTTATAGAAATTATTGTTGATGGAATTAATTGAATACAGGTCGCATTTAAAACTAAAAAAAGAGCCATGTCATTAGATGCAGTATTCTTATCTTTATTAAGCTTATCCATTTCCTCCATCGCTTTAATTCCAAAAGGTGTTGCTGCATTGGATAATCCCATCATATTAGCAGTAAGATTCATCACTATAGCTCCTAAAGCCTTTTCATCTTTGGAAGCTTCTTTAAATATAAGCTTTAGAATTGGCTTCAAAAGTTTAGATATTTTCTCTGTAAGACCACTATTCTCTGCTACCTTCATGACTCCACACCAAAAACACATTATCCCTGTAAGTCCAATTATAAAAGTTACAGTATTACCTGATGAATTAATTATTGCCTTGGAAATAACCTCTCCATTTCCACTCACTAATCCAATTAAAATTCCAAAAAATATTAACACAAACCAAATATAATTTATCATGTTCTCCCCCATAGTATAGTTATTCTTTACATTTATATTCCTTGCACTTATTTTTTAGTAGTGATAGGATATAATTACTAGGGCATGTGAAATAAAATAATAAGTGAACGATACGCCATGTATGCTTGCAGATTATTTTTTAATATGCCTGAACATATTAAATTAAAAGGAGAATTTTTATGAACGATTCTAATTTAAAAATAGCTCAACAAGATGTAGAGGAAGCTTTAAAGACTGTGGAAGATATGGAGAAATTCGTAAATGATGATAAACCTTCTTCAAAAGAACAATTGAAAGAAAAGTTTATTAATTTATCATCTAGAGTTCAAAAATTAGAAGATATTTTAAAAAGTGAAGGAATCCTTTAAACTACATAAAATATATAAAAGCACAGATAATATTTTTATCTGTGCTTTTTATATTATATACTTTACAATTATCAATCTAGTTGAAATTCTTTCAGAATTTCTTAAGTTTGTACTTAAGGATTAAATTGTGCTTTCTCTTTCAACTAGCTGATGTTCTAAAACATAGTGTGGTTCTTCTAGTTCCTTCTTATTTAATAGCTTTATAAGCATTCTCATGGCAACTGAACCCATATCATAAGTTGGTTGGGAAATTGTTGTGATCTTTGGATAGAATATTGACGCAGCATAATTATCGTTAAATCCTACAACACTTACATCTTCTGGAATACTTAATTTATTATCTCTTAAAGCATTTATTGCTCCCATTGCAATATCATCAGATGCACATACAACACCTTTGAACTTCTTATTTTGCTTTAAGAATTTTTGTATTCCTTCATATCCACTTTTCACTTTCATTGAACTAAGATAAACTAATTCAGAATCTATTTCTATTCCTGCTTCCTTCATAGCATTTTCATATCCGACATATCTATCTCCCCAAGCATTTCTGTTATCTTTTTCAGTTCCTATAAAAGCAATTTCCTTGATTCCCTTTTCAATTAATAACTTTGTGCTATCATAACTAGCTCTAACATTATCAATAGTTACGCTTGGTAATAATCCTTCTTTATCTTTAGTCTCAACTAATACTGTTTTTAAATCTAGTTCGTTAATTAATTCTAATATTTCTGAGTTAAGAGAACTACTCATATAGATTACACCATCTACCATCTTCTCTTTAAGTACTCTTAAATATTCTTTTTCCTTTTCTATGTCAAGGTCTGAATTACACAATATTATGTTGTAATCGTATATATTGGAAACATCTTCTGCACCTCTTACGATTTCCGGATAAAGTTGATTTGATATATCTGGAAGTAAAATTCCAATTGTTTTTGTTCTTTGAGTTTTTAAACTTCTTGCAACTATATTAGGTCTATATCCAAGTTTTTTTATAGCATCTAAAACTTTTTTCTTAGTATCTTCGTTTACTACATCGATATCATTTAAAACTCTAGAAACCGTTGCAATTGATACTCCGGCTTCCTTTGCAACATCCTTAATAGAAGTAGCCATTCTTTATTCCTCCTTTGAATTTTTCTAGATATTTCTATTATACTAACATATTACATTATAAATCAACAAAACTTATAATAAATTTTTATTATATCATAAGTTTTGTCAAAAATCACAGATTCTAATCTTTAATTTATCAGTTTGTTTAATTACTTAAAAGTTTTTCTTAAAATAATATGTAAAAATTCTGATTAATTTATATAAACTTAATTATAATTTATATTTAGTGCAAGCTAATTAATATAAATGGGCTAGGAATTTTAAAAAAACTGAAATTCCTAGCCTACTTCATTATTTTATAACTTCTACCGTCATGCTTAATGTTTCACCATTGATAACTGTTTCTGAATATTCTACTTCTTTGTTGTAAGTAACTTCAGAAGTTAAAGTCTCTTTCTTAATTGTTTCTTCAAATTTCTTAATAACTTCTAGCAACATATCATTGTTTGCTACATAAAGATTTATCTTATCTGCAACTTCAAAGCCTTTATCTTTTCTCATGTTTTGAATCTTTGAAATAATTTCTCTTACATGACCTTCTTCTTGAAGTTCTGGTGTTACTGTTGTATCTAAAACAACTCCTAGTTCACCTTCTCCAGCAAATGCGTAACCTTCTAATCCTTGCATTGTAACTAAAAGATTTTCATTTGTAAGAACTATTTCTGTACCTTCAACATTGATAGTTTCACTTCCACCATTTTGAATCTTTTGAGCTAATTCCATTTGGTTCTTTTCTGAAATTGCTTTTCTAATTTGAGGAATTAATTTACCATACGCCTTACCTATAACAGGTAGATTAGGTTTTATTTCAAAGTTAACATATTTAGATAAATCTGCTCCAAGCTCAACCATCTTAATATTTAACTCTTCTTTTACTATATCCCCATAATATTCTGGAAGTGATTTTGTTGAAATAAGTAATTCTGAAAGTGGCTGTCTATTTTTAATATTAGCAGCATTTCTAGCACTTCTTCCAAGCTTAACTAATGTATATGCTAAATCCATTTCCTTTTCTAACTCTTTGTTTATAGCTTCTTTATTAACTTGTGGCCAAGCGCATAAATGAATACTTTCTGGTGCATTATTATCAAGATTTACAACTAGATTTTGATAAATTTCTTCTGTCATAAATGGTACAAATGGTGATGCTACTTTAACTAAATTAGTTAACACTTTATATAATGTTACATAAGCACCAATCTTATCATTTGTTA
This sequence comes from Clostridium sp., assembly GCA_031292145.1. Lineage (GTDB taxonomy): Bacteria > Bacillota > Clostridia > Clostridiales > Clostridiaceae > Clostridium. The sequence goes on along the minus strand of JARLHR010000262.1, from coordinate 22,051 downwards.
ATTCTTGTGACCAGTATCTTGATCTATTTCTTCTTACATACCAATTTGATAATTCATCAGTAAAATCTTCAATAGCTAAAGCTGCTTGAGTAATCTTATAAGTGTTTAATCCATCATCAACTGTTTCTATTAATGTATTTAATTTAGATATAATCCATTTATCCATTACATTATCAGAAACAAAATCTGCATAATTTGTTGGATCAAAATTATCTATTTCAGCATATAAAACATAGAATGAATATACATTCCATAATGTTCCTAAGAACTTTCTTTGAGTTTCTGCAACATCATCTATAGAGAACCTTGTTGGTAACCATGGAGCACTTGCAGTGTAGAAATGCCATCTTGTAGCATCTGCACCTTGACTGTTTAATACTTCAAATGGGTCAACAACATTTCCCTTAGATTTAGACATCTTAAGTCCCTTTTTATCTAATACGTGACCTAATACTATACAGTTTTCAAATGGATTCGTATCAAAAAGACAAGTTGATAATGCCATTAATGTATAGAACCATCCTCTCGTTTGATCCACAGCTTCTGATATAAATTGAGCCGGAAAGTTCCTTTCAAATTTTTCTTTATTTTCAAATGGATAGTGCCATTGTGCAAAAGGCATTGATCCTGAATCAAACCAGCAGTCAATTACTTCATTAGTTCTCGCCATTTCCTTACCACATTCAGAACATTTTATCTTGATTCCATCAACATATGGTTTGTGTAATTCAATTCCCTTGCAATCTGTAGTTGCTTTTTCTTCTAATTCAGCTCTGCTTCCAATACATTCTCTATGACCACATTCACATTGCCATATTGGAAGTGGCGTTCCCCAGTATCTATCTCTTGAAATACCCCAGTCAATAACATTTTCAAGGAACTTACCAAATCTTCCTGTTCTAATGTTATCAGGATACCAATTTACTTTATTATTATTTTCAAGTAATTTATCTCTCATTTGAGTCATTGCAACAAACCAGCTATCCTTTGGATAGTATAATAGTGGAGTATCACATCTCCAACAATGAGGATATGAGTGAAGATGTTTGTGCTTATTAAATAATTTATTATTTTCTTCTAAGTAATTACAGATGCTTTCATCACACTTCTTAACAAATTTTCCTGCCCATGGAGTTACCTCTGAAACGAAATTACCACTTGCATCTACTAAATTTATAAATGTAATGCCATTTTGTTTAGCAACAAAGCTATCATCTTCACCATAAGCTGGTGCAATGTGTACTATACCAGTACCATCTGTTAATGTTACATAATCTCCATGAATTACAACAAATGCTTTTCCTTCTACCTTACCAAAAGGCATTAATTGCTCATATTCAGTACCTAATAATTCTTCACCTTTATATTCTCTAATTACTTCATATTCTCTATCTCCAAGAACTGCTCCTATTAAGTCCTTAGCTAATACAAAAACTTCATCATCAACTTTAACATCAACATATGTGTAAGCCTTATTTATACATAATGCTAAATTTGATGGTAATGTCCAAGGAGTTGTTGTCCAAGCAAGAATATACCTATTGTCTTCTCCTCTTACTTTAAACTTAGCTATTGCAGTTAAATCTTTAACATCCTTATATCCTTGAGCAACTTCGTGAGATGATAAGGCAGTTCCACATCTTGGACAGTAAGGCATTACCTTATGACCTTTGTATAGTAAACCTTTATCCCATAATTTCTTTAATGCCCACCATTCTGATTCTATATAGTCATCATGATAAGTTACATATGGGTCTTCCATATCAACCCAATATCCTATTTGACGTGACATCTCTTCCCATAAACTAACATATGAAAATACACTATCCTTACATTCTTTGATAAATTTTTCTACACCGAAATCTTCAATTTGTTCCTTCCCTGAAATTCCAAGTTTCTTTTCTATTTCCAATTCTACTGGTAATCCATGAGTATCCCATCCAGCTTTTCTTAGAACTCTATATCCTTTCATAACCTTATATCTTGGGATTATATCTTTCATAACTCTTGTTAAAATATGTCCAACATGAGGTTTTCCATTTGCTGTTGGAGGTCCATCATAGAAAGTAAAATACTCCCCATCTTGATTTGAATCAAAGCTCTTTTGTATAATATCTTTTTTTTGCCAAAGCTTTGCTATATCTTTTTCCATATTGACGGTACCTTTTGACGAATCTACTTTATTGTACATTTAAAAATTCCCCTTTCTTTTTTTCAATTAATAATCAAAAATTAACAATTTTTAGTTCTTTAGACTTCAAAAATCCTATAATTTTGCTTTATACATAAAAAAACTCCATCCCACAGGACGAAGTTGAATTCGCAAACCACCTAAGGTTAAACATTTAAACATAAAAATTAAATGCTTTATTTCAAGTACATACATACTCTATCCTTTAACGCAGGCTGTTACGTGATGACTTATTCAGCATATGCCTTTCAGTCTCCAACTCCTAGGTGATTTTCTCCAAGATTTATTATAGCTTTGCACCGAACAGCTACTCTCTAAAAATATTATCTAAGATACTTTTCCTAATCATAGTCTTTTTATTGTAATCATTATATATTAATGATTTTTAAATGTCAATTACTAGTGAATTACTGATTATTTTTTATTTCTATCAATTTCATAATATTAGTTTAATGCAATAATTAATCTACCCAAAATTATATTTATTGTTGTGAATATATTTACATACTTACTCATAACCTCTATTAATGGTGTAATATATCTACTAATATAGTTATTAGTATGAATTATTTAAGGAGGAAATATAATGTTTTGTAAAAATTGTGGACAAGAAATCGATGATAATGCTGATGTATGTATACACTGTGGTGTAGCTACTGAAAAAAGAAGTGCTTCTAAAAAGTTAGACAATCCATCCCATTTAGCTGGAGCTGTTTCTTGTTGTTTCCCTGTTGTAGGCTTAGTTTTATACTTTCTATGGAAAGACGAAAAACCAAATAGCGCTAGCTTAATATGTAAATGGATGATAGGTGGAATAGTAGCTTGGGTTATTTTCTATGTATTATTTTTTGTTCTTGGTATTATTGGAAGTATGGGAAGTCACGGAAGAATATAGTATAGATGTTCACTTATCAAAAACTTCTTCATTATATGTTCTTTTGCCATAGAATTCCTGAAAGATCTTTTTTCTTCAGATGTCATCAGTTTCCTATATGTGCTAGATGTACTGGAATTTTAATAGGTTATATTGTTGGAATTATTTACATTATCTTTTTTAATTTCCTAAATACATATATAGAATTGTCACTAATTGTACCTTTAATAATTGATGGCACTGGACAATATCTCGGATACTTTAAAAGCACAAACTTTAGACGTCTAATAACTGGAATTCTAGCTGGAATATCAACTATATGCTTATTTAAATTAGCAATGGTTTTAGGATTACAATCTGGTCATTGGTTTTATAAACATCTAATATACAAATAGACTTATTTAAAGCTAGCCTGCATAGCAGGTTGTTATTAAATAAAATTATTGACCATTTCATAATGAAGTGATTTAATTATCTAAAATCAATTTATTTTAAGGAGAATTATGTATATGGATAATAACTTAAGTGAAGCTATTTTAGATAAATTAACAAAAACTTGTACCTGTAAAATAATTACTCGCGCTAAAATTAAAGAAGCAATTAAAAATGGTGCTTCAACTATAGAAGAAGTTCAAAAAGCTACTGGTGCTGGAAATGGGCCTTGCAAGGGTAAAAATTGTTCACCTCGAATATGTGAATTAATAAGACAGTATAAAAATGAATAAATTTATAAAAGCCTCAGACATTTCAATTGACTGAGGCTTTTATTGTGTAGCAAATTATTTATCTCAATTTAAATATAATATGCAAATTAGAATTTCAAAGTAAATTCAGCCTATTTTTCAGCTAAATCATTTATTATTTTTATCAAACTCTCTAATAAACCAGAATAGATTAATTATTAATTCAATGCTTTAAAATATCATAAACATATCATTATTCAAAAGAAAACTCTAACTTTTCATCACTACCTGTATGTGATTCTTCCCTTCTACTATTATTTTCTTTACTAATACCTTCATCATCGAAATCTATAATAAGACTTCTCTTTTTATCTCTTGATAACTTTCTCTTAGATTTATCATCTAATGCCATTTTTATTAATTTAATTGATTGTGTAGGAATTTCACAGCCTCCAAGAACAACTACGTTAAATTCATCATTATATGTCATATATGTACTTCTATAAACTTCAAAACATTTAGAAACTTCATTTGGATGATAACCATCTGTTTTTAAATTTATACCCAAATAATCACAATCATATGTATCTGGTTGTGCAAATACACTATTTTTTATAGCTAAATCTATAGCATTCTTTGCATCTTTTAACCCATCATAAAGTTTTAAAACAATGCCTGTTCCATCAGCTGTATTTATTCTAAATGAATCTTTCCTATCAATATTACCATCAGCATGAATACCCATTAGATTATATGCTAAATCTAAACTCTCAACTACTTCATTATTTATTTCTTTATATGTCTTTCTTTTATTATTATCAACAAATTTAATATCACTTATTAGATCAATTACGCTATTAATATCATTCCAACATTCTATAGTATTTTTAAATGATAATTGATCTTCTGTTAAACTTGGTAGAATTGCCACTACATTTATTTTTGTAGAAGGGATAGCCGCAGAAGCTATTTGTATAAAAGTTTTAATAGCTCCAGATCCTGTTCCGCCTGCCATACTTGTAAAAACGACCATAACTTCTGTCTGCGGATATTTTCTCAATAAAGTCCCTATTGCATTTGCATTATCATTTATCATTTCTTTTGATCTGTTTCTATCCCTTCCAGAACCATCAGTTCCTGGATACAAATAAACATTTTTATCTATATTAGCATTCTTTAATGGCTTTATATAAAATAAGCTGCTATTAAAAAATAATCCATTGTAGCTCTTATTTTTACTTAATAAACCATCTACTATATTACCTGCACCTTGTCCTAATGCAACCAATAATATTTTACTCTTTTCCATAATTTATCCCCCTACTTATTTAATATATACTTAATTTCTCTTATTCTTTGAAATATTTTTAAACTTTTTATTTTTTATTTTCTATATTTATTATATAATGGTTTTAGAAATATTTTATAACACTATAATTTTATACTATACTTACAAAGATTTAAAGGATATTTATTATAATATAAATAAATTAAAACAATTTTTGTCGAAATCAAAAAATATTTATAGTGAAAATTCTTTAATTTTTCTACAATATAAAGCATAAATTAAACATTATTAATTATTAATTTTTATAAATATAAATGATACTAGCACACTTATTGAAAAATAAGGCCGCAAAGCTGTGAATCTAAGGAGAATTTTATTTTCTATGATCGTCCGGTTGCCAAAATGTAGTTATAACAAATTATACATTTATTTACTTTCGGTATATTTTGGTGACTATTATTATATAGTCACCTTTAATTATTTTCTAGAAAATCAAAGTGTTTTGTTGATTTTTAACTACATTAGTATTGTAATAAAACAATGTGCAAAGTATTCTTCAATTAAAAATGGATAATTTTTAACCGAACATTTCAATATTATAATAAATGAATTCTATAATATTAATAATCTTCTTAAATTGTATTTTTATTTGTTAATTAAATTATAATTGCGATGATTAAATTTTATCAGGGTTTTTATTACAATAACTCAACTAATGCGATGGGTTAATTAAGTTGAATCTACAAAGGGGGATTTAAAACACTATGAATTCTAAAGATAAGCAAATAGATATCGATGAAGAAATCACTATAAAAAATAAAAAAAGAGGAGATATATTATATTATTCAATTAGCCAAGTAGCTGCCCTATTAGGTGAAGAAGATAGGAATATCTTATATTATACTAACGTTTTTGATAATATTTTAAAAATAGAAATATCAGACAAGGAATTAAGATACACAAGCAATGACATAGATAAACTTGAATTCTTAATTAATTTAAAAAATAAAGGAATGACTATCAAAGAAATTCAAAGCTACTGCAAAGAATTACCATTGAATATTGAAGATTTAATGGAAATTAAAGAAACTAATTCTTTATCCATCAAGGAAATCATATCTACAATTATAGCGTCAGAAAATAAAGAAATTGAGAATTTAAAAGAATATTTAACTGATAAAATTAATGAAAATAATCAATTATCTATTCAAAAAATTGCAGAAGTAATAGTTCAAGAGCAAAATAAAAGCCTTGAGCTACTTAGAAGTGATATCCTAGCTGAACTCAAGGGATATATTGATTATAAATTTGATGTGGAATATAAGACAAATAGAGATTTATACAATGAACTTTCCTCAAAAATAGGTATTCTAACTTCTGAAAAAAATTCATTAGAAAGCAACATAAAATCGCAGCTTAATGAATTTAATCAAACATCTATATCTCGAGACAACAATTTGATAACCGAAATTAAAAGATTTAAAGATGTAATTGAACAAGCTTATTATCTTCAAAAGGAAATAGAAGCACAGAGTGAAAAATCTGGTTTTATGGAAAAGTTGTTTACAGCTATTCATTGGAGATAACTAATTAAAAACAAGAACGAATCAAGGAGAATCTTGTTTTACAGGGCCTCCTTCGTTCTTGTTTTTTATGCTAATGAGTTTTTTCCTTATTAATGTTTTACTATACTACTATAAACTCCTTAAAGCCTTTTTTTATCTTCCTATACAACTCTTTCATCTCTTGCGCTTAGATTGATCATCAAGAATTTATACTTTCTAGCAAGTTATCTTCTTATCTTTATACTCTGGTACTATATCTATAACACTCTTTTTTGTGCAATATTTAATATCCTCATCTAATTTTAAAGATTTCATAACTGAATAATGTGTTGCTTGCCTTACATAGCTCATAATGCCTTGATTTGCTTCATATATGATATTAGCCGTCCTAGCTATATCCGTAAGTTCTAGATTCTCATCATAACTTAACATTTCATTAATTATATATCCGCTGCAAATATAATCATCCATGGAAAAGTTACCATTTGTTCCTGCATTTATAATAACTATGTCCTCATTTATCTCCATTAATTTCTGTGCTATTGCTCTTGCATTTATCATAGCTCCTATAAGTATTCTTTTGGCAGAAACTGATTTTGTAAGTGTTCTAGTTCCATTTGTTGTAGTAATTAAAACTGTTTTATTTTTTACGATGTCTTTTGTATATTCTAATGGAGAATTTGATAAATCAAATCCTTCTATTTTAACTGCTCTTCGTTCTCCTCCTAATATGTAATTTTCCCGCTCAAGTTTCCTAGCTTCTTCTAATACTTCTTCAATTGTTAAATAAGGAATAACCTCCTTGCATCCATTGCTTAATGCAGTAACTATTACAGAAGTTGCTCTAAACATATCAATTACAACTACTATCTTATCTTTAATTTTGCTTTCTATATATGTCGTCAGCTGATATTATAATATCTATTTTCATTACTAATCCCACCTTTTCTAATCTAAGTTCTTATATGCAGAAAAGTTCCGTATTGTGGCAAAGCCACTCTTTTTATAGGTGCATAGCTGCTTTTTTCTTTAAGTTCTTATATGCAGCATAGCTGCTTTTTTCTAAGGTGTATAGTTTTTTCCTTGCCATAAATCATTTTCTTCCAATGCTTTATCTATTGAATTTAAAACTTCCCATTTTTTTAAGCTCCACATAGGTCCAATCAAAAGATCTCTTGGGGCATCCCCAGTCAGCCTATGAACCACCATATCTTTAGGAAGAAGGGTTATGCCCCTTGTAATTAGTTCAATATAATCTTCTTGTGATAAAAATTCAAGTTTCCCCGCTTCGTATAATTTAACCATAGGAGTATGCTTTATTAAATGCAACAAGTGTAATTTAATTCCCTTAGCACCTGAATGAGCAATATACTCTATTGTTTTTAACATATCTTCCTTTGTCTCACCTGGTAATCCTAATATATCATGGACTACTACATCTATATTTCTTTCCTTTAATTTTCTCATTGAATTTTCAAAAACTTCTAATTTATATCCTCTATTTATTATCTTAGCAGTTTCATCATTACAGGTTTGAAGTCCAAGTTCTATCCATAGATAAACTTTATTATTTATCTCTTCTAATAAATCTAATACATCATCATCTAAGCAATCTGGTCTTGTAGCTATAGCAATAGCTACAACATCTTCTTGATTTAAAGCTTCTTCATATTTTTTTCTTAATTCTGCAATAGGCGCATATGTATTTGTATAAGCTTGAAAATAAGCAATATATTTTCCGTTTTTCCACTTCTGTGCCATCATTTCTTTTATATAATTAAACTGCTTCGTAATAGATACTTCTCGATTACCAGCAAAATCTCCTGAACCTCTTTCACTACAAAAAAGGCAACCTCCACTACTTATCTTTCCATCCCTATTTGGACAAGAAAAACCTCCGTCTAAAGATATTTTAAATACTTTCTCTCCAAACTTACCTCTTAAGAAGTAATTCAAACTATGATATCTCTTACCATTCCAAAAATTATTCATACATCCTCCCTATCTGTATTAACTATTCTTATATTACTATTAATAAAAAAACATTTCTTTAATATTGTAACATTTAAAGAATAAATTAAAAGTAAACCTTATATATTAGTACAAGTAATAATTCTTTAGGGGGATAAATATTGAAAAAGGAATTAATCAAAGTCTTTCAAGTTGCCACAGTATTTATCGGTACAATCGTTGGTGCTGGACTTGCTTCTGGACAAGAAATTACAGAATTTTTTACTCAATATGGGATAGAAAGTTTTTTAGGCATTATTGTATGTGGCATTTTCTATATTTTAATGAGCTGTATAATTTCTAAAATAAGTATTGATTACAATCTTAATTCCTATAGTGATGTGATGAACCTAATAAGTCCTAATATATTTGGCAAATTAACGGGCCTAATAACTACCCTTTTTCTTATTTCCAGTGCTTCTATAATTCTTGCTGGAAGTGGATCTTTAATTCATCAGTTTTTTGGAATACCTAAAATAGTAGGTTCATTAATTATGATTTTAATTGCCATCTTTTTTTTACTTAGAGATACAGAAGGCTTAATTGAAGTTAATTCCTTTATTGTTCCAGCATTAATCTTTACTCTTACTTTGATTACAATTTTATATTTTGCATTTTGCAAAGATACAATTTCATTTAAGAATATCTCCAGTTTTCCACCTAAAAAATCTGGAATTATTATTTCAACGATATTATATGCAGGATATAATACACTTTCAGCTTCGGGAGTTTTAGTTCCACTTAGCAATCAAATGAAAAAGACTAAAACCATGATTATTGGCGTAATTATGGGCTCAATTGGACTTACTATACTTTGCCTAATGATAAATTTATTGCTAACTGTGAATCAACCTTATATATATAAATACGAAATCCCCTTACTTTTTGTTGCAAATAGGTTTGGTAATCTTATTCAAGCTTTATTACTAGTTATTATTTGGTTAGAAATGTTTTCCACCGAGGTATCAGATATATATTCCATAAGCAAAACTTTAAATAAAACATTTAATATTCAGTTTAAAAAAGCTATATTTATAGTTATAATTTTTGCTCTTATAATTTCCCAATTTGGATTTGGAAATCTTATAACTAAGTTATATCCTATGTTTGGAGTTTTAAGCTTAATTTTTATATTTCAATGTATATTATTTTATTTTAGACATAACTGTAATTGCAATAAATAAGACATAACTAAATAGATTAGGATTTCAAGCAAAAGTCCTTAACTCCTCTTAATCTATTTAGTCTTCAATTTCCACAAAAGATTCATAGTTCATTTTTATAGAACTATGAATCTTTTATTTATTATATGAATTACAACTTTTCATATTGTATGTGCTATAATTTGTTTTAGGTAAAATTATGTCTAGAACAAACAAAATGCCTTGATATAGCATGCAATGTATATAAAGGAGTTAAGAAATATATGAACAATTCAATTAATAAAATAGAAAACAATAGCTTAAATCTGCTTAATGAATGTAAACTCTGCAATAGAAACTGTAAAGTTAATAGAAATAATAATGAACTTGGATTTTGCAAAGCTTCAAATAAAGTTATGCTTGCTAAAGCCTCTTTACACTATTGGGAAGAGCCACCTATTTCCCGGGAAAATGGTTCAGGTACCGTATTTTTTTCTCATTGCAATCTTAATTGTGTGTTTTGTCAAAACTATAATATAAGCCAGGTATCTAGACAAGGCTTTTCTTCTGAGCAGGATTCAAATTGTCCAGAAATTCAAAATTCAAACTGCAACCTTACAGTTATTGGAATAGAAATATCTATTGAGCGGCTTGCTGAAATATTTTTAGAGCTTCAAGAAAAGGGAGCAAATAATATTAATTTAGTTACTCCAACACACTATGTTCCTCAAATCATAGAGGCATTAAAAATTGCAAAAAAACATAATTTAATTATACCTATTCTTTATAATACAAATAGTTACGATTCCATTGAAACAATAAAATCCCTCAATGGATACATCGATGTTTACTTACCAGATCTTAAGTACTTTAATGATAAATATGCAGTTAAATATTCTAATGCTACAGGCTATTATTCTAATGCAACAGAAATAATAGATGAAATGGTTAGACAGGTAGGTAAACCAATATTTAATGAAGCTGGTCTTATAATAAAAGGAGTCATTATAAGACATTTAATGCTTCCTGGACTTCTTTTTGATTCAAAAAAGGTAGTTGACTATATTTATAATAAATACGGTGATAATGTCTATATAAGTTTAATGAATCAATATGTGCCTATGTTTAAAGCTTGTAATTATCCTGAAATAAATAAGCCCCTTAACTCTAAACATTATGATAGCTTAATTAACTATGCTTTAGACCTTGGAATAAAAAATGGATTTATTCAAGATAAAGGTTCTAATATCTCCGATTTTATTCCTGAATTTAATTTGGAAGGTGTAAAAAATAAGTTTTAATTTATAAAAATAAAAGGCATGCTTTTATACTAAGAATTTAGCTACACATGTCTTTTATTTTTGTAAACCTAGCATTATAAATACGATTTTAATTAATAATAAAATTTAGGTATTCCTCTCTTATTGTCTAATCCAGGTATAATTGGTGGTATAAACTCATTTGTTCCCCATGATCTACTTGATTCAGTAGTAGTGAGTTCTGCAAGCTTTGTTATCCCAACATACACATCTGATATCTTATACCATGTTGCATAATCAACTATCCCTGTTTGTGGCAATGTAAATACTTGCTGAAATATTTTTACTGCATCTGCTGTTTTTTGAGTATACTGTCCATCTTCAGCTTGCTTTGGAATTAATGGATAATTCCTTGATATTCTATTTAATTGACCCTGGATTGTTCTTACCTCTGGACCAGATGAGCCAATTGATAAAGCATGTCCCGGATATGATTGAGGACTTCCTGCTACTTTTTCAGCTGTAACTAATTCAATATCATCTCCATAATAATGCCTTAATATATCAAATGGTACCATACCTTGTTGTGCTAATTCTTGAGTTCCCCATTGACTTAACCATTGAGGGCAAGTAACACTCTTTCCATCACAATATTGTGTAAAAAGTGGTTGTTTCTTACCATTTCTTCTTACATAAGTAGAGAAAATTTCATCCACGACTTGGCTTATGCTATCATAGATATTTCTACCATAATTAAACGCTTGGTCAAAAGCTGTAGAACTTGTAATATCGAAATTCTTTCCTTTACCTCTATACCATTCAGTAAAAATTCTATTCAATGTAAAAGATACAATGCAAAAAATATTTGCTCTTAATGCTGAATTATTCCAAGTTGAATATATTTCGCATGAAGCAACATTTTTAATGTAGTCTTTAAATGGTACTTTATAATTTGGTGCTGATGGATCATTAGGGCCTCCTTGATGAACAATAATATATTCTGGAACTATAGGTTGTGGCAATACAACTCCTGAGGTTGGTGGTGGCAATGGCTTATCAACCTCTTCTGGTATCTTAGGAGGAAAATTACCATTTAGTGTATTAGGCTGTATATTTATAACTTCCTGCCTCATATCACCTCTTCCTAAGCTGATTTCTAAATTACATATTTGATATGCAACTTGAGTTGGAAATACCTGGCACCCTCTTATTATTATTGGCTTAAATCCATTCCTATCAATAGTTATATCATATAAACTATAAGGTATCTGATTGCTATTCTTATTTAAGGAATACGCTAATGGTGGTGCTGTTAACTCTATTTCCGTTGTTAATCCAACTGAATCCGTAACTAATTGAATACTCTTTATATTTTCAGTACCTTGTGTCCCACTTACAGTTATCTTTGCTCCATCAATTGGAATATAATTATCACCTCTAAAACACTGAACCTTTAATCTACCTTTATTGGCCATAGGGTTTACATTACTTGTGCTCTCCATATCTTTCCTCTTTATATTTTTTCTCAGAGTATTATATTTATCAGACCTAATATTTGTTACTAGTATATCCTCCTCTTTTATATCCCCTCTAGTTAAAATAGCATTTAAGTCTGCTTCTAATAAGCTCATACTATCAAATGCACATACTTCTCCATACCCCCATAAAGGATTTGGATATGTTACATCTGTACGTCTTCTTTTAGCCCCTTTTATTAAATAATATTTCAATCTTTGGCCAAATAAATACGGATCATTGCCTTTAATTATTCCCCATTGCATCATTAGTGCACATATTCCTGCTACCTGTGGCGTTGCCATTGATGTCCCTGTTTTAATGTCATATTCCCCACCTGGAACCGGCCCAGCTATATCCTCCCCTGGTGCAACTAAATCAGGCCTTACTAAATTCCCTTGATTTTGAGCCCCTCGTCCACTGAACGATGAAAGATTACCTGTTCTATAATTATAACTTCCTACTGCAATTATATTATCTACAGTTGCTGGTATTCCTAGAGTATTAAATTGAATTGGTTCCATGAACTTTGTGCTAGGATTAAGTGCCTCCAGAACTGGAAGCCATATTGAGTAAGTTCCTAAGTATTCATTTAAAACATTTATTTCTAAAGTCCATACTCCTTCTGCAAGATATCCTGTTCTAGCAGAAAGAATAATTTTTATTTCACTATTTAATTGAAATGGCTTAGGTCCTGCTACATATATATCATATCTATCACGTCCTATAGTACCTTGAATATACCCTTCCTGTATAGTAATGATACCACTACTTTGCCCCGTTGGATTTATTATGCTTATTGATATATTAGGTAGAATTGTTTTATACAAATTCATAACTAATGACTTTTCATCGCTTCCTATGTTAAAGGTCTGTCTTTGAGTTTTAGTTAATTCACCTCCAACATGATGCCCTGCATCTCCATCATTTCCTCCAGCAATAGCAATAGATACCCTCTCTAAATTTGATACAGTTCGAATATATTGCTCAAGCAAACTGCTTCCATCATGTGACCCATCATTCGTACTTAAGCTAAGGCTAATAACCAAAGGCATATTTAATTCTTTGCTTTTATCCAAAAGGAACCTGATTCCCTGCATTATTTGTGAACTTAAAATTGCAGTACCTCTTGCAGCTTTAACCATAGCTATTGATGCATTAGGAGCTACTCCTTTATACATTTGATTTATATTTCCTCCACCACACGCTATTCCTGATACATGGGTTCCATGGCCTGTATTATCGATAGATGGAACTATTGAATATGGATTTGGTGATTTTATTGCCTGATTTATAGTTTCCTTATTGTAAGCATTTCCTCCTGTACTTAAGTCATAGATGTACTCTATCCTCGTTGTTCCAGCAGTATTCATAAATGCTGGATGTGTATAATCTATTCCTGAATCTACAAATCCAACTAATACACCATCACCTAAAACACTATAATCAGAATTTACTTGAAGTACACATGATGCTCTGTTGCTCTCTTCATCCTGCTCATATAAGTTTTTGGGTAATTCTATATATTGAATAGTGTTACTTAATGATAATTGTTCTAGCTTATCTCGAGGTATATTAATTACTGCAAAATTAAATCCTAAATCTTGAAATTTACCACCCAAGCCTTCAATAAATGCACGTGTCTGTTCTGGCGTATCTCTATATAAAATTATAAGCTCCAGCATATTATCCTGAGTTTCTTGTAAACTGTATTTATATCCAATTTGATCCAATATTGCTTTTGGTACATTGGTTAATAAACCTATTGATGCATCGGTTTTTGAAGCTATACCACTTCCTGCTTGAGGCATAATAATCACATCCTGTATAAATATATACATAAACATACTATGCAAATAGCATATTTATGCAACAAAAAATAGAGAATAATTCAAACATGTGATTATTCTCTATTTGCATATTACATATGTTTTATTTGCTATGATGCTATAGTGTAATTTCAACCTTTTCTAATTTAGCAATTACATCCATTTCTTTCAATTCCATAGTTTCAGTAATTAAATTTCCTGCATTACTCACTAAAAGCACTTTTGAATTTCCTAAAATTTTTACTTGTCTTATCTTTCTTTGTCCTTTATAGTCAATTAAAAAGAAACCATTATTGCTTACTTCTTTTACACTATGCGCAAAAGCAATATCTCCCTTTAACATTCTAAATCCATTCATTTCATCATCTTCTATTTCCAAATAGAATACTTTATCTTGAGGATAATTTTCTATTTTATTCGAATGAACTGGCATCTCTTTAGAACCTTTCTTGTTAGACAAAGAATAATTATATATAGGTATACTTCTAAGCACTGATGAAAAAGCATCTGTCCAAACTTCTGAAGTTTCAGTATTCCTTCTTGGTATTTCTTTTAAAGTCTTCCTTTCCTCCATGAGAGCTTCGTCTGTAACAACCATGCTTATATCATTTAAATCGGCCTTTAAAACTTTTGCTGCTTTATCTATTAATGATTCAGATGCAACCTTTCTTCCCATTTCAACTTCATTTAAAAATTTTTCTGCTACTCCTAATTTCTTAGCCAAAGCTTTAACTGTCATACCACTTTTTTCTCTAGCTTGCTTTATATTCTCTCCTACACGACTCACTTTACTTTCTCCCCTTTTGTTGTGCTGTGGCAAATTTCAGAAAATAACGAATCAGTATGCTAGTCTATTTTCCTCCATTTGCCTTAAACCATTCTCTTTCCTCAATTAAATGCTCTAACAAATACTTAAAAGTCCACTTATAATTTTGTGGTGTAGATATAGCTAATATTCCACCTTGAATGAATCCTCTAATGTATCTAATAGT
The DNA here is from genome assembly GCA_031292145.1 of Clostridium sp. Classification (GTDB taxonomy): domain Bacteria; phylum Bacillota; class Clostridia; order Clostridiales; family Clostridiaceae; genus Clostridium. The sequence goes on along the minus strand of JARLHR010000262.1, from coordinate 6,703 downwards.
AAATTTTAATTGTTCATCCTTAAATCCATTGAAAATAAGTGCCTTTTCACCTAATGGCAATTCATCATAAGAATTTTCATTTGTACTTTCATTTATTATATTTTCTAAAGTCATTGAAATCATATCATTTTTTATTTCTATTACCTTAATATTTTGACTTTCAATCTTATTAATTTCTTCCTTGCTCAATCCATATACTAATATACACTTCTTACTTTTAGCCATTTATAACACCTCTTTTCCTTCAAGTATCTATAGCTTCAAATTTAATATATCCTTTATTCTTCAATTATTTCCGGTTCCCCGATTTCTTCACCTTGCATATCAACTGTAACACTTTTTATAACTTGATCTTCATAAGGTCTATCTGACATATCAGTCTTTTGTACAACAATCTTATCAGCAACTTCCATACCTTCAATAACTTTTCCAAACGATGCATATTGTCCATCTAGATGTGGCGCATCTGCTACCATTATGAAAAATTGGCTTCCTGCTGAATCTGGATGCATAGCTCTAGCCATTGATAATACTCCTTTTGAATGCTTTAGAGTATTTTTAAATCCATTAGATGTGAATTCTCCTTTTATTGAATATCCTGGACCTCCCATACCGCTACCTTCTGGGCATCCTCCTTGAATCATAAAGCCTGGAATCACTCTATGAAATATTAATCCATCATAAAAACCTCTATTAATTAAATCCACAAAATTTCTTACTGTATTTGGAGCTATTTCAGGATATAATTCTGCTTTAATCACTCCACCATTTTCCATATTCATTGTAATAATTGGGTTCTTCATTCTTTTAATTTCTCCTCTCAATTTAGGCACATGAAAGAAAATAATAGACCAAAGATGCTATGAGATGTTCTTATATGCAGAAAAGTTTCGTATTGCTGCATAGCTGCTCTTTTTCAATGTGCATATTTTGTGTCAGACAAGAAAGTAAATTCTGCTCATAGTTGGCCTATTAGTAGAATTTGCTGACGCAGTATGACGCGAAATAGGCAAGCATACTGGTCTGTTATTTTCTTGATTGTGCCTTACATATTAATTAATATTATTATCTAAAATATAAGTATAAATTCATTAATATTTCATATATTATTATACCTCTGAATTATATTTATACATTAATTAGATTATAACAGAAATCTATAATTTTATTATCATTTATAGAATTATAGATGATTATCTTTCTACTTTCTTCTGAATCGCTTAACAAACTTTTTTCAGCTAACTTTCTTTTTAATTCTTGAGCTGTACCAATTCCACCATCAATAAGTGGTACGTCATTTCCAACAACATTAGATAAAGCCTTTTTTATAAATGGATAATGTGTGCAACCTAAAACAATTGAACTTATCTTACCTTGTAAGTATACTTTAAACTTTTCTCTTAAATAACTTTCTAGTTCTTTCCCATCTAATATTCCTTGTTCTATAAATTCTACAAGTCCTGCACAAGGTAATGATACTATGCTTGCTTCATCCCTGTATTTATCCATTAATGATTTAAACTTCCGCTCTCTTAAAGTCATGGGAGTTGCCATTATTATTATATTACCTTCTCTATTTAGCTTAACAGCTGGCTTTAAAGCTGGTTCTATCCCAATTATAGGAATATGCCTATATTTATCTCTAATCTCTTCAATTGCAGCACTAGTTGCTGTATTACATGCTACCACAATTGCTTTAACGTTCTTCTCTAATAAAAAGTCTACTGCATTTAAAGTAAGTTTTTTAACTTCTTCTAACGTCTTAATTCCATAAGGAGCATTTTTCGAATCTCCAAAATATATAAAGTCTTCGTTTTGCATGATAGCAACCGCTTCTCTCATTACACTCAATCCACCCACCCCTGAATCAAAAAATCCAATAGGGCTATTTTTCATATCCAAAGTGTCCTCACTCCATCTTTTTTTTAAATTATTTTTATAAAATAATATGATATTGTTTCATAATATTCTTTATTATAGTAAATATTTTATTACTTTATTTCTTTGCTGTCTAGCAATTCTAAAATTCACATTATTCTAAAGTAATAATCGAATTAGACTTTTTTATTTTCAACCATATTAAATTAATAGGTTAATTACAAATAAAATTTGAACAAAAAACATTTGTTATTTATGAAATATGCGTATTTCTGATTAAATATTACATATTAACTCAATTTAAGTTGTTATTAACACTTTTTTTAATTATTGTAGTATAATTTTACATATTACTTGTGATATAATAATTATTATTAATAAGGAGGTTTATGATATTATGAGATTAGTTCCTATTGAGTGTATTAGGGAAAATTCATTATTAGGTAAAAACATATATACTCCTGATGGTAGATGCTTACTTAAATCAGGATTTGTATTAACTAGTGACACCTTAATGAAAATTAAAGAACATAAAATATTTTCCCTTTATATTATTGACGATTATAGTTCTGCTGTTATCGAAGATATTATAAAACCAGAATTGAGGCAGAAATCTATTTCTGTAATTAAAGAAACTTTTTCTCATATAGAAAGAATAGCCTCCTCTCACGATTTTAAAAAAAAGAATATGAATGAATATACGAAACAAGAAAAAAAGTATTTCAATTCAATTAATACAATCGCCGAAGAATTAATTGAAAATGTATTAGCAAACAAAAATGTATTACTCTCCCTGGTTGATATTAAAAGCATGGATAACTATACTTATGCTCATTCTGTAAATGTTGCTGTAATATCACTAATTCTTGGCATTAGTTTAAATCTCTCTAAGCAAAATTTAACTTATCTTTGCATTGGTGGATTACTTCATGATGTAGGTAAATCATTTATTCCAAGTGAAATTCTCCAAAAACCTGATAAGTTAACTCCTGAGGAATTTGAAATAATAAAGAAACATCCAAGGCATGGTTATGACTTTTTGAATCGATTTTTCAGCTTAAGTTCTCATATTAAATTAATAACTCTGCAGCACCATGAAAGATTTGATGGATTAGGTTACCCTATGGGAATTGGCGGTGAAAATATCAATTATCTAGCTAGGATTGTAATCATAGCAGATGTTTATGATGCATTAACATCTGATAGATCATACAAAAGAGCTATGTGCCCAAGTGATGCTTTAGAATACTTGATGTCTAATTCTGGTACATTATTTGATCATAATATATTAGATGTATTTTGTAGAATTATTATTCCTTTTCCTAACGGGACAATAGTAAGTCTCAGCAATGGTGATGTAGGCGTAGTTGAAGAAACCATTCCAAGCTTTCCATTAAGGCCTATTGTAAAAATAATTAAAAGTAGATATCCGAGCAAGATTGGTTCTAAAGTAAATCTAATAGATGCCCTTTCAATTGTCATTTCTAATGTAAGATATGAAGTATAAAACAAGCTAAAAATACAATGTATTTATAAGCTTGTTTTTACTATTTATATGTATTCTTTTTATATTAAATAAAAAATTAATGAAACAGAATATGTTTTAATTGTTTCTTAATTTATTGTAATAAATTAAATTTATCCTTATCTTTTTTATATGTAAATGGATTTAAGTTTGCTAATTCCTCAGCCTCCTCAAAGCTTCTTGCCCTAAATACTAAAGTCCATCCATTTTTATCATATTTTCCTGCACACATTATATATTTTTCTTGTTCACTTATGTAATATCCTTGTCTATCTATTATCATGCTTCTAATGCTATCAATATTCTTACAATTTAATTTAACAAAAAAACTTCCCATATCTTTCATAATATACATCTCCTTAGCAAACATACGTTCATTAATTACATTATACAGAACAAACGTTTGCTTGTCAATATAATCTATTACTCTTTATGCAAATTTGCTTTAATAAAAATTTCAACAAAAAACATAATCAAAATTTTAAATAACTATCAACTATAAATAACCTAAGACTCAATATAATTACCAATTAGCGACATATTTTAAGGTCACTGAAAATTTAAACTTTTTTCAGTGACCTTGTAAATATCTTTTTTTATTCAGCTATATTAAATACTTCTAAATCATTTTTTTCATCAAACTTTTCAAGTTCTACATCAGCAATTGCTCTTAATGTGTCTAGCGCAGTAATTACGCCTAAATTTCTTTCAACTGCCGCTCTTCTTATTAAGAATCCATCTCTATTCGAATCATTTCCTTTAGTTGGAGTATTTACAACTAAATCAACTTCTCTGTTCTTAACTATATCTAAAATATTTGGTTCTTCTTCATCAATCTTTCTAATTTCTTCTACTTCTATGCCTGCTTCTTTTAGTAATGCGCAAGTTCCTGTAGTTGCTATGAATTTATATCCAACTGATGCAAGATCCTTTGCTATAGGTAAAAATTCTGCTTTATCATGTTTATTTATTGTTGCTAATATCTTACCCTTTTCTTTTGACGGATACATATAAGCTCCAACAAATCCTTTATATAATGCTTCTTTTATGTTTCTACCTACCCCTAAAACTTCTCCTGTTGATCTCATTTCAGGTCCTAAGCTTACTTCAACATTAGGTAATTTTTGAGTTGAGAATACTGGAACTTTAACTGAAACTAATTCAGGTTCTTTATATACATCTACTCCATATCCTAAATCTTTTAACTTAGCTCCAAGCATTACTTGTGTAGCTAAATCTACTATTGGAACTCCACTTACCTTACTTATATAAGGAACTGTTCTTGATGCTCTTGGGTTAACTTCAATTACATATAATTGACCTTCAAATTCTATGAATTGAATATTTATCATTCCTTTTATTCCAATTTCTAAAGCTAACTTTCTAGTATATTCTAATACATCAGCTTTTATCCTATCAGAAATATTTTGGCTTGGATACATAGTGACACTATCTCCAGAGTGAACTCCTGCTCTCTCTAAATGTTCCATAATACCTGGTATTAATATATCTTCCCCATCAGATATAGCATCCACTTCTATTTCTCTTCCCATTAAATATTTATCTATAAGAATTGGATTTTTACTATCCTTAGCAAAAGCATTGTCTAAGTAATATGTTAATTCATCTTCATCATGAGTTATCTCCATACCTTGACCACCAATTACATATGAAGGTCTAACAAGTACTGGGAACTTTAATCTTCTAGCTTCTTCTAAGCCTTCTTCTACTGACCATATTCCTTTACCCTTTGGTCTTGCTATTTCCAATCTTTCTAATAATGCATCAAACTTTTCTCTATCTTCTGCCAAATCTATTTGGTCTGCCGTAGTTCCAAGAGTTACAATATTTTGTTCTTTCAAGAAATTTGCAAGCTTGATAGCCGTTTGACCACCAAATTGAAGTATTACTCCATCTGGTCTTTCTTTTTCTATTATATTTAAAACATCTTCTTCTGTTAATGGTTCAAAGTATAACTTATCGGATACATCAAAATCAGTACTTACTGTTTCTGGGTTATTGTTAACTATTATAGTTTCAATTCCAAGTTTCTTTAATGCTTTTACACAATGAACTGAAGCATAATCGAATTCAATACCTTGACCGATTCTTATTGGACCTGATCCTATAACTATTACCTTTTTATTATTTGATACTTCAACTTCATCGTATTGCTCATAAGTTGAATAATAGTATGGTGATAATGCTTCAAATTCTCCACCACAAGTATCAACCATTTTATACGAAGGTCGTATATTCCATATATCTCTTAATCTATATAAATCATCTGGACTAACTCTTAGCATATCAGCTATGGCTTTATCTGAAAATCCCCTTTTCTTTAGATGATGTAACCATTCCTTATCTAAATCTTCTATTTTGCTTAATTTTAATCTTTGTTCTTCTTCAACTATCCATTTTATTTTTTCTAAGAAGAACATATCAATTCCTGTTATTTTATTTATTCTTTCTATCATGTAGTCTCTTCTTATCATTTCAGCTAAGGCAAAAATTCGTTCATCATCCGGAGCCATTACTTTTTCCTTAAGTTCTGAAATACTGCATTCTTTAAACTTTTTATGATCTAAAGAATATTTTCCTATTTCTAAACTTCTAATTCCTTTTAAAAATGCTTGCTCAAAATTAGCTCCGATAGCCATAATTTCCCCAGTTGCCATCATTTTTGTTCCAAGCTGCCTATCTGCACTAAAAAATTTATCAAAAGGCCATTTTGGTATTTTAACGACCACATAATCAAGTGTTGGCTCAAAGCATGCATAAGTCTTTTGTGTTACAGCATTTTTTATTTCATCTAATCCATATCCAAGGGCTATTTTAGCTGCAAGTTTTGCAATAGGATATCCTGTTGCTTTTGATGCTAGAGCTGAACTTCTTGAAACTCTAGGATTTATTTCTATAACTGCATATTCAAAACTATTTGGATTTAATGAAAACTGTACATTACATCCACCTTCAATTCCAACTGCATTTATTATATTTATTGACGCTGTTCTAAGCATTTGATATTCTTTATCTGAAAGAGTTTGCGATGGAGCTACAACAATACTATCTCCAGTATGAATACCAACTGGATCTATGTTTTCCATATTACATACAGTAATACAATTTCCGTAAGAGTCTCTCATTACTTCGTACTCTACTTCTTTCCAACCCTTAACACTCTTTTCAAGTAAAACTTGGCCTATTGTACTTAATTGAAGTCCTAATCTTAATATAGTTTCAAGCTGTTCTTCATTATCAGCGATACCGCCACCAGATCCACCTAATGTATAAGCTGGT
>JARLHR010000261.1 GCA_031292145.1 Clostridium sp. | reverse complement strand
TGATAAACTGGAGCATTTCCACTTGTTGCTTGATTAATTAAATCTTTTGCCTTATGAATTCCATCTGCAACTTTAGTTTTAATAACTTTCTTACCATCAAATCTTGCCATTTCAACATTCTTATCAGCTGCAATAATTATGCATTCTGCGTTTGCAATTTCATCTTTAGTTAAAACATTTTTAGCTCCACCAGAACCATTAGTTTCAACTTTTATTGAAACTCCTAATTCTTTAGCTTTGTTTTCTAAACTCTCTGCTGCCATATAAGTATGTGCAATTCCTGTTGGACAAGCAGTTACTGCTAAAACTCTGTACCCTTCGCTACTCATTGTTTCTTCATCTTTCGCTTCTTCCGGAAACTTTTCCATTTCTTTTTTATCTATTAATTTGAGGAATTCATCTCTATCAGAACAATTAATTAGATTATTCCTAAAAGTTTCATCCATCAATATAGTAGACAATCTTGCTAATACTTCTAGATGCAAATTATCATTGTTATCTGGCACAGCAATCATAAAGAAAAGATTTGCAGGTTGTCCATCTAACGAATCATAATCAACACCTTTTTTACAAATAGCTGCTGCAAGTGATGCCTTTTTAACAGCTTTTGTTTTACCATGAGGAATAGCTATTCCATCACCAATACCTGTTGTGCTTAATTCTTCTCTAGCTAATATAGCCTTTTTGTACTCTTCTTTATTATTTAAGTTCCCTGTCTTATCCATTAAGTCAACTAATTCATTGATACATTGTTCTTTTGTACTAGGATTAAAATCTAAATTTATACCTTGTTTGTGCAATAAATCTACGATTCTCATTTTTGGTCCTCCTCAAAAATTAAAATATAATTTCAGTACGATAAGTATAATAAGTAAAAAGATTATTTTATCTTTTTAGTATTAACGATTTCATTTTATTTCTACTAAACTTTTTGTATAAAACATGTATGTTAAAATATGTTGTAATGAAGCTCCATATTTAATCTTATATTATTTAACTAATAAACTACTATTGAATCACTCTTACAACATATCTTAAAATAAACTAACAACTTGAATGTTTACATTTGTTCTAGTAAATTATATACTTCTTCTTTTGTTGCAAGTTCTTCAGAAAATGCACTTGCACTACCAGTTGCAATTCCCATTTTAAAAGCTTCATATATATCATTATTC
>JARLHR010000260.1 GCA_031292145.1 Clostridium sp. | reverse complement strand
CCACCTAATAATTGTCAGACATGGTGTCAATATGTCTTAGAGGCTGGTAATTGTTGGACCGCAAATGTTCAAACTTTCGTAAAACAAGACGTAACCGAAATAGCAAAACAGTTGCCAGAATATGCAAAAAAGATTATGAATGTAGTCACCGACTTGGGAGCAATCTCAAATCACGTATTAGGTAAGGGAATGGTGATTCATGCAATTAAGATAAAGAAAGGTTCAATGACACCTAAAGAAATGAAACATCATGCAGAAAATATTGCAAAACGTAAAAATATGAAAACGAAGGAAATTACTAATCACATCATGTTTAGAGTAATTCCAAGGACTAAATTTGACCCAAGTTCATATAGAACTAAGAAAGTTATGAAAGGAAATGTATCAATTATTTTCGGTCAGCTTAAGTGATGCAACAAAACTTAAATGTTTCTTGGATTTATTATGATATGACAAATTTGATTTTGACACACTGGAGCCACATATATTACATGGTATCTTTTGAGATTGTTTTACTTTAATTATTTCTTTATTCTTCTCTCTGTATTCTTTGCTAGCTTGAGAAATCTGTTCTCTATTATTTTGAACATATTTATAATATTGCTCTTGATATTTATCCTTATTGTTTTCCCTATGCTGTTTATGATACTCCGCAATTTTGTTCTTATTTGCCTCGTAATATGCGTGTTGTGATTCAGCTTTTGTTCTTGCAGGAGTTACTTTATTTACACATTCTAATTCATCAATATATTTTCTTTCAAATTTATGTAGTTCTTCTTTATCATTACAAGGACAATTTTCAATTAATACAATATCAATGTTATCTTTATCTTCATCAAATAATATGAATGATGATACATAATGATATGTATTTTTTTCCATGATTCATATTTGCTTTTATGCTCTGCTTTTCTAACTGATAGAGATTGCGTTGTGCTTCCAATGTATATTTTACCACTTGGACTAACCAACTTATAAATTTTACCATTTTCATAATTTGGCATTTTATGTTTTTCTATGTTTATATATGTTTCCAAATTCTTAAATTATTTTATTTATAATTATGAAAATATAAAATTAATATAAATGAATTAATTAAAACAATTTAAAAATAATTTCTGTTATTATATTGGAAATACAGAATTATAACATTTAAAAGGCTTGTTTTTTGCAGTAATAGACTTTGTCGGCTGATAAGAATCCCTCCTCAGGATAAACTGTTCACTTGTTATAAGTATGCTACTTCCAACTAAAATATATAATAGTATTCTATGATATAGTTTAAAATAAAATTTTATACAAAAATCCTCCAATAACCATTGTGTAAGGAGCATAATAAGAAAGTCCATAAAATGCAATGCGTTTTAGTAGCTTTCTATTCGTTAATAGTTGTATTGCCTGTTGTGTTGGCGTTATTGTCATTATCTATAATAATATTAGATATTTTTTTGTTGGACGATTTTGACAGAAAAAGAACATTTACGACAAGAAGAAGATAAAAGACCTAGAAAAAGACCCACAAACGTATATAAAGGAGCTGGTATAGTTGATTGGATTTCTGACAAATTTAGT
>JARLHR010000035.1 GCA_031292145.1 Clostridium sp. | reverse complement strand
GCTCCAATTGCTGCTGCCATTGGTTCTTCCATTAATATAACATCTCTAGCCCCTGAAAGCTTTGTTGCTTCTTCAATTGCTCTCTTTTCAACTTCAGTAACACCTGATGGGTAACAAACTATTATTCTTGGGTTCTTAAATGCATTTTTAGTTGATACCTTTTCTATCAAGCTTTTCATCATCGTTTGAGCTGTATCAAAATCTGCAATTACACCATCTTTTAATGGTCTTATAGCTACTATATTACCTGGAGTTCTACCTATCATAAGCTTTGCTTCTGATCCAACCGCCAATGTTTTTTTAGTCATAGTATTCATAGCAACAACAGATGGTTCTCTTAAAACAATTCCCTTACCTTTTACAAACACTAAGGTATTTGCTGTACCTAAATCTATCCCCATATCTTTTCCTGATCCAAAAAATCCCATTTGTTTTTCCCCTTCCGATTTATATTAGTCCTCTTTCTTTGAGACTAACAAATTTATTATTTCCTATTATAATGTGATCTATTAATTGAATTCCTATAATATTACCACATTCCTTAATTCTTAATGTAATGTTTATGTCTTCCTTGCTAGGCGTTGGATCGCCTGATGGATGATTATGACATATAATTAAAGAAGCACTGTTTCTATTTATTGCTTCCTTAAAGATTTCCCTTGGATGAACTATGGATGTATTTAAACTTCCTTTAAAGACATCCTTAACACTAATAATTGTATTTTTTGTACTTAGTAATATGACTTTTAAAACCTCTTGATTTAATTCATTCATCTCTCCCATTACAAGATTAGCTAAATCTTGTGGAGAAGATATCTTTACATCTTTTTTAACTGCCTTTAATGTTTTAAATCTTCTAAAAAGTTCAGATAGTGCTAAAATTTGAGATGCTTTTCCTTCTTTAATACCCTTTATTGATATTATATCCTTAAGATTTGCACTTAAAATCCCATCTAATCCTTCTAGTTCTGATATAAGTCTGCTACTAAGTTCTAATACATTTTCTCCTTGAGTTCCTGTTCTAAGTATTAGTGCTAATAACTCTGAATTAGTCAAAGTATCTGCACCATAGGTTAACAACTTTTCTTTAGGTCTCTCATTTTGTGGTATATCCTTAATCTTAAGGCTATTATCCATTAATATAATCCCTCCACATATATGATACCCCTATTCCCCAAAATATCAATATACCTCTTTAAGCATAGATTTCAATTTATTTAACGGAAGTCCAACAACATTATAATAACATCCTTTTATTTCCTTTACAAATATTCCACCCATGCCTTGAATACCATAAGCTCCAGCTTTGTCTAAAGGTTCACCTGTTTTTATGTATTCTAGTATTTCATCATCACTTATTTTAGAAAAAGTAACTTCCGTAGCTAAACTTTCTTGTTTAATTACATTAGCATATGTATTAATAACAACTATTCCCGAATAAACCGAATGCTTCCTATCTTGAAGCTGCTTTATCATATTAAATGCATCTTCTTGATCTTTTGGTTTTCCAAGTATCCTATTTTCTAGGGTAACTATAGTATCTGCTGATATTATTATTGCATCGCTACTTAATTTTTCTTTAACATTAAGTGCCTTTCCTAGAGCTATATCTTTAACATATCTATCTACATCCCCGTCAAAAAGAACCCTGCTTTCATCAAAATCACTAACGATTATGTCAAAATCCTTAACTAATCTACCCAATAGTTCTTGCCTTCTTTCTGAAGCAGAAGCTAATACTATTTTCATATATTCACATCCTAAAAATAAAGAATCCATATATATTTTATAATATATATATACTTGACAAATAATGCAGATTATAGACATGTTAATTTTTTAACTAAAAACATATTTAACCAACAAAAAGTATAGAAATGAATTTAACATGTCATTTCTATACCTTATAGTTTATCATCTAAGATGTTCTTAAACAAGTCCGTTATTGTAAGTTCTGCCTTTTTTTATACAAATGTAATTTTGTTGTAATAATTTCATGATATTTTCTTTCATATGTCTTAATTTTTTATTAATTTATATAATTGTTGCATATTCGTATTATTATTTGTTTTATCTATTTCTTCTGGCAGACTATTTACATAATTATTTAAATCATCCAATTTTTTAGTTTTAACCTGATTATCATCATTTATAATCTTACTAGACCAAGCTTTAAACTCATCTGTTTTTATGCTTTTTACTTGGTTATCTTGAAGTTTGTTTATAATTGTTAGAAATCCATCTACAATCTCTATCATCTTCTTACTATCTATATCATCACCAGAAAGGTTTAGATTAATTTTTGCAACATCAATATTGTTTGTTTTAAACTCTTCAATTTTTTTCAAACCATCTTCTTCAGTATATATTCCTGATATCACTCTATATTTTCCATCATCTTCTATTATAAAAGGTTGGCAATACTTAGATATCGAAGTTAACAGTTCTTTTGCATTTTCTTCTTTTGAATAGTATCCACATTGTAGCGCTATGATATTTTGAATCTTATCACTATTATCTATATTGCTCGACTGATCCAAATTATCCTTATTAATATTTTGAATTTCCTTCCCATTGAAAATAACATTGCTAATATATAAGCCCCCACCTATAGATATTCCTGCAATAATTGCAACACTACATAAAAATTTTATCTTACCTGACTTTTTATACTCATATCTTGTGTATCTCATAGTATCCCTCCTTATTTTTTTAATAAACATTATATAATCATATTTATTCCATGAGTTACACATATATGAATTATGTCAAATAAAAAAAAACAAGCTTTTATTTATAGACTTGTCTTTGATTGTGCCTTATATTAATTAAATATTCTTCTTGCAGTTGCATACTTTTGAGCATAGTAGCCATCGGTTAAAGAACTTACCATAACAGGTTTTCCTGTTCTTGGTGCATGTATAAACTCTCCATTACCAATATAAATACCCACATGACTTATTGAGCCTTCTGTATTAAAAAAGACTAAATCTCCTGCTCTTAAATTACTTCTATCTACTTTAATCCCTTGATTTACTTGAGTGTATGTAGTACGTGATAAGTCTATACCAAATCTATTATATACGTATTGAGTTAATCCAGAACAATCAAATGCATTTGGACCCGCTGCCCCATAAACATATGGTTTTCCTAAAAACTTATATGCATAATTAACAACTTCATTTCCTTTACTTACAGCCCCTCTTGAAGCTTTATCATTATTATCTATTGATGTTTCTCCCTCTGAAGGCGCTTGAATAACTTTATTGGTCTTAAGTTCACTAGTTTTAAGTATAATTCCCCTATTAGATGTTAGAGTACTATCAGCTTTAGCATTTTGAGTATTAATAAAGAAAATTCCGGAAAAAACAATAGTTAAAATTATAAATTTTATAAATATATATTTTTTTAATTTCATTAATATCCCTCTCCATGATCTGATTTTTTATAGTTCTAGAAAACATTTTCATTCTTATGTTCATTATCTTAAATTTCAAAACATGTTTTTAGTATATTCATTAATTGGATTTAGGTCAAACTTTTTACACTTTTATATCTTTATTTACACTAAAATATCTTATTTTTCCTCGATATTTCTCTAGCTAACTGTCATTTACAGCAAATTTATAATTTTCTGACTTTTTATTTTGTGTTTTACCATTATAACTTCCTACATGTTCCATATGGACAATTTAATTTGATTTAACCAAGTACCAAATATTTCATAATTTCTTCATAGGACAAAGTGGCTGTGCAACGTTTCAATTGTAAATTGTGCATCGTACTATATTTCATCAGCTCTTCAAGCCTCACTTTTTTTATACTTTTCCATACATAAAAATATAATAAGCTGATTATTAAATTAGTTATATTTTAATAATCAGCTTATTATATTTTTAGCTTTTAATTAATTATTACTATTGTATCTCTTTAAGAACTTCCAATAGATATTCATAACATCTGCGGGCAGAAGATATACTTAAATGCTCATCCGGAGTATGTATATCAAAAATATCTGGTCCAAAGCTAATCATATCTAAATCCCCTAACTTTTCCTTAAGTATTCCACATTCTAATCCTGCGTGAATAGCAACAACATCTGCTTCTTTGCCATACATTCTACGATATACATCCTTACATATGTCCCTTATTTTCGAATCAGTTTTATATGGCCACTCTGGATATCCTGCATTATTTACAAATGTTCCTTCTAATATTTCTGTTAAAGATTTGTTTCTTTCAACTATTTCTTCTTTTAACGAAAATACAGAGCTTCTCACTGCACTATGATATTCGATATTGTCTTGGCGTGTTACCACTACTCCAAGATTTGTTGAGCTCTCTACCAGCCCTTCAATATCAGCACTCATTGTATTTATACCATTTGGATATAAATATGATAAATTAATTATTTTAGCTGTAGTATCATCTGATAATACACTTTCTATTTTTTCTTCATAATCTGATAACAATACTTTCAAATCTGGATCTTTCTTATGGAACTCTTTATTAAAAATTTCAGTTATTTTTATTTTAGTTTCATGCAATTCTTTTTCTTTTGATTCATCAATTGAAATTATTGCTGTAGCTTCCCTTGGAATTGCATTATCTTTTGCTCCTCCATTTAATGATATTAAATTAAAATCAACTTCCTTAGAAATTTCTTTTAATAATCTTCCCATTAATTTATTAGCATTTCCTCTTTCCAAGTGAATTTCAGCTCCTGAATGCCCACCTTTCAATCCTTTAATTTCAAGAATATATTCCTTTGTATTTTCTTTTTTATTGGTCCATTTAAGAGGCAACGTAGATTGAGTTCTAATTCCACCAGCACAGCTAACCCAAAGCTTTCCTTCTTCTTCTGAATCTAAATTTAGAACAATCTTTCCATTAAGATAATGCGATTGTACAGCATTAGCTCCAGTCATTCCAGTTTCTTCATCCGTTGTTATTAATACTTCAATAGCTGGATGCTCTATTGTATCATCTTCCAAAATAGCCATTGCATAAGCAAGAGCAATACCATCATCTCCACCAAGAGTCGTTTCATCTGCATATATATAATCATCTTTCACAATTAATTTTATCGGATCTTTTGCAAAATCATGAACTTTATGATTATTCTTTTCGCAAACCATATCCATATGCCCTTGCATAATTACCGTTGGCGCTTTTTCATATCCCTTTGATGCTGGCTTTTTAATAATTACATTTAAAACTCCATCTTGAATGCATTCCAAACCTAATTTTTCTCCAAAATTAATCAAATAATCGCTTATTTGCTTTTCATTTCCAGACTCTCTTGGTATTTTACTTATTTCATTAAAATGATAAAAAATTCTTTCTTCTGTAATTTCCTCTAAACTTTTCATTTTCTACTCTTCCTTTCTACAATTATGTGATAAAATATCAATATACATATCTTTTCTTAGTTTATCATAAAATACTGCTATATTATGTATATTTCTATTATTTTATGATTTAAATTTTCACACACTATATATGACTAATATAATTTACAAAATTTTTATGCGAGGTGTTTGTATGCAAAAAACAAAAATGATTTTTACAATTGGTCCATCAAGTGATAATGAAGAAACTTTAAGAAAGTTCATCGAAATAGGAATGAGTGCTGCAAGATTAAACTTTTCTCATGGTACTCATGAAACACACAAAGAAAAAATTGAATTAATCCAACGTATACGTAAAGAAATGAATTCTGCAACAGCTATAGTACTAGATATAAAAGGTCCAAAAATAAGAACTCACAACTTTGTAAATGATGGTGTTACTCTTAACGAAGGAGAAAACTTTGATTTTATTTGTGGTGAAGAAATTCTTGGTGATGAAAAAAGATGTTCTATTTCATATGACGTCCTTTATCAAGACATAAAAGTTGGTGGAAAGATTCTTGTTGATGACGGTTTATTGAAATTTAAAGTTACTGGTGTTGATGGTAAAACTATTCATACAACAGTTGTCGTTGGTGGAGAAATTAAGAACCATAAAGGTGTTAATGTTCCTAATGTAGTTATAAAATTACCTTCAATCACAGAAAAAGATATTGAAGATATTAAATTCGGATGCAAAATGGGCGTTGACTTTATAGCTGCTTCTTTCATTAGAAAAGCTAGTGATATTTTAGATGTAAAGAAAGTTTTAAAAGAAAATCATGGTGAGCACATAAAAGTTATAGCTAAAATAGAAAACCAAGAAGGCGTAGACAATATGGATTCTATAATCGAAGTAACTGACGCTGTAATGGTTGCCAGAGGTGATATGGGTGTTGAAATCCCAATTCAAAGAGTTCCTATAATTCAAAAACAAATTATCAAAAAATGTAATGAAGCTGGTAAAGTTGTAATAACTGCAACTCAAATGCTTGATTCAATGATTAGAAATTCACTTCCAACTAGAGCAGAAGCAAGTGATATTTGTAATGCTATTTTTGATGGTACTGATGCAATAATGTTAAGTGGCGAAAGTGCTTCTGGTTTATTCCCTATAGAAGCTGCAAAAACAATGTCTAAAATAGCTCAAGAAGCTGAAGAATATTTAGATTATGATCATTTAACTTCAAGGCTTAGAGAACCTTCTCTTAATGATTATGCATCTGCAATAAGCTATTCAGCTTGTAGAACTGCAAATATGTTACATGCAAAAGCTATTGTTGCTGCAACAAAGAGTGGCTCAACTGCTAGAATTCTTTCAAGATATAGAGTTAAAGCTCCAATTATAGCTATAACTCCTTATGATCAAGTAAGAAGAACATTAAATTTAAATTTCGGAATATGTCCTATGAAATGTGAAATGTTTAATACTACAGATCAAATCTTAATTGAAGCTAAGAATATAGTACATCAATTAGGTATAACTAATCCTGGTGATGACATAATAGTTGCTGCTGGAATGCCAACAACTCATACTGGTGGAACTAACATGTTAAAGATAGAAAAAATTTAATTTAGTTAACAGTTAACAACTAACAGTTTTAGTTCTATTTCCTTTTGAAATTGAACTAAATAAAATCCTTCAGAAAAAGTAAAATAGACTCTGAAAATCAAATTCATTTAATTTTCAGAGTCTATTTTTATTTCAAAGCCCCCTAGGGCTTTGTTCCTTCTCTCTTAACTGTTAATTATTAACTCTTAACTGAACTTAAATCCTTTAAGTAGATCTCCTAATGATGTTCCTGTTTCATCATCACTATTATCAATATAGTTAAGATATTCTTTATTTCTTCCTGTTGCATCTTTTATACTTAAAGATATTTTCTTATCTTCTTTATTGAAACTTAATACCTTTACTTTTACTTTTTGATTAAGTTCTAACACATCTGAAGCTTTTGCTATATGCTCATCAGTAATTTCTGTAATATGAACTAGACCCTCTATGCCATCAAATAATTCAACAAATGCTCCAAAGTTAGTAAGACGTACAACTTTACCTTCTAATATATCGCCTTCTTTAATATCATTATTATGTAATGTCCATGGTTCTTTTGTTACATCTTTTAATATTAAAGATAATCTTTCATTTTTTCTATCCACATTACCAATGAATACTTCTACTTTATCCCCTTCTTTAACCACATCTTCTGGTTTGTTTACTCTCTCCCATGATAAATCTGAAATGTGAATTAATCCTTCTACCCCGCCAATATCTACAAAAGCACCAAACTTAACCAGCTTTTTAACAACACCAGCTTTCTTTTCACCTTCTATTAAATTATCCCATATAGCTTTTTTATTTTTGCTATACTCTTCTTCTTCAATAATTCTTCTTGATCCTACCACCTTGTTATTTTTAAAATCTAATTCTGTAATTCTAATTTCTAATTCTTTTCCTACTAAATTATTAAGTTCAACTCTTTGTCTACTTGCAAGCGATCCTGGAATGAATATTCTTATATTTCCATAATAAGCAATTACTCCACCTTTAGTTTCTTCTTTAACTTTTACTGTAATATTCTTTTCATCTTTAAAGAATTCTTTTATGTCTTCTTTTTCTTTAATTTGTGAAGCTCTGATTAAAGAAAGCGCAACATAACCTTCTCCATCATTTGGAGATATAACATATACATCGATTTCATCATCTTTACTAAGCACTTCTCGCGGATCTTTTCCATCAATTGATATTTCTTCTTTAGATATTAATCCATCAAAGGCATAGTTTATATTAACTGATGCTTCTTTATCATTTACATCAATAACTTTACCTTTTAGAATCTCCCCCTCACTTAATCTTTTTACATCATAATCATTTAAAAGTTCACCCATGCCCATTTCTATATCTTCATTCAACATTTACAATCTCTTCCTCTCTAATTAATCTAATTATAATATTAATCCAATAACTGTTTTTATGCAATGCAACTTAATCAACTATCATAATACCTTAAAAGTTAATTAAATTTAATTCTCCTTAATGAATCTTCTAACTTAAAAATCACTCGCTTTAAAATAGTATTAAATACTATTTTAAGCAATAGCTAATACTACTATTCAAGAGATATAATATCGTATAATGTAGCTATTTAATCGTAATCTGATTTTTTAATCATTTTTCGTTATTTTTCCATATTGTGTATACGTAAGCTTTTCTATATAATAAATACATAATCTTTTAAGGGGTGATCACTATTCACAAGATTAACCGAAAATATATTTTAACTATTCTTTTAACATTTATATTTACATTCTCAAGTTTACCTGTAGATATACTCCATGTTACTGGTATAAATGTATCTGATAGTACAATAGTATCAGCCAAATCTAGTGGGGGTGGAAGTAGATCTAGTTCTAGCAGTAGTAGTAAATCTAGTACTAGCAGTTCAAAATCAAGTAGTGACTTTAGTTCAGGTTCTTTTAAAAGTTCATCTGGAAATTCTTCCACAAGTACAAATAATGATTCCACTAGTTCAAAGAGTGCTGAAGGATTTAAATCTGGTAATTTTTCAAATAGTGATAGTAGTAATAGTGGTAGTTCCTCTTCAAATTCTGATTCGAGTACTTCCGGAGCAAGTGATGGTGCTTCAAAAGGCTTCCATAGCGGTTCCTACTCAACTACAGATAAAGATAATTCCACAGGAGATTCTTCGAAATCTTCTAATACAACTGATAATAAGGGGAATAACACCCAAACATATAATTCCGGAGGCGGTGGATATGGACACAGTTCTTTTTGGCCATCATTTGGATGGGGTGGTGGATATTATAGGCCATTTTACTTTGGTTCAGCTTTAAGTTCAATAATAAATTCTCTAATCTTAGCTGGATTATTCATATTAGCTATTATATTAATAAAAAAATATTTAAATAATAAAAGAAAATAATTAAAAATTTTGGAGGTATTAACATGGGAATTTTTTCAAGAATGTCAAATATGATTAAGGCAAAGGTCAATGACACATTAGACGAAATGGAAAATCCAGTTGAATTATTAGATCAAAAATTAAGAGACATGGATGAACAATTTAACAAAGCAAAATTAAGTTCAGCTCAAATTTTAGGTAATGTTCATGAAATTGAAAAGAAATTAGATTTAGCCAAAAGAGAATCTGATGATTATGACCAAAAAGTAAAATTAGCTTTAAGTAAAGGAAATGAAGATTTGGCTAAAAGAGCCTTGGCTAAAAAGGTTGAAACAGATAAAAAAGTCTCTTCTTTACAAGCAAGCTACGAAAGTGCTAAAGCTCAAGCTGATACATTAAAAGCAAATCTTCGTGCTTTAGAAGAAGAAATCACAAAAACTAGAAATTATAGAGATGAAGCTGCTGCAAGATTTGCAAATGCCGAAGCTTCTCAAAAGGTTAATGAAGTTCTTGCTAACGTTCAAACAAAGAATAACTCAATTCAAATCGATAGCATCGAAAGAAAAATTCAAAGAAAAGAATCTCTTGCTCAAGGTTTAGGTGAATTACGAGATTTAGATAATTTTGATAGTGAATTTGAAAAATTAGATCAAGTTGATTTAGATCTTGAATTGGCAAAATACAAAGCAAATAATTAGGTGAAGGACATGAATAGCAATAAAGATATTGATTTTATCAATGCTGAAAGAAGACATTGGGGAAAAATTTATACAGATATAGCTTATGCTATAAATGATCTCTCCCCTTTTCTATCTGAAAAAGATTTAAGCATTAGAAAATATTACTCAAAAGCATCAATTCTTAAAGAATATACTAAACTTTTAGATTCTGCTGAAGCTGATTGCAAAAAGAAATCCTTATTTTCAATGTTTAAATCTAACCCTTGCATCGATTTACTGGAAGATTTCAAAGCTAAAAATATAGAAACTTTTAAACAGTTAGAAAAATGTTCTACTTGCGAATGCTTAAGTTGTAACTTTGAATGTAATTTTAAAAAGTGTTCAAGCTGTAGAAAAGATTCTAAGATTTGCTCATGCGATAGAAAAAGAGTTAATGTGAGAAAATTTGATAGGTATACAGTTGATTTAACTAATAATGATACTGGACGTTCTTCCAAATATGATGTTTTAGCATTAATAGAAGATTGTTCACTAAATCATTTATATATTCTATTAGAAAATCTAAATGATTCTAATGACAAACTTGTATTGTATTATTACCCGGGAATTAAAGAAGATACTTATGGTGAAATAACTAATCCTAACGAATTTGACTTCATCGTTGAAACTTACCAAAACGCATAATCTAGACTTATGTGTTAAATTACCGAAATCAAATACATTTGTGTTACGCAGGACTATGAAAATTTCACTGAAAGCACTAAATGGGAGGTTGCCCCACTTTAGCTTGCTCCAACCATTTAGTTGGACAAGCAAAAGTGGAACAACCTCCCATTAAGTGCTTTTAGCAGCTTATTTTCAAATGCCTATTTCACACAAGATGTATCTAAGTTCTTTGTGTTAATACACACTTAAGCATGGCGAATTATAAGTGTATATTTCTAACTATAAATCCAGTATAGATATCCAAATTTATAATTCGACTTATTCATTTCACTAAGTCGTTGAAATTTCTAGATTTAGGTTACTGTATATATCAAACATATTTACATATTTGCTAAATCTTAAGTTGATATCTTTACTAGAAATCATAAATATTTTTGTGCAGAAGGCATTTGAAAATGAGCTGTTAAAGGTTCTTAGTTGTAAGTTGTTCCAATTTAGCTTGTCACGCTGAAAGCGGGAGCATGCTGAATTGGGTGCAACTTGCAACTTAGAACCTTCAGCGACATTTTCATAGTCCTTCGAAATAAAAATATTTAT
>JARLHR010000259.1 GCA_031292145.1 Clostridium sp. | reverse complement strand
CTTGGAAGCAATTTAGGTAGTCATAAAGGAAATGGTATTCTCGAGCAATTTATAGATTCAATATCTAGGCGTAGTGGTATAACCGTAGTTACTGGATCTGGAAATCAAGGAGCAGGTGGATATCATTCTTCTGGAGCAATACCACAAGTAAATGTATCACGAACGATACAATTATTTATGTCACAAGAGCAAAAAAATATCATAGCAGAAATTTGGATTGATACACCCAATATAATGTCCCTAGAGATAATATCACCATCTGGAGAAAATACTGGGAAAGTGAGAGCGTTAATTAAAGGTATAAATACGTACTCATTTTTATTTGAAAATACAACAATATTAATTAATTCTTATTTTCCAGAAGAAATTACAGGGGATCAATCATTTACTATTAGATTCCGTAATATAAAAGAAGGAATTTGGAAGCTGAGATTAACCGGAGAATCTATTTTAGATGGAAAATTTAATGCGTGGATACCAGGTGTAGGTGTGAGCGTTGAAGGAACATCATTTATTCCTTCGGATCCATATGGAACAATTATAAATCCAAGTACATCAGGTTATACAATTACAGCAGCAGCATATAACCAAAATAATGACAATGTTGTAGAATATTCTGGAATGGCATTTTTAGATGATTATATTGATATAATAGATGTGGCAGCAGGAGGTGTAAATGCATTAACAGTAGCTCCTAATAATACAACGGCTGTTGTCAATGGAACAAGTGTTGCGGCAGCTATACTTGCAGGAGTTTGTGCAATGCTATTTGAATGGGGAATTGTAGAGGGAAATGATCCCAACATATATTCTCAAACTATAAAAACATATATTCAAAGAGGTGTAACCCAAAGAAGTGGTGATATATATCCAAATGCGCAGTGGGGATATGGAATACTGAATGTAGTAAAGATATTTCAAAATATGATATAGAAATGAATGTTAGATATAATAATATAAATAAATTAGAATGCTTAAAATATAATAAGTCACATTAAAGAAAATAATAGATAGTTATACATGGCCTATTATTTTCTTTCGTGTGCCTAAATAAGAATTAACATGCAAATTTCACCGTTTTATATTATTTCACAAAAAAGTTAATGTAGTTTTGTAATTTTTGAATATGGAATATAAAGGGTTTCATATAGTAAAATAAGTACATAGAGAATATTACAGAAATAAAAGTTGAATTATATAAATAAAAGGGAGGACATAGATATGGCAGACTTATCATTAAGACATATTTATAAAATTTATGAAGGGGACGTAACTGCAGTTAAGGATTTTAATTTAGAAATTGAAGATAAAGAATTTATAGTTTTTGTTGGACCATCAGGATGTGGTAAATCAACAACATTAAGAATGATTGCAGGACTTGAAGAAATATCTAAGGGTGAATTATATATAGGTGGAAAATTAGTTAATGATGTAGAACCTAAGGAAAGAGATATTGCGATGGTATTCCAAAACTATGCATTATATCCACATATGACAGTTTATGATAATATGGCTTTTGCTTTAAAATTAAGAAAAGCTCCAAAGGATGAAATAGATAAAAAGGTTAGGGAAGCAGCAAAGAGATTAGATATTGAACATTTATTAGAAAGAAAGCCAAAAGCTTTATCAGGAGGTCAAAGACAAAGAGTTGCACTTGGAAGAGCTATTGTTAGAGAACCAAAGGTATTCTTAATGGACGAGCCTTTATCAAATCTTGATGCAAAATTAAGAGTTCAAATGAGAACAGAAATATCAAAACTTTATCAAAGTTTAGGAACAACATTTATATATGTTACTCATGACCAAGTTGAAGCGTTAACAATGGGTACTAGAATTGTTGTAATGAAAGATGGTATAGTTCAACAAGTTGATTCTCCACTTAACATTTACAATACTCCAACAAATTTATTTGTAGCAGGATTTATTGGAAGTCCTCAAATGAATTTAGTAAATGGTATGGTTGTAGAAAATGACGGAAAATTATATTGTAAATTTGAAGAAAATAATATATTATTACCTCAAGAAAAAGCAAAAGTATTAAAAGATAAGGGCTATGTAAATAAAGAAGTAGTATTTGGTATGAGACCAGAGCACTTAGACGATAATATTGAAATAATTGAAGCAAATCCTAAAGCAACTCTAACTGGAAATGTAGAAGTTGTTGAACGTATGGGAGCTGAAAGTTATATTTATTTCAAATCAGGAAATAATAATATGACAGCAAGAGTCGATGGAAGTACTAAATGTGAGCCTAAGGATAAAATTAAATTATATGTAGAAAATGAAAATATTCATGTATTTGATAAAGAAACAGAATTAAGAATATGTTAATATAAGGAATATCAATAAAGTCAGATTTTTCAGGTGGAATTTTATAATCCACCTGAATTTATTAGTTGAACTTGTATTAATTACAGAATAGTATTGAATACCAGCTTTTTATTTTAAGAATATATAATAATTAATGTTTGAGGTGAGAGTGTGTGAAGGGATTAGTAAAATATCTACAAGAAGTATATGAAAGTTGTGAAATACCATTTGAAGTTTATGCAGATGATGAAATCGTATTTAAGTCTCATTCCAACGCTCTTGAAGGGGAATTGTTAGAAAATAGATTTTCAATCGGAACCAAAAACTTTAAAATAAAAATAGAAGAAAATTTTAAAAGTTCTATAAAACTATTAGAATTTTGTATAAAAAATAAATATAAAGATGATTATAATAAAAAAGAGAAAATTATTATGCAGTTATTGCAAAGTTTGGATGTATCAAAAGAAAAAATCAAGGAAGTTATGCCAGAAATAAAGGAAGATACATATTTTATTACTATAAATTTAAAAGATAAAGTAATAGAAGCATTAGATGTTTTAAAAAATATATATAATAGTACTGATGTTATCATTTTAAACTATGAAGATACAATAGTTTTAATAGGTGTATTTGAAGATATAAATGAGCATGTTTCAAGTATAAGCGAAACAGTATATGTATCTCTTTATGAAAAATGTTATTTAAGTTATTGTCGTATTCAGGATTATGAATCTATATATAATTTATATAACGAAAATATGTATAAAATTAATTTAGCAAAAAAATATAATTTATCAATTATGATATTTGGTTCTAATAGTCTTTTGTTTGAAAAAATAATGGATAAATTAAATGAAGAGATAAAGGAAAAAATACTAAGTAATTTTGACGAAAATTTTTCAAAATTAGACGAAGACATGATAAAGACTATAGAAGTTTTCTTTAAATTAGATTTAAATTTAAGTGAAGCATCAAAAGGACTATATGTTCATAGAAATACATTAATTTATAGATTAGATAAAATAGAAAAATATACTGGTTATGATATAAGAAAATTTAATGATGCAGTTTTATTTAAGATAGCTTTTTTCATTTGGAAACAAAAAAATGCAATATAGTTTAAAGTAAAATCTTTTCTGAAAATTATTATATATAATGATTTTTAGAAAAGTTTTTTTTATAGATTTGAATTTAAAGTGTATTTTATGACATTTTATATGCGAAAAAAATAAAAAATGGAAAAAATATTGTATAAATATTCTGAATTTGTTAAAATGTTATTAAATTCAGAAAAAATAAGTTTGGCTATATAAACATGATTAAAAATGAGAAGAATATAATATTATATGTTTCTGTTATTAAAGGGGTGGGGTAATGAAAAGAGGCAGTGGAATTATTATGCATATTGCATCTTTACCAGGGAAATATGGAATAGGTACATTTGGAAAAGAATCATATGAGTTTGCAGATTTTTTGAAGAAATCAGGGCAAAGTTTCTGGCAAATACTTCCGCTTGGTCAAACAAGTTATGGAGATTCGCCATATCAATCATTTTCAGCATTTGCTGGAAATCCATATTTTATTGACTTTGATATTCTGGAGAAAGATGGGTTGCTAAGTAAAAGTGATTATAATCAAAGGGATTTTGGAAATAAACAAGAAAGCATAGATTATGAAAAAATATTTATAGAAAAAATGAAAGTACTAAGATTAGCATACAAAAATTCAAAAAATAATAATCAAGATGAGTTTGATGAATTCCAGCAATCAGAAGCTTTTTGGCTTGAAGACTATTCTTTTTTTATGGCATTAAAAACTAAATTTGATTTAAAGAGTTTTCAAACTTGGGATGATAGCATTAGATTAAGAGAAAAAGAAAGTTTAGACAATTATAAACAACTACTTACTGATGAAATTCTTTTTTGGAAATTCACACAATATGAATTTTTTAAACAATGGAATAACTTAAAAGAATACGTTAATAAATTAGGAATTGAAATCATAGGGGATATACCGATATATGTAGCAGAGGATAGTTCTGATTTGTGGAGTAATTCCAAAATATTTTTGTTAAATGAGGACTCATTAAAACCAATAAAAGTCGCAGGATGTCCACCTGATGCATTTTCAGCAACTGGACAACTTTGGGGGAATCCTATTTACAATTGGGAATACCTAGAGAAGACAAATTATAAATGGTGGATAGACAGAATCAAGCATAGTTTAAGACTTTATGACGTAATAAGAATAGATCATTTTCGTGGCTTTGAAGCTTATTGGTCGGTGCCTAATGGAGAGAAAACGGCACAAAATGGAGAATGGGTAAAAGGACCAGAGATGAAGTTGTTTAATGCAATAAAAAGAGAACTTGGAGATATAAATATTATAGCTGAAGATTTAGGATTACTTACTGAAGAGACTATAGAATTTAGGGAAAAGACAAGCTTTCCTGGTATGAAAGTATTAGAATTTGCTTTTTCAGGGGAAAGTCAAAATTTATATCTGCCACATAACTATGAAAAAAATTGTGTAGCCTATACAGGAACTCATGACAATGATACTGTAAGGGGATGGTTTGAAACAACAGGAAGTGAGTCAGAAGTAAAGAACGCAATTGAATACTTAAGGCTAACAGAAGCGGAAGGATATAATTGGGGATTTATAAGAGGAATATGGAGTAGTGTAGCTGACATTTCTATGGCACTTATGCAGGATTTCTTAAATCTTGGAAATGAAGCAAGAATCAACTTCCCTTCGACAATAGGTAATAACTGGACTTGGAGAATGCAAGAAGGGGCGTTAACTAATGAATTAGCAAATAAAATATATAGATTGACTAAAATTTATGGAAGGTGTGAATAGTTGTGGAGAAACAAGAAATAAAAGAGGGTATTGAAAGATACTTAAAAGTAAAACACGGGGTAAAATTGAAGGATGCTAAAGATTATGAAATATTTAATGCACTCTCACTAACAATGTTAGAGGAAATCGTTGAAGATTGGAATGAAACAAGTGAGACGTATAATAGAGTAAGAATGGCATATTATTTATCAGCAGAATTTCTAATGGGAAGAGCCCTGGGTAATAACCTAATGAATTTAGGTCTGTATGATGAAGTTGAAGAAGTATTATCAGAATTAAAAATAGATTTAAATAGAATAGAGGAAATAGAAGAGGATGCTGGCCTTGGGAATGGTGGTCTTGGTAGGCTGGCAGCATGTTTTGTAGAATCAGCTGCAACTTTGAATATGCCTTTAGTTGGCTATGGTATAAGATATAGTAATGGATTATTCAAACAAAATATAGAAAATGGATTTCAAACTGAATGTGAAGATACATGGCTTAAATATGGAGAAGCATGGAGCATTAGAAAAGATGATGAAACTCAAATAATAAAATTTTCAGATATGACAGTAAAAGCTGTACCATACGATGTTCCGATAATAGGATATAAAACTAGAAATATAAACACATTAAGATTATGGCAATGTGAAGCTTTAAGAGAGTTTGATTTTAATTTATTTAATAATCAACAATATATTGAGGCTGTATCGGCAAGGAATAAAGCAGAAGATATATCGAGAGTATTATATCCTAATGATACAGCAGAAGCGGGAAAAATATTAAGACTTAGACAACAATATTTCTTCTCGAGTGCATCAATGAAAGATATAATAAAGAAATATAAAATTAAATTTGGGAGTGATTTTTCAGAGTTTACAAAATATAATGTAGCTCAATTAAATGATACGCATCCAACAATATCTATTCTTGAATTTATGAGAATATTAGTTGATGAAGAAAATGTTGAGTTTGCAACCGCTTTAGGAATTACTAAAGAATTCTTTGGGTATACAAATCATACAATACTTGCAGAAGCTTTAGAAAAATGGAATATACGATTAATAGAGAGATTATTCCCAAGGATATTACAAATTGCTTATCAAATAGATGATGCATTAATGAATGAGTTAAGGCAAAAGGGCTATGGTGAGGGAGAAATTTGGAACTTTAGAATTGTTGCAAATGATCAAATTAGAATGGCTAACTTAGCTATATTTGTAGGAAGGGCTGTAAATGGTGTAGCTGCACTTCATACAGAAATATTAAAGAAAAGTGAATTGAATAATTGGTATAACTTGTATCCAAATAAATTTCAAAATAAAACAAATGGAATTACACCGAGAAGGTGGCTTAGACTTTGTAATAGAGAACTATCAGAATTCATTACTGATTTATTAGGTAGTGAAGATTGGGTTAAAGATTTATCTTTGCTTAAGGGCTTAGAGAAATATAGTGATGATGACAAAGTATTAGTAAGATTAATGGATATAAAGCATCAAAAGAAAGTTGAATTAGCTGAGTATATTAAACAAGAAGAAGGAATTATAATAAACCCAGATTCATTTTTTGATATTCAAATTAAGAGATTACACGAATATAAGAGACAATTATTAAATGCCTTGTATATTCTTGATTTGTATTACAGAATTAAAGAGAATCCAGAACTAGATATACCAAAAACTACGTTTATATTTGGTGCTAAAGCATTCCCGGGATACAGAAGAGCTAAAGGTATTGTTAAATTTATAAATGAAATAGCTAGACTTATTGATAGAGATGAAGAAGCATCAAAGAAGATTAAAGTTGTTTTTGTACATAACTACAGAGTATCTTATGCACAAAAACTCTTCCCAGGTTCTGATTTATCTAAGCAAATTTCTACGGCTGGTAAAGAGGCATCAGGAACAGGAAATATGAAGTTTATGTTAAATGCAACTCCTACTTTTGGAACTTATGATGGAGCAAATATAGAGATTGTTGAAGCTAGTGGAGAAGAAAATAACTATATATTTGGCCTTAAAGTTGAAGATATTGAAAGAATTAAACATGATTATAATCCTAGAGCATACTACAATCAAAATCCAAGTATTAAGAGAGTTGTAGATACATTAATCAATGGTACATTGGATGATGGAGGTACTGGATACTTTGAAGATTTATACAATGCATTGTTAGAAGAAAGAGATCAATATTATTTACTAGCAGATTTCGAATTATTCAAGCAAGCAGAAGAAAAAGTATTTGAAGACTATAAGGATAAAAAGAAATGGGCTAAAAAATGTTTTGCAAATCTTTATAGTTCAGGAGTATTTTCAAGTGATAGAACTATAAAGCAATATGCTGATGAAATTTGGAACATCAAACAAGCACCAGTGCAATAATAGTAGTGCTTTAGGGAGTTGAAAGAAAATAACAAGTCAAAGATTCTGAGGATATTTTGCGCTAGGCGAAGAACCATAACCCGCGCATAGTGAACTATGTAAGGATTATGGTGATGAAGCATAGCACAAAATAGACCAGAAGCTGACTGGT
>JARLHR010000258.1 GCA_031292145.1 Clostridium sp. | reverse complement strand
CTCATTTATTTTTGAAAAGATATACTAGTTAAATGCTTTAGCCCAACTTTTACTCAAAATATCTTGCAGATATTTTGGCATTTGGTTTATTGGATCAAATAATGAAGTATGTTGACGGTTATTTTTACAAAACATAGTAATTCGCCTCATTCGTTTAAATTTATAATGCTATTATATCATGAAATTCTAATTGGATAATATTTGTCAGCTTTTTGTAGGCTAATCATATTATAAATTAATAATTCTTGTAATCCTACCTTAACTGATGACTTAGAAATTATCTTGTATTTTAGTTAAAATATTAATTAATACCTCCTGTTCATTTTTAGAAATATCCTTGTACACCCTTTCTATTAATTTATCTGATATCTCTTTAAAATCGTCTTTTAAACTCTTGCCTTTTTCTGTTAAAGTAATATATACAATTCTACTATCTGCTAAATCTCTTGTTCTCTCAATATAGCCTAAATTTAATAATTTATTTACCAAAGCTGTCACCGTAGATTTATCTTTATTAATTTCCCTAGCAAGATCTTTCATTGTAAGACTTGAATACTCGAAAAGAGCACTTAATATATCCCCATGTGAAGGTGCTAATCCTTCCATTTCCCTCATGCTCATCTCTTGTATAATAAGCCTGTTAGCCTTTTCTCTGATTGATGCAATTAATGAAATTATATCTCTTGTACTCATGCTTTTATACTAGTTTTATATAAAACAATTGTCAAGAATAAATTTAGGCACATGAAAGAAAATAACGAGTCCAATTAAATGTGCCTATGAAGCAACCTCAACACCATCGATTACTAGTTTAATATCACTATATGTTATATCTGCATTTCTTGCTGCAAACATACCCACATAAACGTAATCTGGATCAATGCTTGTAAGCTTAAAATCAAATCCTCCAGTTACAGTAGATTCATTTCCAAACGTACATGCATAACCATCTGAATTGTTTTCAATACAAAGATTTACAGTATCTCCTTCAGAAATTTGGTTTGTACACACTCCTCCTTGTGTAAGCACTCCACTTTTCCTTGCAAAGCAATTCCAAACTCCTCCTGTATTAGTTAATTTTAAAGGTGCTGCTGCAACATAATCCCCAAGAGTATCAGTTGAATTATAATCAATATACATTTCATCCCTTGCCATCAAACCAAATGATACCTGATCATTTAAGTCAAACTTATTAATTTTAGCTTTTGCAGTTAACTTAAATTTGCTGTTTGCAGGTACTTTATAATAATACATAGCAATTCCATCAGCTGTTCCTGCTATTTTACCTTTATTACCTGATACTGCAATATGCATGTTTCCATCCTTATCCTTTTCAAGAGTTTCATTAGAAGTTGATGGATCAGCCCCCATATTACCAAACACAGTACCTTTCCAAATACCATAATCTTTCCATAAAGTGCTTTGTGCTAATTTGTTAGAATATGATGCCCCTTTAAAATCAGGATTTGAAACTAAAGAATCTGCTTTAGTTGGCGCTTTAGCATCGATCACATGTTCTGAAAGTCCATCAATGCCTAGTTCCTTAATTGTTTTTGTTATAAGATATGCATTATATTTTCCTCCCCAGATATTTGTATGTGTATTATCTACACTATCAGGTTTTGATGATGTCCATGCATGCAGATTAATAGTTTCATCTGGACCTAACTTTTCATATAAAGTTTTAGTTAATGTAGTCATATCAACTACAGGTATGTTAAGTGCTTTTCCCAAATCTCTAATAGCTTGTGGATAATGTCCACCTGCATAATCTCCAGAAGCTGCTGTAATATGAAGGTTTGAATCACTCATCACGCCAGTATCAGATCTCCTAACTATAGGAGTACAAAGTATTACTTTACATCCTGATGCCTGAGCCGGTTTAATGTAATTTTCATACAATGAATTAGCAAATGAACCTTTATCAGTATATGTTCCATTTGGATTTGTATATCGCTCAGGCTCACCTTTTTCATCATTATGTCCAAAACCAACAAGTAAATAATCTCCCTGCTTCATTCCACTAAGTAGTGCCTTATATTCTGGATTAGCTGTATAGCTTTTTGAACTTCTTCCCGATAACGCAAGATTTTGTATTGTAAATGAACCATCAAGATAATTTCCAATCTGTGTTCCCCATCCATACCTTGGGTAATAGTATTTATCCGTAAAACTACTTACAGTTGAATCACCAACAATCCAAATACTTGACTTTGTGCCAGCAACTTCTTTATTTGACACTGAAGCCGTACCTTTAAATAATTTTGAGTTTCCAAGACAAAACACTGCGGCTGTAGTCGCCATTGCTGCTACTATAGCTATAATATATTTTTTTGATTTCTTTCCCATTTTTCTGTTTAAACCTCCATAATTAATATTTGTGATTTTACACTAACATCAATTATAAAGTCTGACCTTATGTCATAGTCAATATAGTCTTACATATCCGCTATTGGAACACTCATTAAAATATATTGCATTTCCCGGCTATCTTCTACTGCAACATTGATTACAATTCCAATAATATCACCATCAATTTTCAAGTTATGCTCTTGTATAAATCTAAGCGACTTCTTTAGTAAGACTTCCTTTAACTGTTCACTTTCATACTTATGAGTATTCTCAGAGTCCATAGGAAGTTTAACTAAACTAAATAGAGATTTACGTTTTTTATATTTTTCCGTATATTCATTTTCCTTTATGTTATATCTATCTAAATCATTTAATTTTATTGCCCATCCAATATTTAAAACTATATTATTATTTTCTATGTCTTCCTTTCTGATCAAATATATTCTCTGTACTTCTGGTGATAAGTACAAATAATCTTGTACAGTAATTATTCTTTCTTATTCTTTTAATAATTTATCTCCACTTTGATAAAGCACATATGATAAAGGAACACAATCTTTTATATAGCATAATTCGTTATATTCATTAACTTTTTTCATCAAAACCAAATCGTCTTTAAGCCTATGTCTTAAATTAATTAGATATTCAATTCGCTCGTCCATTTTTTTCATTCGATTCTCATATGCAGATATTAAATCTGACATTTCAATATTCTTCATCTCTGATATTTCTGTATGTGTAAAACCATACTTTCTAAGTAGCCTTGCAGTCATAAATTTTGATATATCATCTTCACCATAGTATCTATAATTATTATTTTCCGATCTTTTTGATGTAATATACCCCATATTTTCATATCTTCTTACTGTATTTGTTGAAACATTGAGAAGATTAGATAACTCACTAATTTTATATTTCATAAAAATCACCCTTGGTATTTTATTAATTATTAGCATCTACTTATTTAAGGCACATGAGAATATTAAATGTGCCTAAATATTTAAAAGTATATCACAATCCAAAATTTCATTCTAGCTTAGGGACATTCAAAAATGAAAAATAATCATGGCATTTTTGACTTGTTATTTTCTTTCATTCCCCTTAACATATTTTAAAAATTCATCAAAATAACTATAAAACTCTTCTTTGTTTGCCAAATGAACATTGTGATCTGGATGTGACATTTCATAGGCAAGGCAATTTGACAGCAAAGATTGCATTTTTCTAAAGTCTTCGTCAGGTACTCCTTCATGACTACTTGCTCTAATTAACATTGCTTGGCATTTTATACTTGGCAATATATCAAACCAATTATTCTTACATGCATGAATCATAGCAATTGCCTTAGGACTGAACTTCATCTCATATCCTTCTATTCTTTCCACTAAACTTTTCATAAAATATTCATATTCCAAATCTGACTCTGAAGCTTGTTTAATGAAATTCATTGCTTCATTTAATGTTGCAAATGGCATAGGCCAATCTTTTGTTAAAGGATCACTAAGCTCTTCATCCAGGGATAATTTATTTGCTTCTTCTGCAGATTTATCAAGTATAGCTACTGCTTTTACGTATTTAGGATATAATGCTGCAAGATGTCCAGCTACTGCTCCTCCCATAGAATGACCTACTAAAATAACTGAATTTATATTTAGAAAGTCTAACAATTCAATTATGTCCCCAGCCATTTCTTCAGAAGTATATTGGGATATAGGTTTACTGCTTAATCCATGTCCTCTTTGATCTGGTGCAATAATTCTGTATTGTTTTCCATAATGATTAATAAAATCATCCCATGTTTCTGCCCTTCCATACATTCCATGAAGACAAACAATAGTTGGTCCTTCAGTTTTAGTATCTAGATAAAACATATCAATATTATTTAGTTTAGCAATGTTTCGGTGTGTTTTTACTTTTTCCATATTACTTCTCCTTCATATTTGTTAGTTTTTTTCTGGCAAATACCGCAATACTCAATGAATCCACTCTTACAACTAAATACTTTACTTTAATGTTTAATAGTTTTATATCAAACTATTAAAACAAAAAATTTTAATAATTATATTTATTTTTAGAATTAATCATCTCCTCATTTTCATTTCTAGAAAGTTCCTTGCGCATCATAGATAATAAATCATATGATACTGTTTCAAATATTAATGATATATGTCTTTTATATCCATACTCTCATTATAGTTTTATATCAAACTATTGTCAAATAGTCCCTTATTTTTTTATAATCTATTGTAATAAATAAATGATTATAGATATTCAATTTAATAATTAGATTTATTGATAAAATACTTATACATAATTACTAAAGTTTGGATGTATATCTGCACCAGAAATCAAATACATTTGTGTGAAGCAGGCATTTGAAAATTTCGATGCTAAAAGCACTTAGAGGAAGGTTGTTCCACTTTAGCTTGTCAAGCCTAATGGCTGGAGCAAGCTAAAGTGGGGTCAACCTGCCTCTTAGTGCTTTCAGCGAAATTTTCATAGTCCTGTGGAACACAAATGTATTTGATTTCGGTAAGTTACCACATAAGTCTAAAGTTTACGTTTTATTCTCTTTCATTCAAAACTTCTTTTAAAATGTTCGTCCCATTTATTGCTGATGGAAAGCCAGCATAAACTGTCATTAATAACATGATTTCTTTTATTTCATCAGCTGTTACTCCAACATTAAGCCCACCATTAATATGGAATTTCAGTTGAGACTGTGCATTTCCCAACGCAGTCAAAGCTGCAATTGTTGCAATTTGTCTGTATTTTTTATTTAAGTTATTTCTTCCAATAATATCAGCATAACTATTTATCACTAACTTCACAAGGTCTGGCGAAAATTCATTATAGGCCTTTTCAAGAACTTCTACTTGGTTATTATCTAATTCTGAAAGTTCCTTTACACCGACTTCATATCTTTCCATAAGATTCACTTCATTGGTTGCTTCATCCCCTATGCAATCTTTTATATCTTGTTTTTCACGCTCATTCAAAACTTCTTTTAATGCATTCATTGCATTTATGGAAGTTGGAAATCCAGAATATCCTGACATTTGAAGTATTATTTCTTTAACTTCATTAATTGTACAACCAACATTTAATGCTCCATTTATGTGAACCCTTAATTGTGGCTGTGCATTACCAAGTGCTGTTAATGCTGCAACAACAGCAATTTCTTTTGATTTTAAATCTAGCCCTTCCCTTGAATATATGTCTCCAAAAGAATATTCAATCATATATTTTACTAAATCAGGTGATATTTCATTTAAACTGTTTTTAACCTCTTCACCTGCTCTTCCATAAATTTCAAGTAACTTTTTATATCCTCTTTCTAATCTACTTTCCTCTTTCATTTAATTTTTCCTCCATCTCATTATAAATTTCAATTTTCCTAGCTACATACTCTTTAGCTTCTAATAATTTATCAATTTCCTGTTCTATTGATATTAAATGCTCTTTCATAATATTTTTTCTCTCAGTAATAGTGCTATCACCCATATGTCTTAATCTTGCATATTCTTTCATTTGACTTATATTCATCCCTGTTGCCCTAAGTCTATTAATTACCTCGAGCCATTTTAGATCCTGCTCTGTATAAATTCTTTTCCCAGCTTCATTTCTTTTTATATCCTTAATTAACCCAATACTCTCATAGTATCTAAGAGTATGTGGCTTTAATTTAGTTATCTTTGACACCTCATTTATTTCCAATTGCAACATCATATTCCTCCCAACAAATAAAGCTTATCACTTAAAGTACACTTTAAGTCAATAATAAATTTTAATTTTTTATAAATTATTAAAAAAATGATTTTACTACATTGTTATGTTACATGTAGTAACATAACAATGTAAAAAAAGAGAATCCTCATCATCTGAAGCTTCCCTTTCATTATTTTTTATAACATCATTATTCAATTTAATTATTACATTAGGCACATTCAAAAAAATAACAAGTCCATGTGCCTTATATTATTTTTTCAAAAGCAATTCTCTTACTATTATCTTCTAGATAAATAATTCCACAATACTCAAATCCGTTTTTACTAAGTAATTTTTGCATGGATATATTTTCTTCATGGGTGTCCATTTTAATGCTATTTACCCCTTTTCTAATACAAAACTCCTCTATATTCTTCACAATCTGAGATGACAATCCCAATCCTTTATAATTATTGTCAACAGCTATCCTGTGAAGAACAGCATATTCATTGTAACTAATCCATTTGCCCTCATAAATATTATCATATGTTTTTTCTCCATCAAAGGAAACTGCTGCTGTTCCAACAATATTATCATCTTTAGTTAAAATGTAACTATATCCTTTAGCTATATCATCACCTATAACATCTGCATTAGGGTAATCATTTTGCCATTGATTAATTCCTTTTTCCTTAAAATAGACTTGTGCCTGCCTAATAATTTTCATTATACCATCTATATCTTTTTCAACTGCTTTTCTAAACTCCATTTAATTTCTCCTCTATATAAGGCATATTCAAAAGAAATAACAAGTTAGTATGATAATCTATTTTCTTTCATATGCCTAAGTTTTTCTATGCTAATTACTTTTTTGAACTATGTAGTCTATATATCCCTGCTTTATTTTTTTACCTTCAAATATTCTTTCCAAAACTCTATTTTCTTTAAATAATATGTGCATATCTTTAAAATGAGCTTCACCTTCTTCAATATCATAATAAGTATGGACAACTTTTTGTCCATCTTCTTCTTGTAGAAATTCACCTTCTCCAACCTTTTCACCATGTCCATACTCTTCATCGCTTATAGAAAGAAAATTTATAAAACAAATTCCTCCTGGCTTTAAAACTCTTTTTATTTCATCTACTGCTTTTGCAATATCTGCTTTTTCCATATGAAAAATAGTATTATAAGAATAAATAAAACTAATGAATTCATCTTCAAATGTCAGGCTTGTTATATCTCCTTTAGAAATATTAAGTTCAACATTGTGTTCTTTAGAAAATGTTTGAGCTTTTTCAATTTGTGAATCACTTAGTTCAATTCCATATGTCTTATAGCCAAATTCTGAAAAAAGTGCAAGTGGCGGACAGTTTCCACCTGCTCCACAGTCTAATACGATTTTTTCTAAATCACTTTGATTGCAATAGCTTAAAAACTTATATAACTGTGTTTGTCTAAATACTAAATTCATAATAACCTCCATTGGCGTATTTTCTTGATTGTGTCTTAATTAATCTCTGGGCAATTTCCTCAATATGTCTGTTATCTGTGCCACAACATCCTCCGAAAACTTTAAGATTAAACTTATAAATATTAAAAGCATCTTGAAAACTAGCCATGCTAAATCTCTACTTCCTATAAGAAATTTTATACTCTATTAATGCTAAATATTAACTTCTAACTTCTTTAGTTCTAACTTTAAATTCTGTGGATCATCTAAAATAATTCCTTTTATGCCTAACTTCATTGCTGCTTCAACATTTACCTGCATATCATCAATAAATACTGTTTCACTTGGTTCAATTTCATATTTATCTACAATTTTTTCATATATTTCTTTTTCCGGTTTAAGAAGCTTTTCTTTATATGAAACAACCCCACCATCAAATAATTCAAAAAAATCATGCTTTTTAGTCACATATTCAAATGCAGCAAAATGAAAATTAGATAAATAAAAAACTTTATATCCTTTTTCCTTTAATTTCTTTAGCACTTCTACGCTAGTTTCTATAGGATTTAAAATATCATACCAATTTTCAAAAACTGAATTTATAAAATCTGTATTCTCAATTTTTCTATTAATTATATTTGTTCTAGCCTCTTCTTCAGTAATCGCCCCTCTATCAAGCATAGGCCATTCTTCACTTTTAAAAATACTCTTATATATTTCTTCCACCTTATCTTCAATAACTTTTGATTTTACATATTCAATAGGATCAAAATTCAATAATACATTTCCAAGGTCAAATATTATATTTTTTATCATTTTAAATCTACCACCTTATCTACTTAGCTATTCTTAAAATTTACATGTGGATGATACAATAAAATCTTTATTCATATTATCATAAAAAAATTTTCTGTATTTAATTCTCAATCCATTATTATTATACTATCACAAATCCAAATTTAAACAAATAAAAATAAGCTCTATCTATTTTAACTATTCTGATGTATATTAATAATAATTTATTTATAAAATGAGGTGTTCAAAATGAAAGTATTACTTATTAACGGAAGCCCTAAAACTAAAGGCTGCACTTATACTGCTTTATGTGAAATAGCAAAAGAATTAGAAAAAGAAAATATTGACGCTGAAATTTTCCATGTTGGAAGTGAGCCTATTCGTGGCTGCATTGGATGTGGAAGCTGTTCTAAAAATGGTTCTGGAAAATGTATATTTAATGATGACACTGTAAATATTGCTTTAGAAAAAGCTAAAGAAGCTGATGGTTTTATTTTTGGTTCTCCTGTTCACTATGCTGCTGCATCTGGTATGATAACATCATTTTTAGACAGATTCTTCTATGCTGGAAAAAGCAGCTTTGAATATAAGCCTGGAGCTGCAATTATAAGCTGCCGCCGTGGTGGTGCTACTGCAGCTTTTGATCAATTAAATAAATATTTTACAATTGCAAATATGCCTGTGGTATCTTCTCAATATTGGAATATGGTACATGGAAATACGCCTGAAGAGGTAAAGCAAGATTTAGAAGGAATGCAAACTATGAGATTATTAGGAAAAAATATGGCTTGGCTTTTAAAATCTATTCAAGCTGGTAAAGAAGCTGGAATCACTCTTCCTGAAAGAGAACCAAGAGTTGCTACTAACTTTATACGCTAATAGCCCTATTATATTTAAATTTTATCTATAAAAAGTAGAAGCTATTCTAATAACATTAATAGCTCCTACTCTTTTTCCTATAAAAAATATGCTTCATACATTTCTTTTTAATGTCCATTATCTATCCTCCATCATTTTAAATTTTATATTACAAAATACAAAAATAACAAGACAATATAATAGTCTATTTTGCATTATTGCCTTGCTATTTTTTAACATTTCTAATCCCTAAACTTGTACTTAATTTTTCTTATTTTGCGAAACTATTACAAATCTATGCTCAAAACTTTTAATATATCCATCTCTAGATAGCTCCTTTTGCAATTCACAAAGTTCACTAAAATTATTTTCCACTGTAAAACCAGGAAATTCCCATTGTATTATCTTAGCAAAATATACTATTGCTCCTATATCATAAAATCTTAAAACTGGATAATATTCATCTTGATAAAGTAGTTTGAACTGATTAACTTTTAATTTATTTGATACATTCTTTAATGTCCAATTGGAGAATTCCGGTTTGAAGTTATTAGTTAATTTATTTGAAAGAACCTCATTATTTTTCCCTCCCACTTGCTGTGTAATAAATATACCATCAGGCTTTAAAACACGTCTTACTTCTTTTATATCAAAAGCTTCATGACGATTGATAACAATATCAAATGAATTATCCTCAAAAGGTAACTTATCATCTTCATAAACTTGTTTCACAATTATTCCAAGTGGCTCTAATCTTTCTTTACATAACTTCACATTTGGTTCCCATGCTTCTGTAACTGAAGTATTTTCATAAGGGTGTTCTAACGAAAGTAAAAACTCTCCTCCACCAGACCCCATATCTAATAGCTTATATTTTAAATTTAGATATTTTTCAACTATGGCTTTATAATCCCAAGGTAATTCTTCATCTTTCCATCTATCATTAAGGTATGAAAAATCCCAACCTTCAAAACTCATTTCCTCTTCTTTTTTCCATACATCTTTTAATTCTTTGTAATTCATAACCCTACTCCTTTTTTGCTTAAATTTTTAATATAAAAAGTAGTACAGTTAACTGATAACAAATCTATTATTCTTGGTACAATCTGCTATCAGATTATATTAACTGTACCAAGTAGTTAATTCGTTTTATTCTCATGAAGATACACATCCTTCCACGACACTTTTTAACCTTATATTTACAATATATCATTATACATCCATTATCTCAAGGAAATCTTAAAAATATCCATTCTAAACCAACTCTCTAAAAAATCCGCCAAACTTTTCTACTCTGGCGGATTATTACTATTATTATTTAATCGTCAATGATGCTCTATTGTCATATAACCAGTTAAGCATTCTTTTATTAACATCTACAAGCTCCTTGTATTTATACTTGCCAGCAAAATATGAAACAAATATCATTTGAATTGAATAAATCACATATGGGATGGCTTTCTTTTCTTCAATAGACAGATTACAAATACTATCATATCCCTCAATTATATTTCTTGAAATAACAAGCCATTTTTCAAGTTTGCTGTGATCATTTTCTGCAAAGCTTTCTGATAAAATTGCAGTTGCAGCGTAACAAGGGTCAAAAATTCTGATATTACGTTCTAAAAACTCAAAATCTATAAATCCTGCCAATCTCCCATCTTTCATTATAATATTATTTGGATTAGGATCACGGTGAATAATGTGCTTTGGTAAACATGGATATAACTTTTCAAAATTCTCAATATAATCCTCATAGAAGCTATTTGGAAGTGTCATATATTTTTTCACTTTTGGCATTGCCCATTCTTTAATGTTTTTATAAAGATTAGGTTCATTACAGACAAATTCCTTATCATACTTTTCAAGGATTAAATGTAACTGACCGATAATCTCTCCTACATATCTTGCCTTGGACTCATAATCCTCCTTATAGCTTTCACTACTTTTCATACATTTTCCTTGAATACGATTAGTTAAACAAAAGTACAATTCGCCATCAATATAATATTCTTTATTTTCTTTTGTGAGTACTGGCAAAGCAGTTTCCATTCCTGCTTCTGCCAGAGATTTTGATATGGCAATGTGCTTCTCTAATCCCGAAATATTTGTTCCAACCTTAATTATAAACTTATCATTTACAATCCATGTATTATCAGATCTACTACCATTTGCCTCATTATAATAACAAATAATCTTTATAAAACATTTCCTATTTTTCTATATACATCGTTCTCTCCTCTTATTCTTTATAAACACAACTATTGAATATAAAATTAGCATCAATAACTTTTTAAAATTATTGATGCATCTAGTAATAGAAGGCTGACAAACACCTTTAGCTATGCAAATATTACTATTTATATGAGCAAATCTGTTAATATAGATAATATTCCTCCTATTATTAAAGCAAAAGTACTTACACTCATGATAAATGTTGTTTTCAAATTATAATTATTTTCTTCTCTTTCATTTCTCGTTATTTCTAAGTTTGCATTTGATACATACTGAGCATTCATATCTCCAAGTCCTTGTAGCGAAAGCCCTTAAGAACTCCCTCCTACAGAGCCGCAAATTCCTAAGATAACTAATATCATTCCTTCAATAAAAATGTTTATTTATTTTTTTAATGGATTAACACTAGAACAAGGAACATTAACTAAGCACTTCCCGCAAACATCCACTAATCCCATATCAGAATGGAACTTATTGTTATATAAACACATTTCATAACACTTATGTCTATCAAATGAGTCAATTTTTAATGCATCATTTACACATCTATCAACACACTTTTTACATAAATTTGAATGTTTATATAAACAGTTTTCTATATTATTTCTTTCAGTAGCTTCTATCTTTAAATCAGTTATAAAAGTGCCTACTCTACCACAAGTACCCTTATCAGTAATTAACATATTATTTAAGCCAAAACTGCCTAATCCTGTAATATACGCAACATGCCTATGAGACCAATCACTAATCAATTTCTGTTCATCAAAATTATGCGTTGCTGGAATAATATTTGATTTATAACCTAATTTATTTAATTCTTCTTTAATATGAGTATTTAAATCTAATATAAGTTTATTAGTTTCTATATATGCTTGTCCCCATACTTTTGAACATTCTCGACCTTCAATGTTACTCTTGACTATATAATCCCCAAAAGGTATAAAATATGCTACAACAGTTTTAGCTTCCGATAGTAAATCTGTGGGTAATGAATGGGAATGGCTTACTATTTCCTTGAGTTTATAAAACATTTCATCCATGGCATCTGCATATGATATTATAGGCTCTTTCCACTTACTATTTATATGTTCTCTTTTACTATAGTCCTGTACAAATTGTTTTATTATTTTCTCAAGCTTTTCTTTCATTATTACCTCCAAATTTATCAGTTAATACATATTCAACAATATACACCTTATCACTTATAGTTTACTCTGTATCGTAAAACAGTTTTTAATTTAGATGGTTCCATTTTACGAGTATCTGAAATATATATTTCCCTATGATTTTTTGATATTCTCATGAGACTATGTTCATCACAATATTCTTTCATCATGGCAAAACTATTTGATTCCTCATCATAAGAACCAACATGAAGCATTTGCACACACACCCCATCCTGTATACTCTCAAAAGTAACATGTTCTAATAAAGGATGCGGCTTTTTCTTTTTAACTATTTCAATTGCCTTCATGGCAATTTCTTTTGTCACAAAGTCTGGCTGTCTAATCATAATAGTATAAATTAATTCATTTTTATCTATACCATTTTGTTGCTTTCCTTTATCACTAATATCCCATATGCCTTCTAAAGGAAAAACTGTATAATCAAAATAACCTTCTGGTGTTATACCACTTTTAGGCATCATTTTAACTGCATAAGAAAGAGAATACAAAACTCCTACTTCCTCAGAAAATTGCTCATTATTAGGATTTCCTTTTCCTTTAATCATAAAAAATTTAAATTCTGGAACTGTTAATAATTCCACTTGATTCTTTGGCATATAAAATTCCTTTGCGTGCTTTTTCCATTCATATTTCATAACACTCATCTCCTATCATATTCAAAATATATCATAATAAATATGACAACAGTACGTCATATTATGGATATACAATTTAAGAACTGGACTTATAGTTGGATAATTAAGAAAAAGGCTAACAAGATTAAATAAATTACTTATTTCGGTGCGCTATATTTCATTTTTATCTCTCATTTCAATTTCAGTTCCTTCTGGTGCCTTTATTTTAAATAAAAAGCTATCTTCTACTTTATATATAACTTCACCATTTTTAACTCTAAAGTTATCATACCCTAAGCCTTTAATCCTATTAAATTCTTCCTTAACATCATCAACTAAAAAACACATATGTACTATTCCTTCATTTAGTTTATTCCACTTAATTAGATTGTCTTCTTTTTTATTTGTTTGAAGTTCAATCATGAATGTTCCTAATCTCAGCCATGTATTATAATCTCTATTATGAAAATTCTTTGTCTCCTGAACAATTTCAAACCCTAAAACTTTTGTATAAAACTCAAGAGATTCCTTATAATTACTAGTTTGAATACATACATGATGCATCATTTTAATTCCCATTGTTCTCCCCCTTTAATAAATAAATCTTTTCGATTGCTTTTAAAATATTAATTTTCTTATAAAAGTTTTTTCTATTATTTTATACAATAACATTGTTACAATAATTGTAAGTATTCCTACTATAAATGATTCCCACACAGAATTATAAATTCCCAAAGATTTAAAGTAATATGATATCTTTGTACAAAATATTGGCTCATGCAATAAAAATATGTAAAATGAATATTTACCCAAATATTGAAGCAATTTATTATTTTTTATTCTTAAAATCAAAAAATAATAAACAACTACTGACATTGGCCATAATACAAATCTCTTCAATGGTCCTGCTAAATAATCTGATGTACTAAATGTTATTATAAGAGTAACAATTAACCCTACAGCTATAATTATAAGATCCCATCTTTTAAATTTATTCTTTATTTCATACTTACAAAAAATCAATCCCATATGAAAATATAAGTAATAATATATAAAATCGAAAGGATGACTAGCTAATAAATCGCTATACCAAGACAATGAATATTGGATTATTACTATTCCCAAAATAAATATTGTTCTAAACTTTTCATTTTTAATTATTTTACAGAACATTGGATAGGTTAATGATATTAAAAAATACATTGGTACATACCATAATTGATAAGCTGTATTATATCCAATAAATATTCTGAAAAAATTTTCACATAAAGTTCTAGTACTTATGTTACCTGTGCTACATATTATATCTTTAATAAAAAATATAATGCTAATCACTAAAAATGGCTTTAATACTTTACTTATTCTGCTTTTAACAAACTTTTTGTAAGGTATATCAATATCATTTAAAGCATATTTATAACCAGCTATAAATATAAACATTGGTACTGCCCCATGAATAAAATTGTCTATTAATCGTGTTACATAATCTACCTCTTCAAAAGAAGTCCTATGTAATACACTTAAAAGATAATATGCTGTGGCGTGGATAAGAACTACAAATATAATAGCAAGCCCACTAAAACTTTGCAGCTCTGGAACCCATTTTTTCGTTTTTTCCATAAGTGCCCTCAATTCTTTTGTAAATCTTAATTTATATTATTTAAATTTTATCATAAAATTAATCCTTTAGGCATATAAAAGAAAATCTTATTAGATCATTACATTTTAATAAAAAAATTGTATTATTTACATAATTATTGTTAATAATTTTAATATAAAAAATGTAAATTAGATTTGAGGTGTATTTATGACAGGAATTATGTGTCTCTACATTACAGGAGACTGTGAAGTCCATAAAATTCCGATCCCCAATGGTAAAGTATATAAGCCTATTCCAACTCTTGCTGCCGAAGAAGTATTATTTACAATGTTATATTATGAAACAATTAATAAAAAGCCTTCTAAACTTATTCTGGCAAACTTTGATAGATTTCAGCTAGATGGCAGCGGAGGTTATGAATTAACAATAGATGAAATAAAAAAGCGTTATTATAACTTTGATAATTATGGTTTTATTAATGCAGAGCTGCTTTCAAAAGAAAACTGCCTTCAAATTCCACAAGCAACTATTCTTCCAACTGCTAATGAAAAGAATTCCCTATATAATTACATAAAAGAAAAGTATCCTTCTTTATGGTTCAACTTCACTGAAACTCTTGAGTGTTATATTCAAAATTGTATTCATAAAGATTTGGAGCTTAAGGAATTAGTAAAAAAAGCAAGTATCTTAAGAAATAATGCTCTCAAAAAATCAGCAAAACAATAGTTTATTTACATTTTAGGCACATGAAAGAAAATAATAGACCAACGATGCGACGTATATTTTGTGCCAGACAAGGAAGCAAGTTTGGCTCATAGCGGGCCTATTAGCCAAACTTGCTGACGTAGCATGGTGAAAAT
This sequence comes from Clostridium sp., assembly GCA_031292145.1. Lineage (GTDB taxonomy): Bacteria > Bacillota > Clostridia > Clostridiales > Clostridiaceae > Clostridium. The sequence continues at coordinate 4,538 of JARLHR010000258.1, read as the reverse complement.
AGACAAGCATACTGGTCTATTATTTTTTTGATTGTGCCTTATTATATACTCTGATAAAATATTAGATATGCTTGTCCGTTAATTAGGAACATATTTTAAATATAATATTTTAAGGAGTACATATGAAAAATTTAAAACACTATTTGTTTGTTTCATTTATATTAATCTTTTTATCATTTATAATGTTTTTAATTCATTATTTAATATTTGGTCAATTAGAAAATACAATATACTATTCACTTATGAGCCTTTGTTTTATTCCAATAAACATACTTGCAGTTACTCTTGTATTTGAAAAACTTGTTGAGAGACGTGCTCGTCTTGAGCGCTTAAGCAAGTTAAACATGTTAGTTGGATTATTTTTTAGTGATATAGGCTTTAATCTTCTAAAATTAATAGCAGCTGGAGATGAAAAAATTCACTCTCTTAACTTGGATTTTAGTGATTTAAGAACTTCTGATAATAAGCTCCAACATCATAATCACATAGTAGAATTTGAAAGAATTAATTATCCTGAACTAAAAAAACTTGTTCTTGAAAGCAGAGATATTTTGTCCAACTTAATAAGTAATGAAAATATTTTGGAACATGAAACTTTTGCTGATTTACTTATGGCATTAATGCATTTAAGAGACGAAATACTATTTATCCAACATAAAGATAAATTAACTGATGACGATCGTATACATCTTAAAAGCGATCTTATTAGAGTATATAAGGCTTTAACTATTCAATGGATAAATTACCTTGCTCACTTAAAACAATTTTACCCTTACCAGTATAACGGTGCTATTAAATTTAATCCTTTTACCCTTGCTAATCAATAAGGCACATAAAAAAGCAGGTACTTTAATTTAAAAATATAATTATTTCTAATATTTTTATGAATTATTAATTACTTCTAATGTTTTATTATTACATATATAATCCTAAATTCATTTATATAATTTTTTTGAGATATTTGTTTATTTTTTTGCTAAATGGGTAATATTATAGAAGTGCATTTTTCTGAATATTCAATTATATTATAAGTATAGTAACTGATATTTAAAAAAGTTATAAAAATTAAATTGTTATGGAGGGATCATTATGAATAACAAATCTTATCTTTCTAAAGTATGGAATGCTATTTCTAGTACAATATTTAATAATACAGGATATGCATATGATCGAAGCACTAATAATTCTAGAGTTCATGATAATTACGATATAACAGATACTACAGAATTAAGATTAATATCCTCAAGACGAACATTTTTATAATATGGTTAAGATAAATTAGAAGTCCCCCAAATTTTATAGAAATTTTGGGGGACTTTTGTTATTAAATTATTATATTTATTTCTTCTCCGCACTTTTCACACCTATTATTCTTTATAAGCACATTTGTAATGTATCCATTTCTTTCTACAAGTAGTTCATCGCACTTTGGACAATAGGTATTATTGTTTATACCTTGAACATTTCCTACGTACACATGCTTTAAATATTTTTTAGCTTCATTTTGTGCTTCTGTTATTTTTTCTACCTTTGTAGCTTCATTCTCCATTTTATATCTTGGAAAGTATCTGCTTAAATGAAGCGGAATATTTTCATTAACACTAGCTATAAATTCAGCTATCTGCCTTGTCTCTTCTAAAGAATCATTTTCATCACTTACAAGCAGCGTTGTTATTTCCACATGGCATTGTTCGTCGCATCTTTTTATTGTCTCTAAAACTGGTTCTAATTTTGCACCACAAATATTATTATAATACCTATTAGTATATCCCTTTAAATCAATGTTCATGGCATCCACATAAGGAAGTAGCTTCTTAAGTGGTTCTTCATTTATGTAACCATTTGTGACAACTACAACACTAGTCTCAGAATTATCTTCTTTTATACTTTTTGCTGCATCATACATATACTCATACCACATAAAAGGTTCATTATAAGTGAATGCAATACCTGCATTGTTTTCTACCGTCTTAATAATTTCCATCAATTTTTCTACACTTGCATATTGCGTTTGAGGCTTACCTTGAGATATTTCATAGTTTTGACAAAAACTACAAGTCATATTGCATCCAAAACTTCCAATAGATAAAATATCTTTAGATGGTTTAAAATGATATAATGGCTTTTTTTCTATAGGATCAACAGCCATTGAGGTTATCTCTCCATAATTTACAGCAACAGGCATATTAGATTTTAAAGTTCTAACTCTACATATTCCAAATTTATTTTCATCTATTATGCAATTGTGCGGACATACTTTGCATATAATCTTATCTTTATATTCTTCATAAAATGGTATTTTTACATCCACAATTTATCACCATCCTCTCAACCCCTCATATTACCTATAAATATTATAATTCCTTATATCGTATAACTTCGAATCTTTCTATATTATAATCTTCATCAAAGTCTATATTCCCTTTATCGCACGCAATTTGTAATTGTTCTTCTACAGTATCTACGCCTTCAAGATCTGGTAATAATAATCCTCTTCTCATGCCTACGGATACAATGACCCCATATTTTTTAGGATCTAATTCTCCTTTGCTGCACGGTTCTGAATCCATAAGTACATCCACTGATATATCAATATCTTCTAGTTCATCTTCTGAAACTTGTGGAAACCTTGGGTCATGCATAGCTGCTTCTATAGAATTTCTTATTATTTCTTCCCCAACACAATTTGTTGTTGGCATTATCGTTCCTATACATCCCCTAAGATGATTATGTTTCTTTAAGGATACAAATACTCCATGCCGTTCATTTAAAAGCTCCTGTGGTAAATTAGATATATCTTTTATGCTTTTTCCATGAGAAAAATAATAATTCAAATTTTCTCTAGCAAGTCTTACATAAGGGTTGCTATCACTTATTTTTTTCTTAAAGCTTTCTTCTTTATATCTTATTAATTCATCTAAGTAATTTTTATTCTTTTCTTGTCTCTTAAGCTTCATTACTCCATAGCCTACACCAAAAGTCCCTTCATAAGATAAAAGTTCTCCTTTTATTTCCTTACCATCCATAGCTCCTAGAAGTATATAAATTGAATTTAATCCACATTGTCCAGCTTCATTAATCATAGTTTTATTCATATTAAAAGCTGCAAGGACATCGCCCTTTTCGAGATCACTTAAAATCTCCCGGTCAAATTTTTCTCCATAGGGTGAATAGGAGTATGGCCCTTCTTCTTTAAGCTTATGAGATAAATCCCCACTAGCTATTATCACAACTTTTCTATTTAACTTCTCAGCTACTTGCTTTATTTCCATCCCAAACTTATACAAGCCTATATCACCTATCATGGAATAGGTGATATGGACTAGCTTATAATCATTATAGTATTTATTAACAAAATATAACGGAACTATAGTTCCATGATCTAATTCATAACTAACTTCATATTTATTTAATAGTTTTGAATTTACAAGTACCGAAGGAATTCCTTCTACATGACAAGCTGTTCCAAGTCTAATATTAAATTCTTTATCTATAGGAATATCCATTTTTATATTAGTGCATCTAAATTGACTTAAATCCCCCGAGATTCTTTCTTCGTCTGATATAGCTATAGCATCAGAAAACATTGTGGCATGCGGAGTTACAAGAATTATTGTCTCTGGCTTTATATCTGCTATTTCCTTTCCTATTTTATTGCAGGCTAAACTCGTTTCTTCTATTTTTTTCTCTTCTCCCTTTCCTATGTCTGGAATAATTATTGGTGGATGTGGCATTAAATAATAGCCTAGTATATTTTCCATTTAATGTACCTCATTCTATATCCCTAGATTTTTCATGAGCCTTAACTTTTTCTAAATAATTTTTTTGCTCCACTATATTTTCTTCGAAGTTTTCTATTGCATGCTTAGTAAAATTCCCTACACTCATCATATTTCTGAATTTATCGCCATCATTTTTTCTACTCATAATAAAATCCTCCTTATTAAATAAAAATTCTTAACTATATTATTGCTATTTAATAATAGTATTTCAAAAATAATTTATTTTATAGCTTATCCTTTTTGCTTTTTTTATCATCGGATTTTTCAATCATTTCTCCACTATAATGAAAATTTTGAATAGCTGTAGTCAAATCACTTCCAAGACTAGTAGTACTTTTTCTTTTATCATATGGTTTATTTTTCATAATTAAATATCTCCTTTTAAAACTTATGTATTTGATTGTGCCTAATATAAACAAGCATCTTTTTTATTATTTCGATAAGTTATATTAATTATACTTTGAGGCACATGAAAGCTGACCTATTTATTATTTTTTTGAATCTTCTCTAAACATATTTAACCCCTTAAAAGGAAATACTAATTCAGTACCCAAAATTAATATTTTCCCTTTATTCTTAAATAGTTTTACTATAAGGCATATATAAGGCACATGAAAAAAAATAATAGACCAAAGATGCGACGCATATTTTGTACCAGACAAGGAAGCAATTTATGCTCATAGTGGGCCTATTAGCTTAAATTACTGACGCAGTATGGTGCAAAATAGGCAAGCATACTGGTCTATTATTTTTTTG
>JARLHR010000257.1 GCA_031292145.1 Clostridium sp. | reverse complement strand
TCGCTTGAAATTTACTTGTTTCCATCCCTCATGATCTAACATGATATCATATATCTTTTGGCCATGTTTCTCTTGCAATGTGCTTGGTCGTTGTTGAATAAATTTTAATTTCATTTTTTCTTTTTCTATATATTCTATACTATAGATATTTTTTTAAGCCATTTTAAAATATTTCTTATATAAAAAAATTATTTTTCTATATAAAAGTAAAAATTAAAAATAAGAAAATAGGTCTTGTGCTTTCAGCGCTTCGGCATTATCAATAATGTCATCATCTGAAAGACAATCATCATCATAATCAGGTAGTGGCAATACATCTTGTGCTTTCAGTGCCTCTTTATTATCAATAATATCATTATCTGAAAGACAATCATCATCATATTCCGGTAGTTGCAATACATCATTATTATGCTGCTGAGTATTGGACTCAAAAACATTATCTAGCAATAAAATAATTTCAGGTAATATAGCAGGAGATTTTATTTTTTGCTCTGATTTGGATTCAATTATTTCTGTCTTTGGTTCTGATTGAATTTGTGATCTTAGTAATTCATTCTCTTGTTTCAACTTTTTGATTTCCTCAAGTGCTTGCTGTAACTGATCTACTTCTGATTCTTTTTCTTCAACAAATAAACATGCTGTTTTTGTTTCAGGTTTTGTTTCTGTTTCTTTCTCAATACAAATATCATCATATTCATTCCAATATGATTTTTGATGAAAATATGTAATCATCTTTTTTTTGTTAATAAATACCCAATTAGTTTTTTGGCCGTCAATGGTCTTATTTTCATGAAAAGAAACAAAAGTAGAATAATTTTTCATTTTTGATAGAAAAGTTGTGCTATTCATTGGCTTTTTTAATGTTTCATTTGTAGCAATCCAATTAATATAATCTTTATATAAATCCTTTGGCTTAATATATTTATCCATTAGTTTATTTTCATTTACAATAGCCTTCAAAAATTGTGTTGCTGTATCTAATGCTTGTTGAATCATGGTCTTTTTTGTTTCACTGACTGGAAGTGTTTTAAGTTCTTCTAATTCATTGAAATTCTTATTATGATTATCTACACAATCCCAAAAAAATGCATACATGACATCTTCATCATCACAAAATGCATCAAGTTTTTTACAATACTCTGCATCTTTCACAACATCTGATATATCATTACTTTTTAGTCTTCTATCATCTCCTTCTTGTGGAGAATCTAGTTTTAACATATCGTAATTTCCTGTCATAATAAATGAAGTAACATTCTTAAGTGATTTGGCTTTTTCAAATACATTTCTATATGTCATTTGTCCTTCTGTAATGTATGGTTTTAGTTGATTATATAATGTTTTGAAATCGTCAAAGTCATGAACAATTTCATCCAATATACATAATGTTTTTCCCATGAGTGGACCATTAAACTGTGTTGTAAATACTGAATCATTACTAAGAGGTAAGCATACATTTAACCCCTGAACTTTCATTAAAAATGTTGAAATTTTTGATTTTCCTCTACCCATTTTACCTTTTAAGTATAACATTGTTTTCATTTTGTAACCTGCGATTAATTTTCTAATCCATTCACGGTCATAGTTAAATGTTTGTTCATTATCTGAATTCCATTGAAATTTAATATGATTCCAAATAAATGCAACTCCTTCTTTGCCTTTTAAAAAATTCTATCTTCATCTCTATTCTGAAATTTATCAAACTTGAATCCACTAAATAAATTAAGAAAATGATTTCCCTTTTCGTCATATGTTCTTGGTTTCTCATTGTTCATTGTAAGAATGTATTTTCTATGTTGTTTGTTAAACCATGTTTTAATCTCTTGTGGAAAATACTTTTCATATGTTGAATTGAAATCAGTTGTATTATATTCTCTTGCTAAGTATGTGCCTATATCATCATTATTAGAAACATAATATTTTGAATCATAACCATGAAATATTCTTTCATTAATGTATTGTATTGTTTTAGGAAAATATTTTTCGTATTTCAGTTTTTTATAAAAGTCTTTTGTAATCTCTCCAATCTGTTCTTTTGAAACATCACCATCAGACTCATTTTTAAACTTCCTGACCAGTGCCTTCAATTCTACTTGTGTCTTTAATTCAAATGATGGCAGTTCTTCATCATATAATTTAAGCATATCATCGTCTGAATATGTTACGCTGAAGCTATCAAAAAACTTAGCTACATTTGTTTCATTTAGTTGTTGTTCGTCTTTGCTGATTTTTACCATTTTACTATATACTATACTATAGATATTTTTTTAAGCCATTTTAAAATATTTCTTATATAGAAAAATATTATTTTCTATATATTTATAAAAAAATATTGAAATTAATAAATGTATTGTTATTCTAATAGCTTGTTTAGTTTTTCAATATCATTGTCAAATTTTATAAAATACAAGTTGCTTTCATAGCATTCTTTGATATAATGACGATCATAGAATGAAATATAGCGAGAATTTGGATTATTATACCTTTCTGCTTTTTTAATGCATCCTAGAAATTTATTATATATTTCCTCATAAAAATGTTTGTCATTCATTAAAATATTAATATGATATTCAATATCTTTTCGTTTCTTATAATCATACTTCTCTAAATGCTTACTTAACAGATCAATGAACTCATGTGCTTTATAAAATCTTTTCATTTTCTCTTGTATGTGATTGTATGCAGCTAAATTATAGTCATCTTTAATTTTTAATTCCATTAATTTATAAATGTCTATATTGGATTAGTTTTTAAGCCATTTTAAATATTATTTTCTATATATTTAAATAACCAAGAGCAAGAAAAAGAAGTGCTAAAAAAATAAGTAACTGAATAAGTAATTGTATGCACCAACTAAATGAGTTATTATAAGTATTCCCTTATTATGGCTCCTTCTTCTGGTTGTCTTATTATCTTCTTTATGGTCTACCTTATTCCTCTTATTATCATTCTACTACTTAATTTAATTAACAAATTAGCTTTTCTTCTTCTGCGTTGATTTCACTTCGTTCATCAACTTGATTCTCTAACAACTATTTTATTGCCTCATTATTGCCACCTTATCACCTTCTTATCTTATGGAGAAAATATCTAGAGATAACTAGGGAGATTTTTTAAGTTTTTAAATTCTACAGCCATGACCATCCAAGCCCTGTTTTTTTAAACTCTAAAAATCAAATCCTCTCCTCACTTATCTCCTCTTATTTTCTCTATTTATTTTTTATTAATATTACCATAAATATAACTATAAATATAACTATTAATTAATTAAATTAACAAAATAGCATTTTTTACGCTATTACGTTGATTTCACTTCGTTCATCAACTAGCTACGCGTTATCATATATATATTATACAATTAATTATTTGTAACAACTATATGCATATACGTGCTCATTAACTCACTCACTTAAACAAGGTGGGCAAGCAACGCGCAGCTCACCGCATATTTGTTCACAAATTTATCATTGTGTATATTGGGGGGGGAACGCCATCGTCGCTGCATGGGGCAATGTCGCAAACATCATTGA
>JARLHR010000256.1 GCA_031292145.1 Clostridium sp. | reverse complement strand
TCACTATATGGAACAACTGATTTAGCGACTATAATTGAAAGAGTTAAAGATTATAACCCAAATGAAATAATATATGTAATTGATAAACGTCAAGGATTACATATTGAGCAAGTTTTCAGATGTGCAAGGAAGACTAAAATAGTTTCAGATGAATTGAAATTTGAATTTGTTGGTTTTGGAACTATGAATGGTAAGGATGGAAAGCCTTTTAAAACGAGAGAAGGTGGAGTTATGAGACTTCAAGACCTTATCTCTATAATAAAAGAGAATGTTGAAGAAAGATTTGAGAACAACGATAGAATATCAGCTGAAGAAGGCGATGAAATTGCAAGAATAGTTGGCTTAGCTGCATTAAAATACGGAGATTTATCTAATATACCTACAAAAGATTATATATTTGATATTGATAAATTCTCTTCATTTGAAGGAAATACAGGACCATATATTTTATATACTGCAGTTAGAATTAAGTCTGTCCTTAATAAAGCTAAGGAGGAACTTGGAGATTTTGCAAGTGCTATAGAGTTACCAGCTACTGATGTTGAAAGAGATTTAATGCTTGCGTTTGTAAGATTCACTGAAATAGTTGAAGGCGCATTTAGGGATAAAGCACCTAACAGATTATGTGAATATATTTATGAGATTTCAAATTTATTCAATAGATTCTATCATGAAAATAGAATATTAACAGAAGAAAATAAAGAAAAGAAGATTTCTTGGCTTAATTTATTATCATTAACTGTAAATATTTTAGAAACTGCACTAGACTTATTAGGTATGGAAGTGCCTGAAAAAATGTAATAAAGAACTAACCGAAAGGTAGTGGATTCTGTTGTTTCGGTTGCTATAGAATATTGCGGTGGATTTCTAACATTAGAAGTTGTGCCCAAAATGCTAGCCTCAAAGGTAAACTTTGAACTAGCATTTTGGAACAACTTCTAATGACGAAATACCTACCGCAATATTCTAAATGCAACACTGCACAAAAGAGTTCGCTACCTTTCTAATATTGTCTATATTTCAAACTTTCCTGTACAAAGCTGAACTGCTCTTTTTGTCTTTAAGTTGTATATAAATAGTTTTAATATGGTATTTCAGATAGTACTTAGGGTATATAGATAATTAGTTACTTAGTTAATATAATCACATGTAAGCTTATTAAGGTGCGATCAAAAAAATAATAGACAAGTATGCTTGTTTGTTATTTTTTTGATCGTGCCTTATGTTGTTCATCTATAGAAATCAACCTTTCGGTTGATTACAATGCGTAGGTCTAGAGAGTACGATAATCTCAGAGGTGATGATTATGGAATCAATATTAGAAGTAAAAGATTTAAAAAAGTATTATAAGGAAAATAAGGCTGTCAATGGATTAAGTTTTAATTTATATAATGGAGAGATATTAGGCTTTTTAGGTCCTAATGGTGCAGGAAAGAGCACTACAATAAATATACTTTCAACTATATTAAAGCATGATGAAGGGGAAATAAAATTTTTCGGTACCGATATAAAGGATAATAAAAAATGGATTAAGTCACAGCTTGGCATAGTACCCCAAGAACTTGCCATATTTGAAGAGATACCAGCATATAAAAATGTTGAATTTTTCACATCTTTATATGGATTAAGTGGAAAGAATCTAAGAAATGCTGTATTAGAAGCATTAAAAATGGTAGGACTAGAGGATAAAAAAGATAGCAAACCAATAACTTTTTCTGGAGGAATGAAACGAAGACTTAATATTGCTTGTGCAATAGCTCATAAGCCTAAGATATTAATATTAGACGAACCTACTGTTGGGATTGACCCTCAATCTAGGAATCACATATTAGAATCAATTAAGAATTTAAGAGATAATGGAACAACTATAATTTATACAACTCATTATATGGAAGAAGTTGAAGAAATAGCAGATAGAGTAGTAATAATGGATAAAGGTAATAAGATAGCAGAAGGAACAATACCAGAGCTTATGGAAAGCCATAGAAATACAAGAACTTATAAAATATCTATAGATCCTATCAAGAATGATAACTTTAAATATGATTATTTATATGAAGTAGAAGGAATTCAAAAAGTAGAGCTTATAGATAATTGTTTTAGAATAACCACAATTAAGGAAATAGAAAATTTGGATAAGATTATTTTAAGCTTAATTGAGAGAAAAATAAAGATAAGCCATATAACAAGCGAAGAAGGCAACTTAGAAATGGTATTTCTAAAGCTTACAGGAAGAAAATTAAGAGATTAGAGGTGAGGGAAAATGATATTATGGAAACTTATTAAACAAGATTTTAGAAATCTAATTACAACTCCAGTTGTTGTAACAGCCTGTGTTTTTTATCCATGGCTATTAGTTGGTTTGTTTGGTTTTATTTTTTCTAGTCTTTATGGTGGAGAAGGAGTTACATCATATGATTATTATGGCGTAACTATGATGATATATATAATAATTACATCAATTACGATAACACCAAATACTTTTCTAGAGAAGAAATTAAGGCAAGGAAATATTAGAATAGCTTATGCACCAGTTTCAAAAGTATTAATTTATATGTCTAAAATACTAAGTTCATATTTATTTATGATAAGTACTGTTTCTATAAATATGACATTAATGAATTACTTTGGGCTTGTTAATTTTGGTGGGGAAAACTTTATATATGTGCTTGGATTGTTTTGGGCATTTTTATTATTTACAGTGGCAATTGGTGGTGCAGTTTGTGTGATTATAAAGGAAGAAGAGCTGACTAACATGATTCTTTCTAATATAGCAACTGTTTTTGCATTGCTTTCAGGAATGTTTTTTCCTGTAGACAGCTTAGGGAAAGTGGTGAGCAAGATAGCAAATTTATCACCTATAAAATGGATATTGGATTTGAGCTTTAGTGTTATATATGATAACAATTTTCAAAATTATACACTTATAATTTTTTCTTTGATTTTGTTATCGATAGTAAGTTTAATTGTTATGCATCTTAATTATAAGCCGGAAGATTATATATAGAATCATAATTATTCATCATTAACTATTCATTAATGATGAGAAGGGAGAATAAAGATGATAAATGTAATAAAAGGAATTTTATATAGAATGATAAATAGTAAAACCTATTTGATAATGCCTTTGATAATAACTCCAGTAGTTATCGCGGCTGCAATTTATTTTTCAAGCAGCTTTGCTGAAAAAGCTAATATTGGGATTGTAGGTAATTATAAGGTTTATTTTAATAGTGATGAGGTTAACATTATAAAGCTTGAAAATAAAGTGCCTCTTTCAGATTTAGTAAAAAACAAGTATGACGCAGTTATATCTTTTGAAAATGGAAAAGCTCAAATAGACACTATAAAAGGGAATGATTTTAAAAGTAAGTTGGAAAAAATGGTCAATGGGGAAAATGTCGCTGTGAAAGATGGTGAAAAAAGAGGAGTAACTGCAAATATAGTTGGGTATATAAGTATGTTTCTAATACTACTAGGAGTAATGCTTTATAGATTCTTCTTTGATGAGAAAAAAGGTATAGCAAAGAGAGTGATAAGTGCAAATATATCTTATGAACAATATGTATTAAGTCATTTTATTTCAGTATTTATTATGATTTTTGTTCCAACAGTGCTAGTAACAATACTAGTAAAGGAAGTGCTTAATCTAGAAACAAGGGTAACTGCGCTCCAGTTAGCTTTTATAGTGTTAGCTTTATCGTTATTAGCTTCAGCTTTTGGATTATTAATTTCTTCAATTGTAAAAGAAGAGGAGAGTGCAAGTATGTTAGGTGTTATGATTAATATAATAACTACCTTGATTGCAGGAAGCTTTTTCACTATATCTGATAATAATTTAATAAGCATAGTGGCAAATATATTGCCTCAAAAGCACATTTTAGACTTTACAATTTCTTTAGAAAAAGGTAATGGCATAAATTATGCAGATATGGGTAATGTTATTTTAGTCTCTTTAATAATGATAATTTTTGCATATCTAATAATTAAATATAAGATTAGAAAGTATAATTTTGCATAGTTAAACAAGGTGTAATCTAGATTTATGTGGCAGCTCGCTGAAATAAGTAGCATGTTATGTTCTAATGAAACACTTCACATACCAGGTTACTTATTTCTAGTGTAGTGATAAAAGGGAAATAAATCTTATATTTCTGATTAAGAAAATATTTGAAGGAATAGATTTAATTTGTGGGTGGTTTATCCGTAATATGGTAAAATATATACAGCGAAATAAGTTATTAGGGTGATAGAATGAAAAATATTCTTTATACAAGATTAATAAGACCCAAAAGTGAAAATATGCTCCATAGAAATAAAGATATACAAGATAAGCTTGATGGTATTTTGGAAAATAAATTGACAGTAGTAAAAGGCGGTGCTGCTGTTGGCAAAAGTACTCTTATTTCTAATTATATTGGAGAAAAGGATAAATGCATGTGGCTTTCTTTAGATGAAAACAGCGATGATTTATCTTATTTTTGGACTTATGTTTTACATGGATTAAAAGGTAATATAGAAGACTTAAACTTTTATATTGATATGATAAATCCATTGGTAAAGAGAGAAGATATTTTTGAGTTAATATCATCTTTAATTAATGAACTTATAAATGAAGAAGAATTAATTATAGTATTTGATGATTTTCATTATCTAGAAGATAAATTTCTTCTAGAATCTATTGAATATTTTATATCAAATTCCTCAGATAATATACATTTTGTATTAATTTCAAGGTATGATATTAAGCTTTATTTAGGAAATATTCTTATGAAGGGTGGAATAGTTGATATAAATTCAGAAGATTTTAATTTAACTTTAGAAGAGACAGAAGAGTTTATAAAAAATACTACTAAAAAGAATATTGATGACGATGTGATTAAAGAAATATTTTTAATTTCTGAAGGCTGGATAGGAGCAATTAAGCTTTTATTAACAGTGGTGGGGAGTAAAAAAACTATAAAAAATATACCAAAAGGAAATAAATTGTTCATTGACTATATGAATAATGAAATTATAAACAGTTTATCACAAGGAGAAATAGACTTTTTAATTAAAACTTCACCTTTAAGTTATGTAAATCCAAGTATTTATAAAAATATAGATAATAAAGATGGTTTTGAAATAATAGATAATTTGATAGGAAAAAATATGCTTATAATTACAATAGATGAAGACAAGAAGATATTTAGATATCATAATATTTTAAGACAGTATCTTATAGAACTTTTTGATAAATATGAAGCAAGTGTTAAGAATGAAATTATAGATAAACTTGCGGCATCATTAATAAAAGATAAAAATTATGATGAGGCGCTAAGAATTTTTGTGAATTACAATAGATATAATGAGGCTCTGAGGATAATAGAAAAGAATGCTCATAATATTGTATCAACTAAAATCTTAAATGAATTTCCGTTGGAATATTATAATAAAAGTACAGATTTGGTTTTTATAGCTGGATTTTCTAATTATTTAAGTTTAGATTATGAAAGATGCAGCATAATAATTAATTCTATAGATTACGATAAGGGTAACAAGGTTAGAAATTCACTCAAATTGCTTGGGCTTATATTAAATAATTCTTATGTGGAAGAGTGTTACTTTGATTTTCCAAAGGAAATTGATGATAGTTTGAATATACTTACTAAAATAATTTACTATATTTTAGCTTCATGGGCGCTAGGTTTTATAGGTGAATATACAAAATCATTTGAAATGATGGAGTTAATTAAAAAAATTAATACGGAATTGAATAATAGTTATGTGGATATAATGTATAAATATAATAAAGTTTCTTTATTAGAGAATATGGGAAAGTTAAATGAGTGTTTAAATGGTTATACAGAATTGATTGAGCAATTTAGCACGAAAAATTATAAATCCTGTTTCACTATTTTTAGAACAGTGGGACTTCCGGGAGTTTATATAAAGATGCTTAGAGATAAAGAGGCAGAAGAACTATTATTAGAGGCGCAGAAAATGATTAAGGAATATAAAGGTAAAGCTGCTTTTAGTACATTAGAGGTAGGCATTAATTATAATTTAGCAGAAGTTAAATATATTCAAGGTAATATTGACGAATGTGAGGAATTGCTGAATCATATTAATAAGGATAATAAAGATAATTACGCATATATTCAAATGTTAGCGCTTAAAATTAGATTGCTATTTTTTGAGAATAGGATAAAAACAGAAGAGTTTGATGAGTTTATGGAGATTTATAAAAAGAAATATGGAAAATCACCTTATTCTGATATTTTAGGGATAACGTATGGAATGGTTCTTTTCGAGAAAGGACAATACGAAGAGAGCTTAAATGAGTTTAATAAAATTGCATTTGCATGCAGAAAGAATGGAATAGGATATTTACTTGTATATTCATTAGTTTGGAAAGTGATATTATTAAATAAACTTGAATCTGATAATACAAGAGAATGTATAAATATTATAAAGGAAGCAATATTTTATTCTAGAGATGAAGATATATTATTTCCTTATTATAAAAACAGAAAATATCTAAAAGAAATAATTCAAAAGTTTAAGGTGCAATTATTAGAAGATCCAGATAATAAAGAATTTGTGAAAAAGCTTTGTGATTTAGTAGGTATAAAAGATGAAAATGAAGTTTTAAGCCCAAGAGAAATGGAAGTTCTTCAGGCTTTAATAGATGGATTAAGCAATAAGGAAATAGGAGAGAAGCTCTTTATTTCTATCTCAACTGTAAAAACTCACATTATAAATATATATTCTAAACTTGGCGTCAAAAATAGAGTAGAAGCAGTCAATGAGGGGAGAAAAATAATCTGATTTTGAGGTGTATTATGACTAAAGAAACAAAAAGGGGATATGTGCTTACAGATGCAAAAGAATTTAATGATAAAAATTTAGAATTGATAAAAAGGGCACAAGAAGATATATTTATGATGATAGAAAGGGGATATCCAATAAAAGGTGTTTCTACATTTGTAGGTAATCATCATTTGTTGTCTGAGAGGCCGCGATTAGCGATTATGAGGGCAACATCTTTATCAAAAGATATTGAAAAACGTGAAAATAAATTAATTAAAAATAATTTTAAGGGAAAAACAATTTATATTGATGGCTTAAATCTTATTATTACATTAGAGGTTGCATTATCAGAATCAACTGTAATTAAGTGTATGGATGGAACTATAAGAGATTTAGCAGGACTTAGAGGCACATATAAACTTATTGACAAGACAGATATGGCACTCCATATCATTGGTGAAAAATTAGAAGAAATGAAAATAGGTAAAGTTATTTTTTATTTGGATTCACCTGTGTCAAATACAGGAAGATTAAAGATGAGGATATTAGAATTATTAACTAAATATACTTATAATGTAGAAGTAGAACTAGTGTATAATGCAGATATTATTTTGGAAACTAAGAGTTATGTAGTAACGAGCGATGCTATTATTCTGAATAAATGTGAAAGTTGGATAAATCTTGCATATGATATTGTTTCTGAAAAGCTACCTAAATTAAAATATATAGATTTGAGTATGATGTAGATTATACCAATAGAAGAATAAAAAAATAACTAGTTTTAATGATTAAGCATAAATAAATTAAACTTGCTGGTATAAAAATAAACTAAAATTAAGAAATTATAATTGGAATCTATGGTATAATTATACTGTAAATAACATGAAAATATAGGAGAAGAGAAAATGAATACAGAAATGTTAAAAAAATATGCAGAACTTGTAGTTAGAACTGGTATTAACTTACAAGAAAAGCAGCAATTATTTATAAATTCACCAATAGAGTGTGCGGATTTTGCTAGAATTATAGCAGAAAAAGCGTATGAAGCGGGTGCCATAAATGTCATTGTAGATTACAATGATGAAAAGCTTTCTTTAATAAAATTCAACAAGGCAACCATGGAAAGTTTTGAAAAGGAACCAAACTACCTTGCATTGGCAAGAGAACAACTTATAAAGGAGAAGACTGGATTTATAAGCATTGCTGCTTCAGATCCAGAACTTTTAAGCGGAGTAGAACCTAATAAAATATCTGCTCAGGCTAAGACTGTAAGTAGAACTTTGAAAAATGCCAGTGCGGCTATGATGAGTAATGAAGTGCCATGGTGTGTTGTTTCAATACCAACAAAAGGATGGGCAAAAAAAGTATTCCCAGATTTATCAGAGTCTGAGGCAGTAGAAAAGCTTTGGGAATCAATATTTAACATAGTGAGAGTAGATAAGGAATCACCAGTTTCTGCATGGGAAGAACATTTATCAAAATTAAAGAATAGAAGAGAGTATTTAAATGAAAAGAACTTTAAATATCTTTATTATAAATCAGAAGGAACTGATCTAGTTGTAGAACTTCCACAAGGACATGAATGGTTAGGTGGAGAAGAATACACTAAAGATGGCATTAAGTTTGTAGCTAATATGCCAACAGAAGAAGTATTCACCCTTCCAAAGAGAGATGGAGTGAATGGTTATGTTACAAGCAAAAAGCCATTAAACTATGGTGGAAATCTAATAGATAATTTTAAATTAACTTTTAAAGATGGAGAGATAGTTGATTTTACTGCAGGAAAGGGAGAAGAGATACTAAAAGGGCTTTTAGATACTGATGAAGGTGCAAGATATTTAGGGGAAGTTGCTTTAGTTGGGTATAATTCACCTATATCAAACTCAGGATTAATATTTTTTAATACATTATTTGATGAAAATGCATCTTGCCATTTTGCTTTTGGTAAAGCATACCCAAGTTGCCTAAAAAATAGTGATAATATGTCAGAAAAAGAACTTATAGAAAATGGAGTTAATGATTCATTAACTCATATAGATTTTATGATAGGATCAGCAGAACTTGAAATTATGGGAGAAACTGCTGCAGGCGAAAAGATTCAAATATTTAAAAATGGCGATTGGGCAATATAAACGTTCAGGATTGTAATTGTAAATTTGATAATGAAATAAGTTTTAAAAGTAGTAATTTTTTATCAGTGGCGTAAAAGTTATAATCTGAAGTAAGTTGTTTTAAAAGTTATAAAAGCTTATTATAAAATAAATAACCATACATAAGGAGTGAAAAATCTCTTATTATGTATGGTTTTTTATGTTGAAAAAATTTCAACATATCTATTTTGCCGTAGTTTTTCCTTTGGAGAAGTCAAATGCAATTTTATGGTATATATTACTTTTAAATATCGGAAAGTAATTATCAATAAATAAAATAAATTAGTTGACAAACAATATTGTTAGTAATAATATAAGAGTATAAAATAATATTGAATACAATTTAATTTGAAATAAGATTGATAAAATTTGAATATATAGTTATGAACAAATTTATTATTTGGTGGGAGGGAAGAATATGAAGGATATTATTATAATTGGCGGAGGACCAGCTGGATTAGTAGCAGCATTATATGCAGGAAGAGCAGAACTAGATGCATTAATGATTGAAAAACAATTTGAAGGAGGTCAAATTGTTACAACCAATGAAATTGAGAATTATCCTGGCTTTATGGATATAACAGGATCAGATCTTGCAAGTATCATGTATGAACATGCAAAAAAATTTGGTGGAACTATGGAATATAAGGAAGTTATGGATATACAGATTGATGGAGATATAAAAAAGGTTATAACTAGTACTGAAACTTATGAAACTAAAGTAGTTATTTTATCAATGGGTGCAAAGCCTAGAAAATTAGAAATTGATAGAGAAGATGAATTGATTGGAAGAGGAATTTCATATTGCGCCATTTGTGATGGCGGGTTTTATAGAAATAAAGTAGTAGCAGTTGTGGGAGGCGGTGACACAGCAGTAGAGGACGCCCTTCATCTTTCAAGAATAGCAGAAAAGGTGTATTTAATTGTTAGAGGAAATGAACTAACAGCTAATAAGGCAGCTCAAAAAAGATTATTTGAAACAAAAAATGTAGAGATAATTTGGGATACTATAGTTAAAAAGCTTAATGGTAATCAATTTTTAGATGGAATACAAATTGAAAACACTAAAAATAATAAAGTAATGGATTTACAAATCAATGGTCTTTTTGTAGCTGTTGGAAGCAAGCCATCTACAGAACTTGTTAAGGGATTAGTTGACTTAGATAAACAAGGATATATTATAGCTGATGAAAGCTGCAGGACAAGTGTAGATGGAGTATTTGCAATAGGGGATATTAGAACTAAAGCAGTTAGGCAAGTATTAACAGCATCAGCTGATGGAGCTGTTAGTATATATGAAGCAGAAAAATATTTAATAAATCATTAAAAGCAATAATTATTAATTAAGATATAAAATTTAGGAGGAAAGAATATGAACGTTAAATTTCAAGGAAACCCAATAACATTAGAAGGAAATATAGTTAAAGTCGGAGATGTTGCGCCAAATTTTGTGGCAATAGATAATGGTCTTAATGCAGCAGATTCAAAAGAGTTTAAAGGAAAGAGAGCATATATCAGTGTTCCATCAATAGATACACCAGTATGTGATGTAGAAGTAAGAAAATTTAATCAAGAAGCTGCAAAGTTAAAAGATGTAAAGATTTATGTAATATCTATGGATCTACCTTTTGCCCAAGGTAGATGGTGCGGTAATGCAGGGATTGAAGCTGTTCAAACCTTATCAGACTATAAAGATAGAAACTTTGGAAAAGAATTTGGGACTTACATTAAGGAACTTGGTCTTTTAGCAAGAGCAGTATTTGTAATAGATGAAAATAACAAAGTAAGTCACGTTGAATACTGTGATGAAGTAACATCAGAACCAAATTATGATGCGGCTTTAGATGCATTAAAATAACTGAATAAATCATAAATAGGCTATCTCAAAATATAAATTTTAATTTATATTTTGGATAGCCTATTATATTAGATAAATTATTAAGTGAAAAACAGTGATAAATTTGACATGAATATTAATAATAAAAACACAAATACTACAAAAGTAAAATTTATATTATACAAAGGAGGAGTATTTGTGTTTGAACATAAAAAACAATTATTACATGATGTAAAAGTCGAAAGACCAAATCCACAGTATGCAGTGCTAATGCAAGAGCAATTAGGAGGAGGTAATGGGGAACTTAAAGCAGCAATGCAATATATTTCCCAAAGCTTTAGAATAAAAGATCCTGAGATAAAAGATTTGTTTTTGGATATTGGAGCGGAAGAACTTAGCCATATGGAAATGGTGGCGCAAACAATCAACTTGCTAAATGGTCATGATGTGGATAATCAAAAAGTTACTAGTGGAGAAATTCAAACTCATGTGCAATGCGGATTATCACCTGTATTAATTAATTCGTCTGGAGAGCCATGGACAGCTAACTATGTAACTGTTACTGGGGATTTAGTTGCAGATTTATTATCTAATATAGCATCTGAACAGAGAGCTAAAGTTGTATATGAATATTTATATCGTCAAATTCAAGATGAAGAAGTTAGAGCAACAATTGATTTCTTACTAAATAGAGAAGAAGCACACAATGCACTATTTAGAGAAGCTTTAAATAAAGTTCAAAACAGTGGATCAAACAAAGATTTTGGGGTTACCCAAGACTCTAAACTTTATTTTGATTTATCTACACCTGGACCTGCTCATAAGACTCCAGATCCAACGCCTGTCACTTTTGGAAATCCAAACAAAGAAGAAAGAGTGTTAGTTCATAAATAATAAATTACTAGGAGGAGCACATATGCAAATAACTACAGCTGAATTATGTAATTTACACGAGTTAATTCTAAGTTGCGTAAATTCTATAACTAATATGGCAATGTTTAAAAATCAAGTCACTGATCCAGAATTAAAAGCTATGATAGAAAATCATTTTCCAATACATGTCCAAGATTATAATATGAAAGTTAAATTTGTTAAAGAAGCGACTGCACCAGCAGAAAAGTTAAATGTACCAGAGTTAAAGAAAATCCTACAAGATTTCACAAAATCACCAGTTTCAACAAGCCCAGTTACACCTAGAACAGATATAACTCAATTAAATGATAGAGAAATAGCAACAGGTTATCTTTTAACTCTAAAAAGAGCTGGTAGAGAATATGCATGGAGTGCTATGGAAGCAAGTAATCCACAATTAAGAGAGTTTTTAAAGGATGCATTTACAATGAGTTGTAATCATGCCTATGAAGTGTGGCAGTGGATGGTTAATCACGGATTTTATCCTTTATGTCCAGCACCGCAAGAAGAAATAAATAAAACAGGCTCAATTTACAATGAAGTAAAATGATAAAATAAATCATTTGTAAATGACTATAGATTTTAAGTTGAAGAGTATCTGTATCTTATGGATGCTCTTTATTTACGATAGAAAGTGAAAAATGAAATGTGCCTAGCCACTTTTTTAATAACGTATAGATTAATGTTTTATGTATAAAATAAACATACAATGAAGTTATTATTATATTAATGGAGGCAAATAATATGAAAAGGAATAGAAAGATTATTGTAGGAGTTGTTATATTAGCGTTTATTATAGCAGCTTTTTTTATTATAAAAAATTTAACTGTAACAAAATATGGGGAAATAAATCCAGGTATTGCGATGAACTTGCAAATAGATAGGATTTTTAACTCAGGAGCAATCAATAGTAAATCAATTGAAGAAAATAGAGAAAAAATAAATAGGGAGTCTACAAAGTTATCAAAAGAAGCAATACCATTTCTAAATATTAAAGATACTAATGTGGAAGTAAATTCAGACAAGATACCGGTACGTATATATACTCCAGAGAAGGGGGAAAGTTTGCCAGTAATTATTTATTCACATGGCGGCAGCTGGATTGCTGGAAATCTTGATACTCATGATAAGGTATGTAGAAAGCTTTCTAATAATACAAAAGCAATAGTTATATCTGTAGATTATCGCCTTGCTCCAGAAAATCCTTTTCCAGCTGGGGTTAATGATGTATATAATGTACTAGAATGGGCTAGTAAAAATGCAAAAAGCATAAATGGAAATGAAGAATTAATTTCTGTTGTGGGAGATAGTGCGGGTGGAAATATTTCAGCTGTAATTTCACAAATGTCACGGGATAAAAATGGTCCTCGTATAGCATGTCAGGTATTAATATATCCGTCCACCAATATTTATGAATTAAATACCGCATCTTGGTCTTATTTTGCTAATGACTTTAATATTTCAGCTGAGGAAATGGAACAATACATTTCATTATATATACCTAAAAAAGAAGACAGAAAAAGCCCATATGCATCTCCTCTTTTAGCTAAAGATTTTAGAAATTTGCCGGATGCACTTGTAGTAACAGCAGAAATAGATCCTCTAAGGGATGAAGGAGAAGATTATGGTAATAAACTGAAGGAAGCAGGAAATAATGTTCGAGTTACGAGAGTTGACGGTGTTACTCATGGTTTTATTACAATGGATAAGGCTACAGATAAGGCAGATGAAGCATTAAATGAAGTTTATTCATATATTCAAAATGAATTTGAAAAGTAAGGATATATGTTATAAATAAGATAATTACATTTTAGGAATAAGCTATAGCAAGTTGATTCTATTTACTTTATGAGGATTGTAAAGCAAATAAAATTAACTTGTTTTTTTATTTAGTTTATATAATTTAATGAAAAATTTAGGAAACTATAAAGTTGTTACAAATTGTAATTTGTGCAGTAATGAGATATAATAAAGCCAAAATATTATTATAATTATATAAAAATATGGAATTGTCCTAAGAAAAAAATTGGAGGAATAGGCATGGGCAAAAGAGATTTTTCTGATTTGGAAGATCAAATTAAGGATACAGTGAAAAATGCATTTGATGCCATAGATTTTGTTAATATAAAGAAGGATATTGAAGATAAAGCTGAGAGTACTTTAAATGAAGTAAAAAGTAATTTGAAAAATAAATCACAATGCTTTAATGATAAAATGAGAAGTAAAATATATGATAAATATGGAGATATTAACAAAGGGGCTAGAAAAGGCGAACAACAATTACAAATGTATATTGCTAAAAGGCCAGTTGGGAGAATATCCGGTATAATTTATACCATATTCGGAGCTATTGGAAGTGGAGTATTTGGAATTTCGTTAATTGGTTATTTAATAACTGTAGCTATTTCTAAAGCGTTTTCAACAGAGACGTATGTTGACTTTGGAGTTTTATTTTGCTTTTTCATAGGGAGCCTAGCTTTGAGTTTAAATGGAAAAAGTTTAAGAAGAAGGGTAAAGCGATTTAGGAGATATGTAGCTTGTCTTGAAGGTAAATATTATTGCACAATTGAAGAATTAGCTTCATCAATTGGAATGAAAAATAAATTTGTTGTCAAAGATTTAAAGAAAATGGTTGAATTAAATATGTTTCCGGAAGGACGATTTGATGATAAGCAAACTTACTTTATGTTAAATCGTGAGGTTTATGAAAATTATTTAAATTCAGAAAGGGCTTTTAAAGAGCGCAAGGAAGAACAATTAAGAAAACAGGAACAATTTGAAAAAGAAATGAATGATCCAGAAAAGAAAGAATTACTAAATGTAATTGAAATTGGAAGGAACTATATTGAACAAATAAAAAGTGCAAATGATGCTATACCAGAAGAGGAAATATCAATAAAACTAGATAAACTTCAAAGTATTGTAACACATATACTTAATTATGTTGTAAAAAATCCTAAAAAGTTATCAGATGTTAATAAATTTGTTAACCATTATCTTCCTATGACTTTGAAATTAGTAAACTCATATAAAGATTTAAATAATCAGCCAGTTCAAGGAGAGAATATAAGAAATGCAAAAAATGAAATTGAAAAAGCTGTAGATAGTATAAATACTGCCTTTGAAAATTTATTAGATGATTTATTTGAAGAAGTAGCTTTAGATATTTCAACAGATATCTCTGTCCTTGAAACACTGTTTACACAAGAAGGCTTAACTAAAAAAGATTTTGAAAAATAACATAATAGGAAATAAGGCACATTCAAAAAAATAATTAAGATTACATGAGGAGGAATAGAAAAGTGAACGATCCATTTAAAGAAGATATAAATGTTGCCCCAAGCTTAACCTTTGAGCTGTTCCAAGAAGAGGCTTCTGTTACTAAAGTAGCTGAGGAAACTAAGCAAGCAGAAATTTTTGATGACAGCTATTTAACAGAAGAAGAAAAAAAGATGGTAGATGAATTTGTAGAGAAAATTGATGTAACTAACTCAAATTCGATTCTACAATATGGAGTAGGTGCTCAGAAGAAAATAGCAGACTTTTCTGAAAATGCTCTAAATAATGTAAAAACTAAAGATTTAGGCGAAGTTGGAGAAATGCTCTCTAATGTAGTATGTGAGTTAAAGAATTTCGAAAATCCAGAAGAGAAGAAAGGATTTTTGGGGTTTTTTAAGAAAACTACAGAGAAAATTTCTCAAATGAAAGCAAAATATGAAAAAGTTGAAGGCAATATCAATAAAATTTGTAATATGCTTGAAACACATCAGATACAACTTTTAAAAGATGTTGCTATGTTGGATAAAATGTATGAAATAAACAAAGTATATTTTAAAGAACTGTCTATGTACATATTAGCAGGGAAAAAGAAACTTTCAAAATTAGAAAAAGAAGAGCTTCCAGCTTTAGTAGAAAAAGCAAAGATTAGTGGGCTTCCTGAGGATGCACAAGCAACAAATGATTTTGTAGCTCTTTGCAATCGCTTTGAGAAAAAAATTCATGATTTAGAGTTAACTAGAATGATTTCACTTCAAATGGCTCCTCAAATTCGTTTAGTTCAAAATAATGATTCTTTAATGTCAGAGAAAATACAATCGACTATTGTAAATACCATTCCCCTTTGGAAAAGTCAAATCGTATTGGCTCTTGGGGTTGCTCATTCTAATAATGCAGCTAAAGTTCAAAATGAAGTAACTAATATGACTAACGAACTTTTACGCAAGAATGCAGAAACACTTAAAATGTCAACGATAGAAACAGCTAAGGAATCTGAAAGAGGAATTGTTGATATTGAGACTCTTCGTAACACGAATGAATCATTAATTTCAACCCTAGATGAAGTGCTTCGCATACAAACAGAAGGACGTCAAAAACGTAAAGCTGCTGAAGCAGAATTACAAAATATTGAAGAACAATTAAAAAATAAGCTTTTAAGCCTTAGACAATAAAAATTTGGTAATAGATAACCGAAATAAGTAACATATTGTGTTCCGGTTTCCAGGAATTTAGATGGATGATTCTAAGACTAGAAGTTGTACCCAAAATGCTTGCCTCAACGACAAGCGTTGAACAAGCATTTTGGAACAACTTCTTGTCAAGAATCATTACCATCAAAATTCCAATGAAACACTCCACACAACATGTTACTTATTTCTAGTATAGCGATTAACTTAGATAATTTAATAATATCATTAATATGTATATAAGAAATAAAGAAAAAGCTTATTTATGCCATATAGTTTTGCTAAGAAATCCATAACAATGCAAGGATTTGAAGCATTGTTATGGATTTTATATTTATAAACATTTTGAATAGATATAAAACAAGAAAATTCATAATTATAGATGAACATTGGTAAACTTTATGATAAAATGTTTATATATTTATAGATTATAATGAATAAAGTTTTGTTGTGTGAGGTTTGGGAGAGGTTATGATGAATAAGGAAATATTAAGTATGGAAGAATTAAAGAGAATAATTGAAGAAAGTTATGATATTGGTCATGTTAAAGAGATAAATCCAATTTTAGAAGGTGCTTCATCTGAGTGTTTTCACATTATTACTGAAGAGGCACAATACTTGTTTAAGGATATAGAAATGATTTTTATGAATCATCCTGATAAAGAACCATTAGTTAACAAGGTTTTATCAGAAAGAGGAGTGCCAGTATCAAAATTCCATAAAACCAAAGAAGATAAATATTTATTAGAGTGGTTTGGACATACTTTTCATTTGCAAGACTTCATAAATGGGAAAATATTTGAACCTAATACAGCACCTGAATGGTTTATGGAGGAAAGTGCTTTTATGTTGGGTAAAATTCATAAAGCCTTGGAGGAATTGCCTTTATTAAGCAAAGGAATAGATGGAGATTTCTTTAAATTCGTAAATACTGAAAGCGCTAGAATATCATATGAAAAATCTCTGGCAATGGCATTAAAATACAATGAGAAACAGAATATTAGTGATTTACAATTTAGAATTCAATTATTGGACAAGATAAAGCATATTGAGTTTGAAATGGATAAATTCACATATAAAAATACTCACGGCGATTACTTTGTTAGTCAGATTTTATGTGGTGAAAATTCTATTAATGCTGTAATTGATTTTACATCTGCTTGTGTTCATCCTGCCTGCTGGGAGTTGATAAGATCGTATTCTTATGCGGATCCTAAATGTATTGATGGAAGTATAGATTACTACAATCTAAAAAAATATATAGAGGATTATATGAAATATAGTGAACTAAATAAATATGATATAAAAATGATGGCATATTTATATTATTATCAACTTGCAGTATGTGATTATTTTAGTCAGTATTATGAATCAAATAATTCAAATAAAAAGGTTCTTAGTCATTATGCTCATTGGTCAACCATGCTTTGTAAGTGGTTTGAGGAAAATATCGAAGAACTATCAAATAAATTAGTAACAGATTTTTGCTATTTAAAACTTTGATTGCAGAAAATAGTTTTTAAATTATTTGCTTTATATTAATTTGTTATAATCTTAATAGGTAGGTAATATGCTTTAATCAAAAAGAAGTTTTATTAAATTTTATGTTTGTATATAAAAAATAAATAAGAAGAGGTGAAGTATGAAATATAAAGTTCGAGAAAAACTATTTTCATTAACTGATGATTTTACTATTAAAAATGAATATGATGAGGACTCATTTTATGTAAGAGGAAAATTTTTATCAATAGGTCACAAGCTTAATCTTGAAGATTTGAATGGTAATTCTCTTTATTATATAGAACAAAAGGTTCTTAGGTTTCTTCCAGAATATTATATATATGATTCAAATGGCAAACAAGTAGCTAAAGTTAAAAAACAATTTACATTTTTCAAACCTAAATTTCAAATAGAAAGTGATTATGGATATTATGAGTTAAATGGAAATATACTAGATCATGACTTTGAAATTATCAAGAATAATGCTGTTTGTGCGGTTATTAGTAAAAGGTGGTTTTCTTTATCATGTACTTATGGAATTGATGTTAGTGAAAAAGAAGACCATGCGTTTATACTTTCTTTGGTTATAATTTTAGATAAAGTTATGGACGATCAAGAAAGAAGGAACTAAGTGCATCAATATGAACAAATATATTGGTTTATTATTAATATGATTTAAATTACTGTCTTACAAGAAGGCAGTAATTTTTTATTAATCACAACCTTTATGTTGTGATTATATAAGGAAAAAAGTGTTGGAAAAATGTAATTAATTGAAGTATGATGTTTGAGAAAGTGATAATAAAATAAGGTAAATAATGATAATGCATTAGTAAATTTAGCTAATGATTGAAAATATTAAAAAAATATATTAGTAAAGGAATTGGGTTATGGGTACAGAAAAAAAACAAGAAGTTCAATTAAATACAGCACAGATGTTAGTAAAATGTTTAGAAGCTGAAGAAGTAGAATATATTTTTGGTATTCCGGGTGAAGAAAATCTTGAGGTAATGAATGCAATTCTAGATTCAAATATTAAATTTATTACAACCCGTCATGAACAAGGAGCTGCATTTATGGCAGATGTTTATGGAAGATTAACAGGAAAAGCTGGAGTTTGTCTTTCAACTCTAGGGCCTGGTGCAACTAATCTAGTAACTGGTGTTGCAGATGCTGATAGTGACGGTGCTCCAGTTGTTGCAATTACTGGACAAGTTGGTACTGAAAGAATGCATATTACATCACATCAATTTTTAGATATTTGTAAAATGTTTGAACCAATTACTAAGAGGAGCAAACAAATCGTTCGCCCTGATACTGTAAATGAAATTGTAAGGCTTGCTTTTAAATATGCTGAAAGTGAAAAACAAGGGGCATGTCACATAGATTTACCTGTGAATATTGCTAAAATGCCAGTAAGCTTAGGAGAAAAGCCTTTGCAAAAGAAAATACAACCTAAAGAACATGCAGATTTAACAACTATTGAAGAAGCAGCAGGTGAAATCTTCAAAGCAAAAAATCCAGTTATTTTAGCAGGAAGTGGAGCTATCCGTAATAAGGCTGCAAAAGCGGTTACAGAATTTGCTAATAAATTAAAAATTCCAGTAATTAATACAATGATGGCAAAGGGAATTATTCCATTTGATAATAAATATGCAATGTGGACAATTGGTATACCTCAAAAGGATTATGTAAATAGAATCATTGAAGATGCCGATTTAGTAATAACGATTGGATATGATATTGTAGAATATGCTCCAGCAAAATGGAATGTAAATGGAGATATTCAAATTGTTCATATTGATCAAAGTCCAGCTCATATTAATAAGCTTTATCAACCAATAGTAGAAGTAGTTGGAGATATTTCGGATGCCCTTTATAATATAATGAGAAGGACGTCGAGAAAAGATGAACCATTAAAAGCGTTAGAAATTAAGGAAAAGATGGTAGAAGAACATGAAAGTTATGAAAATGACAATTCTTTTCCGATGAAACCACAGAAAATTTTAAATGATGTAAGAAAAGTTATGAATAGAGAGGACATTCTTATCTCAGATGTTGGCGCACATAAAATGTGGATAGCTAGACATTATAACTGTTATGAACCTAATACTTGCATAATTTCAAATGGATTTGCTTCAATGGGTATAGGACTTCCGGGTGCAGTTGCAGCAAAATTAATTAATCCAGATAAAAAGGTATTAGCAATTGTTGGTGATGGTGGCTTTATGATGAATAATCAAGAGTTAGAAACAGCATTACGTATAGGAACTCCAATTGTAGTTTTAATATTTAATGATAGTAATTATGGATTAATAAAATGGAAACAAGAAGACCAATATGGAAAGAGCTGTTATATAGATTTTACTAATCCTGATTTTGTAAAATTTGCTGAAAGCATGTATGCAAAGGGATATCGTGTAGAGAATGCAGAAGATTTAGTTCCAGCTTTAGAAGAGGCGTTTAAACAAAATGTACCAGTAATTATTGATTGTCAAGTAGATTATGGTGAAAATGTAAAATTAACAAAACACTTAAAGGAAGTATATGAAAATCTTTAGGTATATAGATAAACAATTTAAGAACTAGATTTATTAGTGTAATATATCCTCATATTTACTAGAATTTTAATATACATCTGCACCAGAAATTAGAAATATTTTTGTGCAGCAGGCATTTGAAAATGAGCTGTCCAAGGTTCTTAAGCAGTGAACCCAAATCTATGATTTGGTGTGAATCGCTTACTCAGCGAACGAAGTGAGTCGAGTTTCCTCTATGGTTGTTCCACTTTAGCTTGTCACACTGAAAGTGGGAGCAAGCTAAAGTGGGCACAACCTCCAACTTAGAACCTTCAGCGACATTTTCATAGTCCTGCGAAACAAAAATATTTCTGATTTCGGTAAGTTAGCTCATAAGTCTAGAATATGTGTTGGATATCTATATGTGAAAGAAAATAATAAGTAAATTATTTCATTAATATATTGTTAAGCAAGAAATGAGGGGGCTATATCTTATGAAAGAATTGTCTGTTAAACCAGAAATTTATACTTTTGATACATGCAAAGAATTTATAGAAAATTTTAAAATAGGAAAAAAAGATTTAGTTATAACAAGTGAACATACATATGTTTCATATTTAGAAAAGTATGACTTGGATACCAATGTAATTTTCATAAGAAAATATGGTAGTGGTGAACCTAGTGATGAAATGGTAGAAGCAATGTATAAGGACACAAAAGATATAACTTATAATAGAGTTATTGCAATTGGTGGCGGAAGTGTTCTAGATGTTTCAAAGTTATTTGCATTAAAAACAATTTCACCTGTGCTTGATTTGTTTGATCACAAGCTAGAATTTATAAAAGATAAGGAATTAATTTTAATCCCTACCACTTGCGGAACAGGTAGTGAAGTAACTAATATTTCTATTCTTGAATTAAAGACAAGACAAACAAAGATGGGCCTTGCAGTAAATGAATTATATGCAGATTATGCTGTGATGATTCCAGAACTTCTAAAAGACTTACCATTCAAATTTTTTGCAACAAGCTCTATTGATGCATTAATACATGCAATTGAATCAAGCGTATCACCAAAGGCTACAAGCTACACAGAAATGTTTTCTTATAAAGCAATGGAAATGATTTTAAAAGGATACAAGAAAATTGCAAAAAGTGGAGAAGAAGCAAGAAGTACATTATTAAAGGACTTTTTACTTGCGAGTAATTATGCAGGTATAGCATTTGGAAATGCAGGATGTGGAGCTGTACATGCTATGAGTTATCCGTTAGGTGCCAATTATCATGTTCCTCATGGTGAAGCAAATTATCAAATGTTTATTGGTGTATTTAAAACCTATGAACGTCTAAGTCCAGATGGAAAAATCAAAAAATTAAATGGATTTTTAGCAGAAATTTTAGAATGCAAAGAAGATGAAGTTTATGTTCAGATAGAAGAATTATTAAATGTGTTAATTCCTAAAAAGCAATTAAGAGAGTATGGTTTAAAAGAGGACGAATTAAAGGCTTTTACTGAAAGTGTTATGACAAAACAAGGTCGTTTAATGGCAAATAATTACGTTGAATTAAACGAAAAAACTGTATATGATATATATAAGTCATTGTACTAATATAAAGTAAAGTAGTGTTTAATTATGATAAATTTTCTTAATTTACAATATTTCTTAGTAGCAGCAGAAGAAGTGAATTTTACTAAAGCAGCAAAACGATTGTTTATTTCTCAGCAATCGTTAAGTTCTCATATTTCAAAATTAGAGCATGATTTAGGTGTGGAATTATTTAATCGTACCTTTCCTTTAACATTAACGCCAGCAGGAAAAAGTTTAGTGAAAAACGCTACTAAAATATTAGATTTAAAAGAACAATCTGTAAAAGAATTAGCAGATATTAAGGATTTTAAGCGAGGAGACCTACATATTGGTGTATCTCATACAAGAGGAAGAGCATTTCTTCCAGAAGTATTACCATATTACAGTGAAAAGTTTCCTAATATTAATTTGCATTTACTTGAAGGAAATTCAAAGGAATTAGATATGGCATTATTTAATGGCGATGTAGATTTAATTGTTGGAATGCTACCTTTTAATGTTGAAAATGTAGAAACGGTACCTCTTTGTAATGAAGAAGTTCTTATGATTGTACCTGATAATATATTAATTAAGTATTTTCCAAACAATTATGAGGATATTAAAAATAATCTTGATAACAATGTAAACATTACATTACTAAAAGATTGTCCATTTTTAATGGTTAATGCACGGAATAGAGTTAGAATTATTGCTGATGAAATGTTTAATGAAAAGCAGATAAAGCCAAATATTATTTTAGAAACAGAAAGTATTGAAACCGTATTAGCTCTTTCAGTTAAGGGTATGGGAATTACTTTTTATCCTAAAACTTTAATGTATAATAAAAGTTTGGTATTTGATAAGAATACTTTTCCAGGCACAAATATTTATCATTTAAAATATAACAAAACCCATGGAACTTTAGCTATTGGATATCAAAAAAATAGATATTTATCACAGGCTGCTAGAGAATTTATTAAAATTTCAAAGGAAAAATATGAAAAAATTGATTAAGGTACATAAAAGAAAATAATTAATTATAGCCGATGATATAATTTTTCTAATTGTATATAATTTTAAGTACAATTTCAATTGGGATGTTTTAGCAGTAAAAAGTCTAGTATAAAATCTGTTTATCTATAGTACTAATGAACAGGTGTTATACTTTATTTTCATATATATTAAGTTTTCAGTATTTGGATAAATATTTATTATAATTTATATTAATCATACAAAAAGATGCTTAATTAATTATTAATAAAGTTACCATTTTAAGTACATAGATGGTATAATCAATTATAAAGAAATGATGAATATTATCGATAATAGAGTAAAGAGTTTTAAAGAAATTGTAGAAAAAAGAAAAAATATTACAAACTTTGAGTAAGGGGTAGAGATAATATGAATAATAACATATTGCTAGAATCAGGTACTGGAGAATTAGAAATAATTGAATTTATTGCAAATGGAAACCACTATGCAATTAATGTTGTAAAAGTTAAAGAAGTAATAGAAATGCCTAAGAACGGTTTAACTAAATTACCAGATCCTAAACCTGAAATTGCTGGACTTATTTTATGCAGGGATGAAATCATTACATTAATTGATTTAAAATACATTTTATCAAAAAGATCGCCTTTAAACCTTGGATCTAAAGTAATAATTTGTGAATTTAATAAAATAAAAGTTTCATTTAACATTGATGATATATTAGGAGTTCATCGTATTAAATGGAGTGATATAAGAAAACCAGACGATTTGTCAGAAAATTCATTATCTGTTGGTAATATACTTTTAAATGGTAAAGTATTAATTATGCTAGACTTTGAAAAGATAGTTACTGATATTTCTCCTAGCGTTGGTATAAGTGAGGATAGACTTATTAAAGTAAATTACAAAGATAGATCAGACATAAAGATAATTTTAGCTGATGATTCT
Source organism: Clostridium sp. (assembly GCA_031292145.1). Lineage (GTDB taxonomy): Bacteria > Bacillota > Clostridia > Clostridiales > Clostridiaceae > Clostridium. The sequence goes on along the minus strand of JARLHR010000256.1, from coordinate 12,912 downwards.
GCTTTAATTAGAAGACTTTTGAAGGATACTCTTACAAAAGCAGGATTTACAAACATGATAGTTTTTGATGATGGCCAGCAAGCGTTAGATTATCTGCAAAAGTTAGCGGAAGATAAGGGAGAAAATTTCACTAAAGAGGTGCAACTACTTATTACAGATATAGAAATGCCACAATTAGATGGTCTCACACTTACGAGAAAGATTAAAGAAGATGTAATCTTGAAGAAGTTGCCAGTTATAATATTTTCCTCATTAATAACAGAGGAATTAAGGCATAAAGGAGAATCTGTTAAGGCAGATGCTCAATTAAGCAAACCAGAAGTAAGTGAACTTATTAGTACTATAGATAAGTTGTTAAACATGTAAAATTTATGTAGTTAGTAGAGTAGATATTATTAGAAGGTGCAAATTAGTTAAATAGTAGGAAGTTAGATAGAAGGTATGGATATATAAAATGCATGCCTTTTTTGCTTAGATTCCAATAAAAAATTAAAATGTATATATTAATTGGATTTTGTTTGGGAAATATTGTATAATATTTAAGAGATAACATAAGTTAAAATATTACAATTAGGGAATCTTTTTATTTTCATAGAAATTTAAAAGGAGGAATTGATGATAAATAAGCTAAAAATGGTAAGATGATTTTCTAATGTATATATCAAAACTTAATATGGATGAGCAATGGGGGTTTTTATGGAGAGGGAAAAAAGAGGGACAAATAAAGTTATAAAAGATATTATAAATATCTTTGGAGTATTAACAATGGTATTTTGTATGTTTTTTGTTAGTCCAATAAAGGTTTCGGCTGAAACTGCAAATAATAAAGATACTTCAATAAACGCGTATGCATTAACATTAGTTGAAAGAGGAGAAGTGAAAGAGAAAATTAATGGATCTGATATTCAGTTAAAGTCTCAAGATAATAACAATATTTCTTTTGATGAAAAACTATTGCAAGAATGTGTAAATAAATTATCATGTCTTGATACTACCAAGACAATTGAACCCAAAAATGCTAGATTAACATATCAAAACAATAGTCATGTTATATTAAAAGAGGAATATGGAAATAAAGTTAATAGAGATATTTTGTATAAAAACATCGTGGCAGCACTTAAAAAAGGTGATGCTGTATTAGATTTAGACTCAGCTAATTGTTATGAAAATCCTGAGGTTTTAGACAGCTCACCACAAATTGTTAATGCTAGGAATACTGCTAATAAATATATATCTTCTAGGATAACATATTGTATTGCAGGTTTAACACAAGTTTTAGATGGTTCTACAATAAAGGATTGGATTAGCCTTGATGAAAATTATCAAATTGTACTTTATGAGGAAATGGTAAGAAATTACGTGAATAATATGGCAGATACTTATACCTCATCATTAGGGACAAGCATACCGGTTTCTGGTGGATATGATGGTAATAATCATAGTTGGGTAATTGATGTTGATCAAGAGACACAAGCATTAATTGATAATATAAAAAGTGGACAAATTATAACAAAGGGTCCAATATATGCCCAAACAGCAGCAGCCAGTTATTTTAGTAATGCCGGAGAAAATTTCGTAGAAGTTGATTTGACAAATCAGCATGTATGGTGCTATAAGGATGGATACTTAGCTGTAGATGGCGATATTGTTTCAGGTAATGAAAGTAATGGAAATGCAACACCTGACGGAGTTTACAGTTTATATTCTAAGCAAAAGAATACTGTATTAATTGGCCCTGATTATGCTTCGCCAGTTAGTTTTTGGATGCCATTTAACAAAAACATAGGTCTTCATGATGCAAATTGGAGGTCAGAGTTTGGAGGCGAAATTTACAAGACAAATGGCTCTCATGGATGTGTAAATTTACCTTATAGTGTAGCAAGTCAAATATATGATAATACTTATGTAGGGGAAACAGTTATTTGTCATTATTAATAATCGAATAAATTATTAAGACACATGAAAGAAAGTTTCAATATTTTTTATTGGAGCTTTCTTTTTTTGTTGGGTAAAAAGATACTATAAGACAAAATATGAGCGTCATCATAAAATGTTCTAAATATAAATGTTAGTACATAACTATTTAAATAGATTAAATTAAACTAAAGATAATGATTGTATTTATGATATTAGCAATAAAAATAATAAGCAAGTATTATAGGGGTAGAGAACAGAGTGGGAGGCATTATGGAAAGAATAATAAAAGGTCGAGAAAAATTTTGGAAAGGGGTAATTATATTTGTATGTGTCCTTTTATGTATGTATTTAGGCATGTCAATATACTTTATTAATCATTTTTATTTTGGATCATCTATAAATTGTATTAATGTTTCGGGAAAATCTGTAAAGGACGCTGAAGCAAAAATATTAGCGGAGGCAAATGGATATTCATTGGAATTAGAAGAAAGAGATAATGTGAAAGATAAAATTAATGGTATTGATATTAATTTACAATATAATTTAGGCACAAAAGTTGAAGAATTAAAGAATAACCAGAACCCATTTGGATGGATTTATGCACTTTTTATTTCAAAGGAATATAAAGCTGCTGAAATTACAACATATGATGAAAATTTATTAAAGGAAAAGTATAATAAACTTTCTTGTTTTCAAAATGATAATATCATTGAACCTAAAAACCCTAGTTTTGAATATACGGAAAATGGATATGTTGTTGCTGATGAAGTATATGGAAATAAGCTCAATACAGATTGTTTATATAAACAAATTGTAAATGCAATTGTTAATGGGGAAAAGACATTAAATTTAAATGCAACCGGTTGTTATGAAAATCCCCAATATACAACAAAGTCTACAGAAACTATAAATGCTAAAAATATACTTAATAAATATGCAGCATCAAAAATTACCTATTCTTTTGGAGAAAAGCAGGAAGTATTAGATGGTTCAACAATACACAATTGGCTTAATATTGATGACAATTATACAATTTTATTGGATGAGAAAAAGGTTAAAGATTATGTGAAAAAATTAGCTAATACTTATAATACCGATGGTGCAATAAGAGAATTTACTACATCATTAGGCACCAAGACAAAAGTTAGTGGCGGTGATTATGGTTGGATAATTGATATTTCAAAGGAAACAAAAGACTTGATTGAAATTATTAAAGAAGGACAATCTATAACAAAAGAACCGGCATATATGCAAACAGCAATATCGAGGGATATTAACGATATAGGAAATACTTATGTAGAAATTAATTTAAACAAACAACACTTATGGTATTATAAAAAAGGTACTCTTATAGTAGAGGGAGACGTTGTTACTGGTAATGTAAGCAATGGTAATTCAACACCGGTAGGCATTTATACCTTAAAATTTAAAGAAAAGAATGCAACACTAAAGGGACAAGGCTATTCTACAAAAGTTGATTTTTGGATGCCTTTTAATGGAGGAATTGGAATTCATGATGCTAATTGGCGAGGTTCTTTTGGAGGAAAGATATATATGACAAATGGCTCCCATGGTTGTGTGAATGCACCATATTATTTAGCGAATACAATTTTCAATAATATTGAAGAGGGAACTCCAATTATTTGCTACTCGTAAAGTTATAAAATTAGGGATCTGAAAGAAAATAGACCAGAATCTGATTAGTTATTTTATTGAAGATCCCTTAAGGCACAATCAAAAAAATAATAGACCAGTATGCTTGCCTATTTTGCGCCATACTGCGTCAGTAAATTCTACTAATAGGCCCACTATGAGCAGAATTCACTTCCTTGTCTGGCACAAAATATTTGGCACATCTTTGGTCTATTATTTTTTTTCATGTGCCTAATTATAGGTTTAACTAAAATCCAATAGTTGTTATAATATACTAAGAGAAAAGTAATATGGCGTATAAAAGAAAATAGACTAGCATGCTGACCAGTTATTTTCTTGAATATAACTATAGAACAGGAGATGATTTCATAATGATAAAACTCATTGCATCAGATATGGATGGGACATTGTTAAATGAAAAACATAAAATAGATAAAGAAACTGTAATTGCTATTAAGAAAGCAGAAGGGGCTGGGATAATCTTTGCTATATCAACAGGGAGAGAGTATGATACTGTCAAACCTCTTTTAGATGAAAATGATATAAGATGTCAATGTGTCCTTATGAATGGTGCAGAATATAGAGATGAGAAAGGGAATATATTAGAAGAAATTAATATAGATCAAAAGGTTGCATTTAAGATTATAAATATATTACAAAAAGAAAAAGTATCTGCGAGAATATTTACTAATAAAGGTATATTTACTACAGATACTAAAGAAGAAGCTCTTAAGGAAATGACATATAGAACTTTATCATTTGATCCTGAATTAACATATGAAGAAGCCGTAGAATTAGCTAAGCTTCAACCATATTTTACACAACTTAAATATATAACAAATTTAGAAGAATTTTTTGATTCTGATATAGAAGTTAGGAAGTTTGTGGCATTTCATAATAATATAGAAATCATAAATAAAATGAAAAAAGTTATAGGTGGAATACAAGATATTGCAGTTTCATCTTCTTTCATTGATAATATAGAAGTTACGCATATAACTGCACAAAAAGGAATTATCCTTGCAAAAGTAGCTCAAAAAATGGGATTTCAAAAAGAAGAAGTTTTGGTATTAGGGGATAGTTTTAATGATTACTCTATGTTCACAGAATTCTCAGAATCGGTTGCCATGGGAAATGCCATTCCTGAAATAAAAGAAATAGCAAAATACATAACTGATACTAACAACAATTTAGGAGTTGCAAAAGCAATTTATAGAGTACTAGAAGAACAAAAATAAAAATTATGTAATAGCTTACTGAAATAAGTAACATGTTGTTTTCGGTTTCTAAGGAATTTAGCTGGGTGATTCTAAGAACATAAGTTGTACTCAAAAAGCTTGCCTCAAAAACGAGTTGTGAACAAGCTTTTGGAATAACTTACGTTCAAGAAACACACCATCTAAATTCCTAATGAAACGCTGCAAATAACATGTTACTTATTTCTGTTGTATCTAGTTACTTAAATTTAGTTATGGTTCCTATTTAAACATAACATAAGTCAAATATATAAATTGGATATCCATATGATTTTGGTAGATTGCGTCATAAGTCTAGTTTACGTAGATATCTATATAATATTTAAAAAGTAAGCAAAGTCCTTAATAGTATACAAAATTTCTGAAAAGTACAAATAATTTTTCGCCTTTGTATTATATAATCAAAAAGGGATTAAGTGGAAACGAAATTGAATAATGAAGGGGGAGGATAATAATGTATTTAAGGATAAATGATTTTTAAGGTTACTAAAGGTAATATCAATGATTTCAATAATAAATCAATAATTAGGAATAGTTAAATATATTAGAGTATTTTTTATAATCAATGTAAACGTTTGACAAGGCGGCTTTGTAACTTAGAATTCATACCATAAAGTATAGTTTGACGTTATATCTTGATCCCTAAAATACTAAGTTTGAAATCCAGTTAGGCACACGAAAATAAATAACAATTCCAAAGTTGCAAATATAAGTTCCGATATACTTTTTGAGTGTGCCTTAGATAGGAACAGATAATGAGGTGCAATAGTAAAATAGGAGGAGGTTGATATAATGCATAAAAAATTAGGAGTACTTTTGTTAGTTTTTACATTTCTAACTAGTTTATTGCCAATAACACCAGTATATGCTACGGATACCAAAAGTACTGTTCAGAACCCAGTTATGTGGGCTGATGTCCCAGATGTTGATGTCATAAGAGTAGAAGACAGTTATTATATGACAAGTACTACAATGCATATGAATCCAGGGGTTCCTATAATGAAATCTAAGGATTTGGTAAATTGGGAAATAGTTAATTACGTATATGATATACTTGGTGATGGAGACAATCAATCGCTTAGGAATGGTGAATATGAATATGGAAAAGGCTCTTGGGCAAGCAGTATTAAATATGATGGAACATATTTTTATGTTACTTTTGCTTCTAATAGTGCAGGAAAAACATATATTTTTCAAACTAAAGATATAGAAAACGGTCCATGGATAAAATCAGAACTTTCTGGTGTTTATCATGATCAGTCGTTTTTTATTGATGATGATAATCGTACGTATTTAGTTTATGGTACTGGTGATATTAAAATTAAAGAACTTGAACACACTACATCAGATCAAGAATCACCATTCAGATTCAAACAAGGTGGTCTTGATAAAACAATCATTTCAAATGCAAGTGCTGTATCTACAGGTTGGGATAATAGCAAAGGAGGACTTCCAGCTGAAGGTTCTCATATACAAAAAATTAATGGTAAGTATTATATATTCAATATTTCATGGCCAACGGGTTATAAACGTACTGAAATAGTGCATAGAGCAGATACAATAGATGGTACGTACGATGGAAAAACTATTAATGATAATGGTGTAGCGCAGGGTGGAATGGTTGATACACCTGATGGAAAATGGTATGGTTTATTATTTAAAGATTCTGGAGCAGTTGGACGTTGTCCTTATCTTTGTCCAGCAACATGGAGTAGTGATGGATGGCCATCATTTACTAGTACTTCAGATACAGGTATTTCAGCAGATGGTTTGAAATTTAATATTGTTCAATCTGATGAATTTAATCAGAAATCAGTGTCACCAACAGCTGGATCTTACCATACAGTAACAAATTATTCAAGTACTACAACTTCAACTACAACAACAACACTTCTTGATCCAAGTCAAGGTACAGAACTTCTTGTAAACGGTGGATTTGAAAATGGACAAAATCCATGGACAGTACATGAGAATGGAACGATTGCAGTATCTAACACAGCGGCTGTAAGTGGTTCAAGCAGTATACTTACCACAGGCAGAAAGACTACAGGTACTGGTCCACAACAATCACTTACTGGAAAATTGACAGCTGGCCACACATATTATTTTTCAGCAAAAGTTAAATATGATGCTGGCCTTGATACAAGAGCATTTAATATGGATTATCAAGATGGAGATTGGCAGACTATAAAGATTATGGGAACAGTAAATGCAACCAAGGGTCAATGGGCGACAATTCAAGGAACCTATACAGTTTCAACAACTGCAACACTTAATCAACCACTTGTTTTTCTCGAGACATCATGGACATCAGCACAAGATCCAACAAATGATTTAATGGACTTTTATGCAGATGATGTTTCATTTAAAGATATCACATCAGATGGTAATATTCTCACAAATGGCAATATTGAAGATGGACAAAGTCCGTGGACAGCTCATGAAAATTGTACTGTTTCAGTAACAAGTAGCGCAGCTGTTAGTGGTTCAAGCAGTTTGCTTATTACTGACAGAAAAACTACAGGATCAGGTCCACAGCAATCTATTAAAGATAAAGTACAAGCAGGTAGAAAATATCAGTTCTCTGCAAAAGTTCGATATGATTCAGGTCCAGATACAAGACAATTTATTATTGATTACCAAGATGGAGATTGGACGACTATAAAGAATATAGCATCTGTATCAGCAAAAAAAGGTCAATGGGCAACAATTACAGGAACTTATACAGTTCCATCAGATGCGTTACTTAATAATCCACTTGTTTTTCTTGAAACATCATGGACATCAGCACAAGATCCAACAAATGATTTGATGAATTTCTATGTGGATGATGTTTCAATGGTTGATGTTACTCCAACAGATGCAGCTAAAACTGGTGAAAATGATGACAATGGATCTAATCTTGGATTAGTATGGCAGTGGAATCATAATCCTGACAACAACAATTGGTCTCTTTTAGATCGTCCAGGATATTTAAGGCTTAAAAATGGAAGAATAGCTAAAAATATTAATTATGCTAAAAATACTCTTACTCAAAGAACTTTTGGGCCAGAGTGCTCAGGAAATACTTCAATAGATATTAGTAAGATGAAAGATGGGGATTATGCAGGTCTTGCCGCATTTGAAAATAAATATGGATTTATAGGCGTAAAAATGTCTGGCACAACCAAATCCATTGTATTAGTAAGTGGTACTTCTCTTGCAAGTGCTTCAACAGATGGACCAACACCTACTGAAACAGTAATTGCTCCTGTTACCCAGGATAAAGTATACTTTAAACTCGATTTTGATTTTAAAAACCAGACTGATAAAGCATATTTTTATTATAGTCTTGATGGCTCTAATTGGATTAAGGCAAGTGATACTCCGGTTCAGTTGAGTTATGATACAATTTATTTTATGGGGGTTCGTTTTGGATTATTTAATTACGCAACAAAATCAACAGGTGGTTATGTAGATTTTGATTACTTCAGAGTAAATAATCAAATGACTGGAACTACAGAATCAAGTCAATTAAATGCTAATTTACAGGACGTATCCAGCGTTATGGGAGTTCCAAATACAGTGTTACAAATCCCGGTAAAAATGGATGCATTGCCAACAGGACAATATACATCAATTAATGCTTCATTTACAATACCAAAATATTTTACTGTAACTGGTGTAGATTTCAATGCTGGAAATATTACTGGAACCACTTCATATAATTATTCAGATGATCAACTAAAATTAAGTGTATCTGGCAGCAACGTAAATTTTGTTAACAATAATTCAGATAAGTTGTTTGCAACTATTAATCTAAAGGTTAACAGCTATGTGCCATCTGATACAACTACACAAATCACTACAGATTATATAAATGCTGATGGTGGAAGTGTTGTTTATAATGTTCAGAATGCTGTAGCAAATATTGGACTAAAGGCAATGGATAAATCAGGTGCACTTGCAAAGATTCCAGGATATTCTAATCCTCTTAGAGATTATAAATTAGGAGCAGATCCTTATGCTATAACTTATAATGGAAGAGTGTACGTATTTATGTCAAGTGATGAACTTCAATATAATAGTGATGGAAGTCTTAAATCTAATGACTTTGCAAATCTTAATAGAGTATTTGTCATGTCATCTAGCGATATGGTGAATTGGACAGATGAAGGCGTAATTCCAGTAGCTGGAAAGGATGGCGTAAATAATGGAAAAGGTATTGCAAAATGGGCAGGAGCTTCTTGGGCTCCAGCAGCTGCTCATAAAGTTATAAATGGTAAAGATAAATTTTTCCTTTATTTTGCTAATGGAGCAGGTGGCATAGGAGTGCTTACAGCAGATAGTCCAACTGGACCATGGACTGATCCTATAGGACACGCTCTAGTTACAATGAGTACACCTGGAGTTAATGGAGTTGTATGGCTTTTTGACCCAGCAGTATTGGTAGATGATTATGGAACTGGATATCTATACTTCGGTGGAGGTATACCAAGTACTAATGGTAATTCATCACAAGATCAGATTGCAAATCCAAAAACTTCAAGGGTAATAAAATTAGGAGCAGACATGACATCTATTGATGGAAGTGCAGCTGTAATTGATGCACCTTTTATGTTTGAAGATAATGGAATTCATAAATATAATGGCAAATATTATTATTCTTATTGTATGAATTTTAGTGGTTCACATCCAGAAGATAAGACAGCAGGTGAAATTGCTTATATGACAAGTGATAATCCAATGGGACCATTTACTTGGCAGGGAAGTTTCCTTAAAAATCCATCTGCGTTCTTCGGAGTTGGTGGAAATAACCATCATGCTGTTTTTGAATTTAATGGTCAATGGTATGTAGTATATCATGCTCAAACTGTGGCAAAGCTTATTGATCCAAAATCAGATGGATATCGTTCACCACATATTAACAAAGTTGAGTATTATTCTAATGGGCAAATGAAACCTGTTCAAGGAGACTATTTAGGTATATCTCAGCTTAAAAACCTTGACCCATATAATAGAGTGGAAGCTGAAACCATTGGCTGGCAAAAAGGTATCACTACTGAGGACTGTACAGCATTACGTAGTGATGTATCAGCTCAAGAAGCAGGAGTTAACCTTGATGTTACAAGTATAAATAATGGAGATTGGCTTGCTGTATCAAATGCTGACTTTGGAAGTGATGGAGCTAGAACATTTAAAGCAAATGTTGCATCAGATAAAGGTGGCAAAATAGAAATACATCTAGATAGTGTAGATGGCCAACTTGTTGGTACCCTTAATGTAGATTCTACAGGTGGTAATCAAGATTGGAAAATAGTTCAATGTAATCTAGATAAATTTGTTCAAGGAGTTCATAGCATTTTCTTTAAGTTTACTGGAGATGGAAGCGATAACTTATTTAACTTTGATTATTGGCAGTTTTCTACTGAAAGTACAACAGGAGCAGGTGTAACACTTGATAGTAAGACTCTTAGTCTTGCACCAGGAAATACTGCCCAATTAACTGCAACAGTAGAACCATCAGATGCAGTTAATAAGAATGTGAAATGGACATCAAGCGATGAAAAGGTAGCTACAGTAGATAGTAATGGTAAGATAACAGCAGTAGCTGATGGAACAACAACTATCACAGTAACAACAGAAGATGGAAACTTTACTGATACATGTATTGTTACAGTAATAACTCCAAGTAATAAAGCACCAATGGTTACAGAAATAAATCCCAAATCAGGACCAAAGTCGGGCGGAACAAGTGTAACAATAAAAGGAGAAAACTTTATAGGAGCAACAGGAGTTAAATTTGGAGATAATGATGCTAAAAGTTACAATGTAAATAGTGAAGATGAAATAACAGCAGTTACTCCAGTAGGAGATGCCGGAGTAGTAAACGTTATAGTAACAACAAAAGTAGGGAAAACTACAGACAGTGCGGTTCAATTCACATATTATGATGATAATGAGCCATCATCCAGAGTTCCAACAGGAGTAAAGATTAAAGGAACAGAAGAAGTGGGAAATACTTTAATAGCAGATTTAATAGATAAGAATGGAAATATAGTTACTACATCTGCAGCAGTAACGTATGAATGGTATAGATCATCTGATTCGGATTTTAAAAATAAAGAATTAATTGGAGACGATGATAATTATAAATTAGTTAGCAGTGATGCAGGAAAATATATTAAACTAGTGGTGAAATTTGTAGATGAAGTTTTTGAAGATATAACTTCAAAGATTACACAAATAACATCAAGCAGTAGTTCGCATCATCATTCATCAAGCAGTAGTTCAGCTACACCAATAACAGACTCTACAGGAAGTAACAGTAATAAGCCAGCCACAGATACAAAACAAGAAGCAGTTAGAACAGGAATTTGGGAAAAGAGTGAACAAGGCTGGAAATATATCGAAAACAATGTACCTATTACTGGATGGAAACAAGTAAACAACAGCTGGTATTTAATGGATGAAAAAGGCGTTATGCAAACAGGTTGGAAGCAAGTAAATAATACTTGGTATCTATTAAAAGATGATGGGGTAATGTCGACAGGATGGCAACAGGTAAATGGTACTTGGTATCTGTTGGAAAATGACGGGGCAATGGCAATAGGTTGGCAGCAAGTAAATGGTAAGTGGTACTATTTATATGTTGATGGATCTATGGCAAGCAATACTGTAATTGATGGATATACATTAGATGAAAGTGGAGCTTGGATTTAGACAAACGATATATTAATAAAATGTTATAGAACTAGAAATCGTTGGGTATTTCTAAAAGAATAGATAGTTTTGCGCAAAAGCAAAACTATCTATTATATAAAAATGAAAAATTTTCTCAGGGGCATTATCATGTAGTTATTATAATAAAGTGGAGAATTTATAAATTGTTTTATGTTTATATGTTTCGCCAACTTTAAGGATTGGTGATTTGAAATTACTGCAGTTTATAGAATTGGGGAAGTATTGAGTTTCAAGACAGAAACCGTTTCTAATGTTATAAACTGAATTATTCTTACCTATATCAGACCCATCAAGGAAATTTGAACTATAAAATTGAACCCCAGGGGTAGTTGTGTAAACATCCATTACTATACCAGTATTTTCATCAACAGCTTGAGCAGCTTTAATGTCAGCTGAACCATCAGTATTTAATACCCAATTATGATCATAGCCTTTTCCGAAGATAATTTGTTCGTAATCAGAATCTATATTTTTACCTATAGGTGTTAAAGTTCTAAAATCCATAGGTGTATTTTCAACATCCACAATTTCACCAGTAGGAATTGAATATTTATCATTCGTTGTAAACTTACCTGCATTTATCATTAACTTTTGCTTAAGAACATCACCAGAGGCATGTCCTGACAAGTTAAAATAAGCATGATTTGTGAGATTTACAACAGTATCTTTATCAGTAGTCGCAAAGTAATTTATTTCTAAAGCATTATCTTCAGTAAGAACATATTTGACTTTCACATGAAGATTTCCAGGATATCCTTCTTCACCATCAGCACTAAAATAGGAAAGTTCTAATGTATTAGCTTCATCTTCAATTATCTTAGCATCCCAGATTACTTTATCAAAGCCTTTAATACCACCATGAAGGTGATTGTCTCCGTTGTTTTGTGCTAATTTGTATTCTTTACCATTAAGGGTGAATTTGCCATATTGTATTCTGTTTCCAAAACGTCCGATTATAGCTCCAAAATATTTATCTCCATTTAAATAATCTTCTAAAGTATCATAACCTAATATTACATCATGAAATTGATCATTTTTATCTGGAACTAGCGCGGAGACAATTGTACCACCATAAGTACAAATTTCTACTTTCATTCCCGTAGCATTTTCAAATGTATAAATATCGACTTCTTTTCCATTAGGCATTGTTCCAAATAATTTTTTTTCAATTCCCATGTGAACACCTCCAAATTAATAAATAATCATTTATTTTAAGTATACATTTACATAAGTTATATATTAACAAATGTATGGACAAGTATATTATAATACAAGAGTGTTGTACATACAATTATTTTAAATAATAAATTTTTAAAATGTATTGAAAAAATAGTAAAATGTGGATAACATATAAGTTACATAT